>NZ_JAFMHR010000120.1 GCF_017854415.1 Yoonia sp. | reverse complement strand
CTAGACATCGGCACTGGTGCGAGCTTGGTCTATCCACTTGTTGGCCAAAGCGAATATGGCTGGCACTTCACTGGCACTGATATCGACGCTGGCGCACTCAAATCGGCACAGCAAATATGTGATCTCAACAACTTGAACATCGCCCTTAGACGGCAAGAAAAACCCGAGAATGTCTTTCGCGGTGTGATCCAGTCTAACGATGTTTTTCACGTCACAATGTGTAACCCGCCGTTTCATGCTTCTAAGGAACAAGCGAACAAAGGAACACAACGGAAGTGGGCGAACCTTGGCAAAGGGCAATCAAAACAGTTGAACTTTGGCGGGCAAAGTACTGAGCTTTGGTGCCCAGGTGGGGAGATAAAATTCATCGCCAGCATGGTTGAACAGAGCGTGGCGTTCGCCGATCAATGCCTTTGGTTCACTTCGTTGGTGTCAAAAAAGGATAACCTGCAACCCCTCCACCGCATTTTAACAAACGCCAATGTCACTGATTATAAAGTCGTCGAAATGGCACAGGGGCAGAAAACCAGTCGTTTTATTGCTTGGACGTTCATGAAGAAAAAGCAACGCTCTTTGTTTGTATACGTAGCTCGGACATAAGGGTGCCTTGCCCATGTTCTTCCGTGCAAACACCGACTGCTTCGGAGATTCTGCAAGCAGCATCATGGGTCAAAATGGTTGTCCGGTTTGGGCCGCTAGTCGTTCTTGCCAGGCTGTTTAGCGCGCAATGTCACTGCTGATAGATCCATTGCGGAATCGTCATCCCTGATAATACCAACTTGTGTACCCTCGCGGATCTGAACGGCAAAGGCGTGCAAGACGCGCGCGACGTTCTTGCCAGCGCGCCGGCTTTCGACCAAGTAGAACAATGTAAGACAGCGGCTTTGGTCCGTCCTAATTTCTCAGCAGAGAGTGCGCGATGTTTGCCTCGGTAGAAATCTTCAACCTCGAGAATGGCGAAAGCCATGTCGTCCTGGAAACCGATACCCATGTCGAGGCACCGAACTGGACGTCCGATGGCAAGGCGCTGATCCTTAACGGCGACGGGCGTCTTTACAGACTTGAACTAGATGCGCCAGCTTTGCAGCTTATCGATACCGGAGACCTGAAACGGCTTAACAACGATCACGGGATTTCACCCGACGGGCAAACCATTGTCGTCTCGGATTCACCACGGCGTGGCACGTCACTGATATACACTCTGCCGGTCGAAGGTGGCACGCCCAAACGAGTCACTGAGAATGCACCAAGTTGGTGGCACGGCTGGTCGCCCGACGGCGCGGTACTGGCCTATACCTGCGTCCGTAACAAACAGTTCGGCATCGCCGTCTGCCCCGTCAAAGGTGGCAAGGAAACCGTGTTGATAAGTGGCCCGCATCACTATGACGGTCCGGACTACACGCCCGATGGCGCGTGGATCTGGTTCAACTCTGACCGCGGCGGTTGCATGGATCTTTGGCGCATGCGTGCAGATGGCAGTAACCCGGAACAAATGACCCAAGGCGAAAGTGTCGACTGGTTCCCTCATCCATCACCCGATGGCAAACACGTGTGCTATCTCGCTTATCCGGCGGAGACCACTGGCCACCCCTTCGGCCGAGATGTCGAGTTGCGCCTGATCCAGTCTGCGGGCGGCACGCCGCGTACTCTTCTGGGCCTGTTCGGTGGTCAGGGGACGATCAACGTGCCTTCATGGGCACCCGATAGCCGCTCTTTCGCTTTTGTTCGTTACTTTGCTCGTAGGAGCTAGGGACTTAACGAGCATGACGCACATCTTCAAGTACGCGTAGGATCCGCTAACGTGAAACATCAGCATTCGGCACATCGAACGGACGGTTGATCGCAACCATCTCCGCGCCATCAAGGCCAAAATTTGTGCGCAGCAGTGCGTCACGTTTGTTTTTTGATCATTGATCGTGACGCGGACGATCCAGCGACGTGCGCCGAAGGGGTCAACAACTAGGTAAAACCTGTTGTCGTCGCAGTGTCGTCCAGTGCCAAGGTTCTCGACCAGTTTCTTAGTAAGCTTGCTAGATAGCGCAGCCGTCTACTTGGTCGCCTGTTTTGGCAAATATTTTGTAAGTAGGAATGTGTTCAATCAACTTGATAAGCGCTGAATCATATTCTTTGCAGATTGTAACACTCAAAGAAACAATACAGGGGCATTTAAAAGGAAATTAGTGCGGAGATAGAATGCGCATTAATCCAATAAAATAAAGAGAAAAGGCCGCCGAAGGCGACCCAGTCAAATTCAATAAAACGGTAATGTGGCGGAGGAACAGGGATTCGAACCCTGGGTAGACTTTCACCTACGTCGGTTTTCAAGACCGGTGCATTCGACCACTCTGCCACTCCTCCGACCTGGCTCTCTTAGCCTGTCGTTTCTGATTCGAAAAGCACGTTCACGCTTTGGGGATATCCGCCGACAAAATTCGCTTGAGCCTTCCAATATGTGCCATCGCTCGCTATCTTTGCTACAAGGCGCCGATATTGACGTTTTTGGGGCATTGCGCGCCCAAGAATGGCTGGGCAAGTCGGCGTAAAAATAATAGCCATGAATGGCGGGTTGCCCTTAAAAATAGGGCGCAACGAAGGGGCAGAAGATTATGAGTAAACTGTACATTGTGGTGGCTGCGCGTCGGCTAACCTTTGTTGGTGCCGCAGCACTGGTACTGGTGGCCTGTGATGAGAACGGCTCATTTGCAGTTCCGGCAGCACCACAGGGCACCGCCTCCGCGGCGCCGGTGATTGCAAATGCCCCAAATCAAGAACTCACCCAGCGCGATGTAGAGCGTCCCGATATCTTTGAGGTCACCGATCGCGGTCTTTGGGACGGGCGTCCATCATTGGGCGGTGTCTGGGTTGCGCACCCCGATGTGCAGGACCCAGAACGCGTCATCATCCGCAACGCGGCGAATGGTTCCGAGATTACCGGCGCATTGTTCCGTCGTGAACGTGAAAACCCCGGGCCTTTGTTGCAGATTTCGTCTGATGCAGCGGATGCTTTGGGTGTCCTTGCTGGTGCGCCAACGGAATTAAGTGTTGTTGCCGTGCGCCGTGAAGAGGTCGAAGTTGTCGCGCCCGTTGTGCAAGTTAATCCCGTTGTCGACAGTTTGAGCGCCCCGGTGAGTGTCGCGGAAGCAGTGCTAGAACCCGTTGAGGCAACATTAGAACCGGTTGCTGTGACATTGCCGGCAGCGGTCGAGGCCGCAACAGCAGTTGTTGAACAAACCGCACTCGCCGCGTCCGGTGCTGCCGTTGAGGTCGCCGAAGCAAGCGAGGATGCTATTGATGTTTCAGCGATACTAAGCCCGGTCACGCCACCTGCAAATGGTCCGCGCGCGCAGATCGGCGTCTTTAGCGTCGAGGCGAATGCAAATCTTGCTGTTTCCCAAATCAACGGAGCAGGCATCGCGGCGCAAGTGCTGCCAGAGACAATGGGCGGGCGCACCGTTTGGCGTGTGGTTGCTGGCCCAATGGTGGATGAAAGTGGCATCTCGCAGCTTAAAGCGTTGGGGTTTGTGGACGCCTTTGTTGTCACCGATACAGAATAATGACTTGCCGAATGAAGGATATGCTTGATGTGCTTTAGAACGTTGCGCCGCTTTGGTTTGGCTGCCTGTATGATCATTGCGCCTGCATTTGCGCATGCTTTCGATACGGATGCACGGGCGGCTTATATTTTCGATCAGACGACAGGCACTGTTCTGTTGGACAAGAACGCGCAAGAACCGCTGCCACCTGCATCGATGTCGAAGCTTATGACGATCTACATGGCATTCGAGGCTGTCGCAGATGGTCGTCTAGCCATAGACGAATTGTTGCCGGTTTCGTCCCACGCCGCTAGCTATGGCGGTTCTTCGATGTTTTTGGACACAACTGACAATGTCTCCGTCGAGGATTTGTTGCGCGGTGTTATCGTCGTGTCAGGCAATGACGCCAGCGTTGTCTTGGCCGAAGCTTTGTCGCCAGATGGGTCAGAGGCAGGTTTTGCGCGTCTTATGACCGAACGTGCGCGCCAGTTGGGCATGATGAATTCGACCTTTGTAAACGCGAGCGGTTGGCCTGTGATTGGGCACCGCATGTCGATGGAAGACCTTGGCATTCTGACCAATCGCCTGATCACTGATTTTCCGACATTCTATCCGTTGTTTGCCGAAACAGAATTTCCTTTTGACGGGCGTGTTCCTTCGAATTCAAGCAATCGCAACCCTGTCTTAACTTTGGGACTGGGGGCTGATGGCCTGAAAACCGGTCATACAGAAGAAGCAGGCTACGGCCTTGTTGGTTCTGCCACGCAAGGTGATCGCCGCATCATTTGGGTGATTACAGGACTTGATAGCCGCGAGGCACGGCGCGAAGAATCCGTCAAAATTATCAACTGGGCATTTCGCCAGTTCGCGCAAACACAAGTCGCGACAGCAGGGTCCCGTATTGCAAGTGCCGATGTCTGGATGGGCGATGCGCCCATGGTTGGTCTGACTGTCGCAGAGGACTTGTCGTTGTTGGTCCCTGTTCTGAACCAAGAAGATGTGATCGCTGAAGTTGTCTATAATGGGCCAATCGAGGCCCCGATTGCAGCAGGCCAGCAACTTGGAGAACTCGTCATTAAGCTTGACGATCTGCCCGAAAAACGCATTCCGCTGATTGCCGAAAACGATGTGGCACGGGGCGGTTTTGCAACCCGCATTCGTACTGCGGGGCTTGTGCTGTGGCAGAAATTCGGACCTGCAATTGGGGCTGAAGCGCCGGAAGACGCATGAGCGCGCCGCGCTTTATTACCTTTGAAGGGATCGACGGGTCTGGCAAATCAACCCAGTCGCGCCGCTTTGCCGAACGTTTACAAGGGCAGGGGGCGGATGTCGCCCTGACCCGTGAACCGGGTGGCAGTCCGGGCGCCGAAGAAATCCGTCAGCTTGTTCTGACAGGCGATCCCGATCGATGGTCGCCTGAAACCGAAATTCTGCTATTTACGGCCGCGCGTCGCGACCACTTGGAAAAAACCATCGCGCCCGCATTGGCTGCAGGCAAGACTGTGATTTCCGACCGTTTTGCTGATAGCACCCGCGTCTATCAAGGTGCCACCCGTGGTGATCTGCGCAGCATGGTGGACAGCCTGCATGCGTTAATGATTGGGCGCGAACCTGACCTGACATTCATTATCGACATGGACCCTGCCACAGCGCTCGCGCGTGGGTTGGCGCGCAAGTCAGGCGAGGACCGGTTCGAGGACTTCGGTCTGGGCTTTCAAGAAACACTGGGCGCGCAAGTCAGGCGAGGACCGGTTCGAGGACTTCGGTCTGGGCTTTCAAGAGACGCTGCGCCATGGCTTTCTGGCTTTGGCCCATGCCAATCCGGACCGTTGTGTCTTGATTGACGGCAACCGCACTGCTGACCAGATCGCCACCGAAATCGCGGCCTACGCATGAGTGATGACGACATCCCAGAACCGGACCGGATTACAGGCGCGCCACATCCGCGTGAAACCCGAAATCTGTTCGGGCAAGCCAAAGCGGAGGCCGATTTTCTGGAAGCCTTTACCGCTGGTCGTATGCATTCTGGCTGGCTGATCACTGGACCACGCGGTGTTGGCAAAGCAACCCTAGCTTGGAAAATCGCAACGTTCTTGTTGGCCGACGAAGGCGTTGGTTTGTTTGGCGACCCAAGTCTGACAGTTGATCCAGACCACCCCGACGCACGATTGATTGCGGCTGGCGCGCATCCACGGCTATCCCTGATCCGCCGCCCTTGGGACGACAAAACCAAGAAACTGAAGTCCGAAATCACAGTCGACGCGGTCCGGAACCTCAAGAAGTTCTTTCATATGTCGGCAGCTGATGGTGGCCGTCGGGTCGTCATCGTGGATGCCGCGGATGAGTTGAACCGCAATGCGGCGAACGCAATCCTGAAAGAGCTCGAAGAACCCCCTGCGGATGCGACCATGCTTTTGATCGCGCATCAACCATCACGCCTATTGCCGACGATCCGGTCACGGTGTCGTGAACTGCGGTGCAGCCGTTTGGACGCAGACGATTTGCAACAGGCCCTGACCCAAGCAGGGCATCCTTCGGATCAATCACAAAGCCTCGCGACACTCGCAGGCGGCTCCGCCGGTGACGCTATCCGGTTGTTGAACCACGATGGATTGCCGCTCTATGCCGAACTGGTCAGGACGTTAGATGGCTTGCCAAACATCGACCGACCGTCCGCTTTACGGATTGCCGATGCTTGCGCGGGGCGGGGCGCTGACGTGCGTTTTGGCCTGACGCTTGATTTGATAGATTTGTTTTTGTCACGTGCTGCCAGGGCAGGGCTGATGGGCGAACCCACGGCCCAAGGTGCGCCGAACGAGGCACGCTTGTTGGCCCGCATTTCGCCTGACGACCGCGCTGCGCGTCGCTGGGCGCAATTACAACAAGATTTGACCGAAAGGTCGCGCCACGGGCGTGCAGTGAACCTTGACCCTGCAGCCTTGATCCTTGATATGATTTTTAAAATAGAAGAAACGGCGCGCGCAACTGTCGCTGCCTGAAAGTTGCAAGATGACCCAAGCTACAATCGTCGATAGCCATTGCCACCTAGATTTCGCGGACTTCGACACAGAGCGCGATGATGTGATCGCGCGGGCAATCGCGGCTGGCGTCACAAGGATGGTCACGATCTGCACGAAGTTGCGGCTAGAACCGCAAGTGCGGGCAATTGCAGACAAATATCCGTCCGTTTACTATGCGGCAGGCAGTCACCCGATGAGCGTTGCGGATGAACCGCTCGCGACGGCTGACGAATTGATCGCTATGTCAAAGCACCCGAAATTCGTAGGTATTGGCGAAACGGGCCTCGACTATCACTACACCGCTGAAAGCGCCGATCTTCAAAAACAGTCGCTGCGGGTCCATATCGCGGCAGCACGCGAAACCAAGCTTCCGCTGATAATTCACGCGCGCGCTGCGGATGATGACATGACGCAAATCCTGCGCGAAGAATTCTCGAACGGGGCTTACACGTGTGTGATGCATTGTTTTTCCAGCAGTGCCGCGTTGGGCCAAGCCGCGCTTGATCTGGGCTTTTACCTTTCCATGTCCGGGATCGCAGCTTTTCCCAAAAGCCAGGAACTGCGCGATATTTTCGCCAGCGCACCCGCAGACCGTATCCTTGTCGAAACCGACAGCCCCTATCTTGCTCCACCCCCCTTTCGGGGCAGACGCAATGAACCAGCCTATACAGCCCACACGGCAAAGGTCGGAGCAGAGGTCTTTGGACTTAGCTACGAGGACTTCGCCAAACAAACGACAGACAACTTCGACCGCTTGTTCTGGAAGGCCAAACCATGAGCGACACACTCAGCTTTCGTATCCTTGGATGCGGATCATCTGGTGGCGTGCCGCGGTTGGGCGGTCAATGGGGGGCCTGTGATCCGGCCAACCCTAAAAACATGCGACTACGTTGTTCGCTTTTGATCACACGGCAAAGCGGTGACAAGATCACCCGCGTTTTGATCGACACGACCCCGGATATGCGCAGTCAATTGCTTGCAGCCGAGGTCGGCACGCTGGATGCGGTGGTCTATACGCACGGCCATGCGGATCACGTACACGGCATTGATGACCTGCGGATGATCGTCTTTAACATGCGTCAGCGCTTGCAAGTATGGGCCGATGGCGACACCAGCAACGACCTGCTGGGGCGCTTTGGATACGCTTTTGTGCAACCCAAGGGCTCTGCCTATCCGCCGATTTGTGAATTGAACGCTATTGATGGTGATATCACGGTCAGCGGCGCAGGTGGCGATATCACGCTGACACCGTTTGAAGTGGAACATGGGCGCATCGATGCTTTGGGCTTTCGGATTGGTGATGTGGCCTATCTGCCCGACGTTTCGACGATCCCTGACGCGGCATGGGAAACGTTGCAAAACCTCGACACGTGGATCGTTGATGCACTGCGCCGCGAGCCACACCCGACCCATTCTCATCTTGCCAATACACTGGAATGGATCGCACGCGTGTCCCCCCGCCAAGCGATCTTGACCAATATGCACAACGACCTCGATTACGCGACGGTTGCCGCTGAAACACCTGACCACATTCACCCCGCCTATGACGGCATGACCGTGACTGTCACACTCCCCTGATATTCTTCCGAGCCTAAATATCCCCGCCGGAGGCATCAAAGTCGCGGCAACGCCGCCTACGTCAAGGACCCGATAAATGGCCGCTCTCATCGACGTCATCCTGCCTGTCTTTTTGGTAATCGGCTTTGGCTATCTGGCTGTATGGAAAGGGTATTTCAGCGACGCAGGTGTCGATGGGTTGATGAAATTTACCCAGAATTTCGCCATTCCCTGTTTGCTGTTTCGTGCAATTTCGACGCTGGACTTGGGGCAGAACTTTGACTTGGCCCTGTTAGTTAGCTTTTACGCTGGCGCGTTGACGGGGTTCACCGCAGGCCTGCTGGGCGCGCGGTACATCTTTGGTCGCGACTGGGAAGACAGCGTTGCCATAGGTTTTTGCTGTCTGTTCTCAAATTCGTTGCTGCTGGGTCTGCCGATCACAGAGCGTGCCTATGGGCTTTCCGCGCTTGAAGCCAACTATGCGATTATCGCGATCCATTCGCCATTTTGCTATGCCGTCGGGATCACAGCGATGGAGATTGCACGCAATCGCGGCGCATCAGTGGTGGCATTGCCGGGCAAGGTGCTTAGGGCGATGTTCAATAATGCGTTGATCCTTGGCATCACCTTGGGTTTCATCGTCAACCTGGGCGGTATTCCTATGCCTGCGGTTTTGACCGACGCAATTGATTTGATGGTCCAAGCGGCTTTGCCGGCGGCATTGTTCGGCCTTGGCGGTGTGCTGTATCGCTACCGCCCAGAAGGCGACATGCGCACAATCATGTTTGTGGTGGCAATTTCGCTGGTTCTTCATCCTATGGTCGTTTGGGGCGTGGCCAAATCCAATGACCTTTCGGATGCAGCCTTGCGGTCAGCCATTATGACGGCGGCGATGGCGCCGGGGATCAATACCTATGTGTTTGCCAATATGTACGGCAAGGCAAAGCGGGTTGCGGCCTCGTCTGTTTTGATGGGCACGGGGCTGTCGATCTTTACGGTTTGGATCTGGCTGGCAGCGCTGCCTTAAACGCCTTCGACCAAAACTATCATGCTGGTGGCATTGTCGCGCCTGATTTGAGCAACCTCTTGATATTCCGGATCATTATAGAGCGCCTTGGCGCTCGCGTAGTCCGGGAATTCAAAAATGACATGACGGCTGAACGGCTCGCCTTCGACCTCTTGGGA
>NZ_JAFMHR010000119.1 GCF_017854415.1 Yoonia sp. | reverse complement strand
TTGCGTCTGTCGTTGTTTCAGGTTTCGGTGGGTATGGCGGCTGTGATGCTGCTGGGCACGCTGAACCGTGTGATGATTGTCGAGCTTGATATCGGGTCGATGCTGGTTGCTGCTATGATTGCGCTGCCAGTTTTGGTTGCACCGCTGCGTGCTTTGGTTGGGTATAAATCTGACAATTATAAGTCTGCCATTGGTTGGAAGCGTATTCCGTATCTCTGGCTTGGCACTATGTGGCAGTTTGGCGGTCTTGCGATTATGCCGATGGCATTGTTGGTGCTGTCGGGTGATCGCACGCTTGATTTCCCGATTGCGGGTTATGTTGGTGCCGCCCTTGCGTTTCTGATGACCGGCTTTGGTATGCACATGACGCAAACCGCTGGTTTGGCGCTAGCTGCTGATCGTGCGACCGAAGAAACGCGGCCAAAGGTAGTCGCACTTCTTTATGTGATGAACCTTGTGGGGATGGCGTTTGCCGCGATTATCATCGGTGCGTTGCTGCGTGACTATTCTGCGTTGCGTTTGGTGCAGGTTGTGCAGGGCACGGCTGTTGTCACACTGCTTTTGAACCTGATTGCGCTTTGGAAGCAGGAAAAGGTCAAACCAATGACCAAAGCCCAGCGCGAAGAGGCGTCGCCGACGTTCCGCGATGCGTGGAAAGATCTAGCAAGCGGTGGCGATGCGGGTCGTTTGCTGGCTGTCGTGTTTATCGGAACAATGGCGTTCAACATGCAAGACGTGCTGCTAGAGCCATATGGTGGCGAAATTCTAGGCCTATCTGTGTCTGCAACAACATTGCTGACTGCAATGTGGGCTGGTGGCGCGCTTGTTGGTTTTGGATTTGCGGCGCGCTGGTTGGCGAACGGCATTGATCCTTACCGGATGTGCGCACGCGGTATTCTTGCGGGTATCCTCGCGTTTTGCGCAGTGATCTTTTCGGCCCCAATCGGGTCGCCTGCTTTGTTCTATCTAGGCGCAGCTTTGATCGGTTTCGGTGGCGGCCTGTTCGGCGTCTCGACCCTGACGGCTGCCATGACAATGCCCACGACTGGCAATGCCGGTCGTGGTTTGGCCCTTGGCGCGTGGGGGGCTGCACAAGCCACCGGCGCCGGGCTGTCCATCTTTATCGGGGGTACTATCCGTGACCTCGTGAACCATGCCGCTGGGAACGGCACATTGGGAGAGGCGCTCGCCACGCCTGCCACCGGCTATTCGGTTGTTTATCACACCGAAATTGGCCTTCTTTTCCTAACCCTGATCGTGCTGGGGCCGCTTGTGCGGTTGCGGCCCATAACCGACGGAAGGTCTGCCAAGCTGGGATTGGCTGACTTCCCGACCTAACCACCGAAAGGATAATACTATGGTTGGTGTAGAATTTTTTGGAGACTTTGATCTGGCGAGCGCAGCAATTTGGCTCTTCTGGATCTTTTTTGCGGGGCTTGTTTACTACCTGCAAACTGAAAACATGCGCGAAGGCTATCCTTTGCGTGACGATGCCGATGGCGTGCCTGCTAACGAAAGCCTGTTTCCTTTGCCAAAGGAAAAGACATTCAAACTGCGCGATGGTCGTGGTGAACTGACAGTGCCTTCGCGTGAATACGAAGACACCAAGATGCGGTCCGACCTTGCGTTGGCCCAGTCTTCTGTGTCGACTGGTTCGCCTTGGATCCCGACAGGTGATCCGATGGTTGATGGTGTTGGTCCTGCCGCTTGGGCGCCGCGCCGCGATGAGCCTGAGCTAGACGCGCACGGTCATGTGAAAATCAAGCCAATGTCGCTTTTGGAGGACTTCAAAGTCTCTGCGGGACGTGATCCGCGCGGCAAAGTTGTTGTTGGCCGCGATGGTGAAGTTGTTGGCCGTGTCACTGATATGTGGGTCGACGTGCCAGAGCAGATGGTCCGCTATTTGACCGTCGATCTAAACCCAGAAGGGTCCGGCAAAACACGCTTGATCCCGATGACGCTTGCTAAAATTGGTACTGACCGCGTGACGGTCAAAACACTGATGGCAAGCAACTGGGATGGCGTTCCGAAAACCAAAAGCATGGAACAAGTCACCGTGCTCGAGGAAGACAAGATCACAGCGTATTACGCTGGCGGGACAATGTACGCGTCCTGATCTGAAGCGATGAAAATGATGTGTCCCCGGTTCGCCACCGGGGCCACCACGAAAACAAAGGGGGGAACATCCCATGAGCCATGATGATTTTAACTTCGAACCGATCAAAGGGCTGCCAGAGCAGTTGCCTGACGGTGAACATATCTTGTGGCAGGGTGCCCCTGATCCACGTCGCCTTGCCCGAGAAGCATTGGGCGTGCGCTGGGTTGCCGGCTATTTTGCTTTACTTGCATTCTGGCGCATTGGCGTGTCTTCGGCTGAAATGCCGCTTGGCGCGGCGATCTTCCATGGTGTGCCGTTTCTTGTTCTTGGCGTTGTCGCCTGCGGAATCCTTTACGCGATTGCCTATGTCCAAGCGCGTTCCACGGTTTACACGTTAACCAACAAGCGGGTGGCAATGCGCATTGGCGCGGCGCTGACTATGACGCTGAACTTGCCTTACACTTGGATCGGCAACGCGAGCCTTGACCTGAAACCATCGGGTCACGGCACATTGGCGTTTGAGTTGATTGGCGAAACACGCGTGTCCTTCCTGATGTCCTGGCCGCATGTGCGTCCTTGGCACATTACTCGTACGCAGCCCGCTTTACGCTGCATTCCTGACGCCGAAAACGTGGCACGTCTATTTGCCGAAGCCGCCGAAACACGGATTTCAGAGCCACGCGTTGAACGCATCAGCCAAACAGACGGCAATGCCGTCGCAGCGGAGTAAGCATCATGTCCCAACTTGAACAACAAATGCGCCACCGTGACAAAGAAATGGTGCCCCGCTTTCTGGTGCAGGCCATGTTTGGCCTGATGGCAGCGACACTTTCGCTTGTTGCCTATGCGCAGTGGTTCGATGTGCCAAACCGCGGTGTCTTGGTAGAGGCACCAGTTACGCAATCGCTCGAGATTGTCATGGTCGGTGATCGCAGCGGTATTTACGAGGTTTTGACGACAGATGGTCAATTGATCGCATCGTCTTCTGACGAAAAAGCTGGTTTTATTGGCGTCATGGGTCGTGTCATCGACCGCGAACGTTTTGTGCATGACCTGACAGGGAATGCGCCGATCACTGTTGTCCGCCGGGAGAACGGCAATATCGCAATCATTGACGATACGACTGACCTGTCCGTCGAGTTGATTGGATATGGCAAGGATAACGTAGCCGCCTTTGCCAAGCTGCTAGACTGAAACAGTGCGCGGGTTAGCCCCCTGCGCCTTTGATTTGTGAAAGGGAACTCACATGGGACTATTTTTTAGAGAGACAGAGACCGCACCATGCACGGTCACGATCTCGCACCGGTTCGAAGAACTGTCCGCGCACGTGCGGTTAGACAATGGCGCCGTCATCAATCCGGGTGACACGGTGCAGGTTCAAGGGCCAGAGATCATGGCAGCCTTCGGTGAATTGGTCGAAGAACAGCGTACGGCAATCATTACCCGTGCATCGAAAATCGAGCAGATGTGGACCCGCGCGACCGGCGATTTCGAGTTCATGGAGCTTTGCGAATTCTCATTTAGTGAAGAGGTACTGTCATGAACATGCACTCGTCCAATGCGTCCACAGCCGAAGAAGCGATTGCCGCCCAAGAGGCGCTGCCACCGCTGACCAATGAAGAAGCAACGCAAGTTGCGATGTCCAACACGCTGCTGACCCCGCGCTTTTACACCACTGATTTCGACGAGATGGACGCGATTGATGTCACGCCTGTCCGCGAAGATTGGGACGTGCTGATTGCGGCGATGAAAGCAGACCCTAACAAAGGTCATTTCAAGAAAAACGAAGATTGGGGTACCGTTGATTGGGACGGTATGGAGCCCGCTTTGAAAGCAGAATTCATCGACTTTCTGATTTCCAGCTGTACCGCTGAGTTTTCGGGCTGCGTGCTTTACAAAGAAATGAAGCGTCGCGGTGCCAACAAAGACATTACCGAACTGTTCGGCCTGATGGCCCGTGACGAGGCCCGCCATGCTGGTTTCATCAACGACGCGCTGCGCGAAGCAGGTATTGCGGTGAACCTAGGCTTTCTGACACAGGCAAAGAAATACACCTATTTCCGCCCCAAGTTCATCTACTACGCGACTTATCTGTCCGAAAAGATCGGTTATGCCCGCTACATCACGATTTACCGCCACTTGGAAAAGCATCCTGAAATGCGGTTCCACCCGATTTTCAAATGGTTCCGTGAATGGTGCAACGACGAGTTTTCCCATGGCGAGGCATTTGCTTTGCTGTTGAAAACAGACCCAAAGCTGACCGAAAGCCGCATGAATAAGTTGTGGATCAAGTTCTTCCTCACGGCTGTTTTCTCCACCATGTGGGTGCGCGACCACCAGCGTCCAGAATTCCACAAAGCGCTGGGCGTTGATCCAAAATGGTACGGCCAAGAAGTGTTCCGCGTCACGTCAGAGATCACCACGCAGGTGTTCCCGATGACGCTCGATATCAATCACCCGCGTTGGGAGCCGACATTGAACCGGATGCAGGATGCCAATGTGCAGATTGCAGCAGGTCGCAAGCAAGGCGGCGTTGGAGGTTGGGTCAAGCGTATGGCGGGTTCTGCAAAGGCGGGTTTCGCGTTTGTATCGCTTTTGACAATCCCTGTTCACAAGAATGCTGTGCCTGATCGTCCTGGTTTGGTGCCAGCTTACTGATGGTGGGATCGATTTTCATATTGAAAATCGGTGGAGGCGCTGCCTCCACACCACCGGGATATTTTTACTCGGAAGAGGACCAATGAGTTCGCCTTGGATCGCATCGCTGATCGCTATTTTCGTCTGGTGGTTTTCCACTGGTGCGATTTTGGTCGCGGTGCGACGGGCTGATCGGTTGGGCACGCATGGAATGACGGTGTTCATGGGGTTGCCCCTGCTTGCGCTTGGGGTTTGGGCTGTGAATGCGTCGCTTGCTGATGTGTCGGTTTATGGTGCTTATCTTGGTTTTGCTGGCGCTTTGGCGATCTGGGGCTGGATTGAACTTGCGTTTCTTGCCGGTGTGATCACCGGTCCGCAGCGTGAAGATTGCCCATCAGGCCTTGCCCCGGGTGACCGGTTCTTTCGCGCTTTTTCGACCGTTGCCTATCACGAGCTGGCGCTGACGCTAGGACTTTGGGGGTTGGTTATGGCTTCGGTTGGCGCGGAAAATCGCATTGCGGTTGCCATTTATCTGGTGCTGTTCTTGGCGCGAATTCTGGCCAAGCTGAACCTGTTTTATGGCGTGCCGCGTATCAATCTGGAGTTTGTGCCAGACCGCTTGATACACCTCAAATCATACTTCCGGCGCGGTCCAGTGACGCTCGCTTTCCCCATAGCGATAACTGTCTTGACCGCCCTTTTGGCAGTTTGCGCCGAACGCCTTTGGACCGCCGGGTCTGACGTGACTGTCGTGGGCTTTGCCTTGCTGACTGCAATGGCTGCACTTGCCCTACTTGAACACTGGTTGATGGTAGTGCCATTGCCCGATGCGAAACTCTGGCGGTGGATGCTTCCCTCGCCAAAAACGATGACCAAAGAAGAGAGATAAGTTCGATGGATTTTGACGCCCTATTCAACGCCCAAATTAGCCAACTGAAAACCGATGGAAACTATCGGTATTTTGCTGAACTGGAACGAAAGTGCGGCAAGTTCCCGCGCGCTGCAAACCATGACGAAGATGGCGTGCGCGACGTTACCGTTTGGTGTTCCAACGACTATCTAGGCATGGGCCAGCATCCAAAAGTGATCGCCGCGATGTGCGAAGCGGTTGAACGCACCGGAACGGGCGCAGGCGGTACACGCAACATTTCAGGTACAAACCATGATCACCTTTTGTTGGAACGTGAATTGGCTGATCTGCACGGCAAAGAGGCCGCATTGCTTTTCACATCGGGCTACGTCTCCAATTGGGCCGCGCTTAGCACGTTGGGCAGCCGCCTTGAGAATTGCGTTATCCTGTCAGACGCGGGCAATCATGCGTCAATGATCGAAGGCATTCGCCATTCACGCGCAGACAAAGTGATCTGGAAGCATAACGACGTGCATGATCTGGAAATGAAGCTGCGCGCCCTTCCAGCGGATGTACCTAAGATCGTTGCCTTTGAGAGCGTCTATTCGATGGAGGGCGACATCGCCCCCATTCGGGAAATCGTAGAAGTTGCCGAAAAGTATGGTGCGATGACGTACTTAGATGAGGTACACGCCGTTGGCATGTATGGACCACGCGGTGGTGGCATTAGCGAGCGCGAAGGTCTGGCCGATCGCATTACGCTGATCGAAGGCACACTGGGCAAGGCATTTGGTGTGGTGGGTGGTTATATCACTGGGTCTGTGGCCCTTTGTGATTTTATCCGTAGCTTTGCGTCAGGGTTTATCTTTACGACTGCCTTGCCGCCCGCTGTGGCAGCTGCGGCGCGGGCGTCGATCGCGTATCTCAAGACTTCTGAAATGGAACGCGCCCAGCAGCGCCGCCAAGTCGCCCGCCTGCGGGCTGCATTGGACCGCGAAGGCATCCCGCATATGGAGAACGACAGCCATATTGTTCCTGTCATGATCGGTGATCCTGTCAAAACACGGATGCTCGCCGATTACTTGATGCGCGAGTGGGATATCTACGTCCAGCCGATCAATTACCCGACCGTTCCAAAAGGAACGGAGCGGCTGCGCTTTACACCATCGCCATTGCATACGGATGCTGATATCGCACACCTTATCAATGCATTAAGGGTTTTATGGAAACAATGTGCACTTGCGCACGCTGTTGCGTAATACGCTTCACGCAAACTTTTGCCGCAGGGGGTGGACCGCTTGGCCCTATGCGTTATGTTAGCCTTTGACTGGGGCGAACGGTCACAGAACTAGATCGAAGAGGATTACGATCATGAAGAAATTTACAATTGCAGCTGCTTTTGCTGTGCTTGCCGCACCCGCATTTGCAGACGGCCATGCCGCAACTGTCGGTGACGCCGCCGCGGGTGAAGAACAATTCAACCGCCAGTGTGTTGCTTGCCACGTCGTAGCTGACGCATCTGGCGAAGTCCTTGCAGGACGCAATGCGAAAACAGGACCAAATCTTTATGGTCTTGCTGGTCGCACAATGGGTTCCGTTGAGGATTTCCGCTACAGCGATGCATTGGTTGAGCTGGGCGAAGCTAGCACACCTTGGACTGAAGAAGCCTTTGTTGGCTACGTTCAGGACCCAACTGGTTGGCTGCGCGAAACCCTAGAAAACCGCCGTGCGCGGGGCAAAATGGCCTATCAAGTCCGTCAGGAAGATCAGGCATACGACCTTTATGCCTACCTCGCTACTTTCAGTGCTGAATAATAAGCAATTCACGCTTTAGAATGCGAAAAGCCGTCAGGGGAAACTCTGGCGGCTTTTTACGTGTCTAGAATAAGCTGTGCGATAGTTTCCGGATCTTCTTCGTGGGCCAAATGCCCAAGATTTGGCAATTCCGTTAGCCGCGCATTCGTCAGCGTGCGCACGGCATCGGTGCTAACATGCGGCGGTACGGCTTTATCCGAAAGCCCGGTGATCAGATGAACAGGACAATCGACCTTGTCCAATCGCGCCAATAATCCATCCAGCGACCATTGCGACATCATAGAAAGTGTCGCGTCCACATGGCCTTTGTCCTTTGCGAGTCGATAATAGAGGTCGAGCCCCTCTTGATCCAACTGCGATCCTGTTCCTTTTACCAGATTACGGATGCTCGCTGGCGTCGTCGTGCTTGCGAAAATACTGGCGCTAAAGGGTGTGACCGCCAAGGCTTTGGCCATGATCGGAAAAAGCCAACCAGCGACGCCTTTGAAATTTCCCAAGGCTGCGTTTATGCCGACAATCCCGCGTTTTGGTATCATCCCTAGTTCCCACATGCGCAATGCAATCGCGACACCCGCGGAATGTCCAACTATCAAGTCGGGCGCCCACCCTTGGTTGCGGCAAAGGGAGAGTAGATCTTCGGACATATGATCAAGTCCGCAGCGCTGCTGCGCGCCTAGCTGGGTGAATCCTTGTCCGGGTAGATCGACAGCGATGACACGGTTTGTCTGCGCAAGTATCGGAAAAATCCCGCGAAAACTTTGTGTTGTCCCACCAGCGCCGTGAATCAGTAAAACCAACGCACCTTCTCCGGCTTCTTGGATATGCCAGCGGTGCGGGCGGTGCAGCACTTGACGAGAACACTGTGCAAGCGGCCAGTCTTTTGCGTCTTGTGGCCAGCGCATCTGTTAATCGCCCAAAACAGTCGCGACAGACTTTGACAGCTTTGCAGCGTCTGCGCGTGGCAATGGCAAATACGCTGCATTCAAAGTCTGAGCGAGGCTGCGCAAGGCCGGTTCCGGTCTGTTGCCGGTATCAATTACAATTGCGTCCGTGTTATTTGCCCGCAAGATACGCGCGATTTGCTGGGCATCGATTGCTGCCTGTTTGCGGTCAGCCGTTCCATCAAGTGCAATATTCGCCCGTCCATCGGTGAGAATTGCAATTGTCGGGGTCAAGCCCCGCCGCGACGCCTGAGTCGCCTGTTCAAACGCGGTCATTAATCCAGCCGCAAGTGGTGTGCCGCCGCCACCTGGCAAGGCGGCAAGACGCCGTTTAGTTTGTACCAATGACCGTGTGGGCGGTAGCAAAAGCTCTGCCTCGGTTCCACGAAACGCAACAAGTGCGACGTGATCGCGCCGCGCATAGGCTTGCGCTAGCAGCAATTCGACCGCGCCTTTGGCTTCGGCCAATCGCGAAAGCGCCGACGACCCAGAAGCATCGACGGCAAAGATCAAAAGGCGGTCTGACTTTTCTTCAAATCGTTTGATCTGAATATCAGCGGGTCTAATCTGAAGCCCCTCGCGACCTGATGCATCGCGCCGGATCGTTTGCCAAGGTGCCGCCGCACGCAAGGTGCCTATGATATCAATTTTAGCCCCATCGCTGATCCGGCCTGCGCGTGATGGCAAGGGACGCCCGCGACGGTTGCCCTTGCGCGCTGCACCTGTTCCATTTCCACGACCAGCGCGTGCCTTTTGCGCCGCTAATTGATCAAGCAGGTCATCAGGAAGTAGTGCCCGCACCGCCTCGAGTAGCAACTCATCCGGCAGATCAAGCGTTTCATTATCTTCACCACTCTCGTCAGAGTTTTCATCTTGCGGCGGTGCAGGCGGTTCTTCGTCGGTTTCGGGTTCCGGAATGCGCGTCGCGCGATGTGCAAGGGTCAAGGCACAAGCTGCCTCAAGATCGTCAGATGTGACACTATCCCTGCC
>NZ_JAFMHR010000118.1:1577-9336 GCF_017854415.1 Yoonia sp. | reverse complement strand
TGGCCAGACCTAAGATTGCCCTTATCGGCGCCGGACAAATCGGCGGCACGCTTGCTCACCTCGCAGCTGTCAAAGAACTCGGCGATGTTGTGTTGTTCGATATTGCGGACGGCGTTCCACAAGGTAAGGCGCTTGATATCGCCGAATCCGGCCCTGCTGCGAAATTCGACGGCAGCTTTAAAGGCACCAACGATTACGCTGATATCGCAGGCGCAGATGTTTGCATCGTGACCGCTGGCGTGGCCCGCAAGCCAGGCATGAGCCGTGATGACCTGCTGGGCATCAACCTCAAGGTTATGAAATCCGTCGGCGAAGGCATCGCGGCACATGCGCCAAATGCGTTCGTTATCTGCATCACAAACCCGCTTGATGCGATGGTTTGGGCACTGCGCGAATTCTCTGGCATGCCTACTGAAAAAGTTTGCGGCATGGCCGGTGTTCTGGACAGCGCACGCTTCCGTCACTTCCTTGCGGATGAATTCAAAGTTTCCATGCGTGACGTCACAGCATTCGTTCTGGGCGGGCACGGCGACACGATGGTCCCATTGACACGCTATTCCACCGTTGCAGGCATTCCGTTGCCTGATCTGGTCGACATGGGTTGGACAACACAAGAAAAACTGGACGCGATCGTACAGCGCACCCGTGATGGCGGCGCAGAGATTGTTGGCCTATTGAAAACAGGCTCCGCGTTCTACGCACCTGCAACATCCGCGATTGAAATGGCCGAAGCCTACCTCAAAGATCAGAAGCGCGTTCTGCCATGTGCAGCCTACGTTGACGGCGCTTACGGGCTTGATGGTTTCTACGTCGGCGTGCCAACCGTCATCGGTGCTGGCGGCGTCGAGCGCGTTGTCGAAATCAAGATGAACAAAGAAGAGCAAGCAATGTTCGATAAATCTGTCGATGCCGTCAAAGGACTTGTCGCAGCTTGTAAGGGCATCGACGATAGCCTTGTATAAAGCACTGGTTCTTGCATAATCGATAGACGAAAGGGCGCCGTTCTGGCGCCTTTTTTCTTTGTCGCCTCACAGATCAAAGGTAGTTTTATGCGCTTACCCATCTTCTTTGCCGCCGCGACCCTCGGACTTACATCGGCTGCGTCCGCACAAACAAATTACTCGCAAATGATCCGCGATACGGGCCTTACCCAGACCGAAAGCGCCCTGTCAGCCCTGCCCGACAAAACCCCCTCCGATATGTTTGCCCTTGGCGGCGTGCGCTTTTTGGGCGCAGTCGAAGGCGCGCTGCAAGCGCTTTACGCGACCCAAATCAACCGCGAGATGGCGGAAATGAGCGGCCTGCCGTTCCTGCGTCTGCCCCTTCCACCCAATCCAGATGCTGTTCCGTTTCGTCCCGAACTGATCGCGGAAACGTACGAAGCCGCTCTCGTTGATCTGCAAAACAGCCTAGATGCGCTGGACACAATCACCGACAGTGACGCCGTTGCCGTTACAATCAACACTGGCGACCTTTGGTTCGACATCAATGCAAACGGCACCCGCGACCCCGGCGAAGGCATGCTGGAAAGCGCGGGGGCGCAGCTCAATCAAGGTTTGGTGGGCGACGTCAAAGGCCCGACAATCCGCTTTGATACCGCTGACGCGGCATGGCTTTCGGCCTATGCGCATTTGCTGTCAGGCGTCGGCGAAACGGTTCTCGCGCTAGATCCGACATCTGCGATAGCACGCGTCACTGAAAGTACGGCGGCGATCAAAGCAATCAGCCCTGGTCCCAAACCGTTATTCTTTACCCAAGATGACGGAATGTGGATCGACGTTGCGGCAATGTTTATTCACACTATCGAAGGACAACCAGACGCCACGCGGTCACAGGCCGCACACGCGCATTTCCTTGGGATGATCGCGGACAACCGTTCCTTTTGGACGCGCGTAGCAACAGAAACGGATAACAAGCTCGAGTGGATCCCAAACCCGCGCCAGTCAAGCGCGCTGCCACTGGAATTCCCCGCAGACATCGGCGCACGATGGCGTGATGTTCTGGCCGAGGCAGAGGCTGTGCTGAACGGCGACCTGCTGATCCCCCACTGGCGACTTGGTGACGGGGCTGGCATCAATCTGGCAATGGCGATGCAAAACCCACCAAAGATCGACTTCATTTCAATTTTTCAGGGCGAAGCCATTTTGCCGTTCGCCCAAGTCGGTCCGCGCATGTCAGGCCAAAGCCTGACGGCTTTTTCTCGGATGCTGGGTGGCGATGCCGCACTCTATATGATCGTGCTGAACTAGGCGCGCTTGCGGTCACTCGGTCAGAAACGCGAGGACGTGTTGCTTGTGTCTGCGTAGCCAGTCGTCGATCGCATCAGGCGCAAGATCAATGGCTTGATCTGGAAACCATTCCCGCAATGCGGGCACGGGTTCAAATGCGGGTGCGGTCCACAAATCATGGCGTTGCAACAAAGCCTGCTGGGCTTCATCCGCAGTTTTTAGCCTGTGATAGATTTCAAAAGCCTTATCTGGATTGGCAAGCAGCGCATTCGCCTGTTTGCGACGATGTGGCGAAGGCCGCATGCCACCTTTTGTGACCAAAGCATGCGCCATGCGGGCCAGCTTAAAGGTCCATTGCAACGGCGTTAGCCCATCAAAATGCAGCAACTCAAGCTGGTCACAATCTGCCCGCACGCTTGCCACTTCATCTTCCCCACCTTGCGATTGCGCGCGATGGATGGACAGCCGCAGCGGGCGACCTGTCCGGACAAACACCTTGCCTTGGGCATGTCCGTTCAACCCACGATAGGTCATTGAATAGTCCGGCCCAAACACGGCGCGACCCTTGGGGGTGGACGACACATAAGGGCGGCGAAAGGCCCCCTCAAAAATCGATTGATTTCTAGCCCCCGCCAAATGCACGCGTTCGGCGACGGGAATGACGAGGCAGTCAGCGGCATCGGATACTGCAGATAAATGCTGCGCAATCGGAACCTGCGACCACAGGAATTCATCCGCATCAATATGTACCAGCCAATCCATATCTGTGCGGGCGTATGCATCTCGGGCGTTGCGCACTTGCCTGATTTGATGACGATCCGGACGGGATTTGCAGATACGTAACCAATGCGCGTCGTCACACGCCACAACAGTGACCTGTGACAGGTGCGCGACAGCGTCTTGAACGGCATCATCCGGACGGTCACAATACAAAAATACATGCCCGGCCCCAAGCGAAAGATGCCAAGCAACAAAGGCCTGCACGACCGCTGGACTTTCATCCACAGTCGCAACAACAGCCCAAGTTGGTTCGGATATCGCCATGGTTACTTTGCTAACATCGGCGCGAATCTTTTAAAACTGAATAAAGTTGTCGAAAATCAACACAGACAACATTTGTGATCACACTAAAAAATTCTGTGATCACAAATGTTCGATTTTTGATGAATATGGCATTTTTCCCTTAGAAACTGCTATTTTTCTATGTTTAAGTCGGGGCAACCGAAGCGAAATTGGAATTGTCTTATGAACATTCACGAATATCAGGCCAAAGCCCTCTTGCGCAGCTATGGCGCGCCCGTCTCGGACGGACGTCCTGTGATGCGCTCTGAAGATGCAAAAACTGCCGCTGGCGAACTTGATGGACCGCTCTGGGTCGTCAAAGCGCAAATCCACGCTGGCGGACGCGGCAAGGGAAAATTCAAAGAGGCCGACGCAGGTGAAGCAGGCGGCGTGCGCCTTGCCAAATCCGTCGAAGAAGCCGCCCAAGAAGCCAAAAAGATGCTGGGCCGCACATTGGTCACACACCAAACAGGCCCAGCGGGTAAAGTCGTCAACCGCATCTACATCGAAGACGGCGCGGGCATTGAAACCGAGCTCTACCTTGCATTGCTCGTTGATCGTCAAACCAGCAGCATCGGATTTGTCTGTTCTACCGAAGGCGGCATGGACATCGAAGAAGTCGCCGCATCGACCCCCGAAAAGATCGTGAACTTCACCGTTGACCCCGCAACCGGTTATCAGCCATTCCACGGGCGCCGTGTTGCATTCGCGCTTGGCCTTAAGGGTGCGCAAGTCAAACAGTGCGTTGCGCTGATGGGACTGCTTTACAAAGCATTCGTCGAAAAAGACATGGAGATGCTCGAGATCAACCCGCTGATCGTCACTGATAAGGGCGATCTGAAGGTGCTTGACGCAAAGGTCGCATTCGACGGCAACGCGATCTACCGCCACGCCGACATCGCCGCCCTGCGTGACGAGACCGAAGAAGACCCCAAAGAACTGGCCGCATCCAAGTTCGACCTGAACTACATCGCCCTTGATGGCGAAATTGGTTGCATGGTCAACGGCGCTGGGCTTGCGATGGCCACGATGGACATCATCAAACTTTATGGCGCAGAGCCTGCCAACTTCCTTGATGTGGGCGGTGGCGCGACCAAAGAAAAAGTTACCGAAGCGTTCAAGATCATCACGTCCGACCCACAGGTCAAAGGCATCTTGGTCAACATCTTTGGCGGCATCATGCGTTGCGACGTAATCGCCGAAGGCGTCGTCGCTGCAGTGAAAGAAGTGGGCCTTAAGGTCCCACTCGTCGTGCGCCTAGAAGGTACGAACGTCGAAGAGGGCAAAGCGATCATCAATAATTCAGGTCTGGATGTTATCGCAGCCGACGATTTGAAAGATGGCGCAGAGAAGATCGTGAAAGCGGTCAAAGGATAACCCGTAGGGCGGGGTTCTCCCCGCCGTGCTTTTCATCGGCGGGGAGAACCCCGCCCTACAGCAAGATTTCTCAAGGAGGCCCAAATGGCCATTCTCGTAAACGAAAACACCAAAGTTATCTGCCAAGGCCTGACTGGCTCGCAGGGTACATTCCACTCTGAGCAAGCGATTGCTTATGGCACCAAAATGGTTGGCGGCGTGACACCCGGCAAAGGTGGTCAGACCCATCTGGACCTGCCGATCTTTAACTCTGTCCACGAGGCCAAGCATGTGACCGAAGCAAACGCCTCGGTAATCTATGTGCCGCCGCCCTTCGCAGCCGATTCAATCCTCGAGGCAATCGACGCCGAAATGGAACTGATCATCTGCATCACCGAAGGCATCCCTGTGCTGGACATGATGCGCGTCAAGCGCGCGCTCGAAGGGTCCAAATCCCGCCTGATCGGGCCAAACTGCCCCGGCGTGATCACGCCAGATGCGTGCAAGATCGGCATCATGCCCGGCCACATCCACCGTCGCGGGTCGGTCGGTGTTGTGTCGCGTTCCGGTACATTGACTTATGAGGCCGTCAAGCAAACATCTGACAGCGGTCTTGGCCAATCCACAGCCGTCGGTATTGGTGGCGACCCCATCAAAGGGACCGAACACATCGACATCCTCAACATGTTCTTGGATGACGACGAAACACATTCCATGATCATGATCGGCGAAATCGGTGGTTCTGCCGAAGAAGAAGCCGCTGAATTCCTGACCGCCCAAAAGAAAAAAGGCCGTTGGAAGCCAACAGCAGGTTTCATTGCAGGCCGCACGGCACCTCCGGGTCGCCGCATGGGTCACGCCGGCGCGATTGTTGCTGGCGGCAAAGGCGACGCAGAAAGCAAGATCGAGGCGATGAAATCCGCAGGGATCATCGTGGCCGACAGCCCCGCGACACTGGGCGAAGCCGTGCTGGAAGCGATCGGTAAATAACAACGTGGGTCGGGGTTTTCCCCGACCTATCCACCACACGAATAGGCGTCTCGGGCGTGGTCCGGGATTTTAACATCGGCAATGCATTGAGGTCCCCTCATGAACGACCAATCCCCTAACGACGCACTCCATGCTTCTTCTTTCCTGCAAGGGCATAACGCGGAATACGTAGAGCAGCTTTATGCCCGCTACGCCGATAATCCCGGCGCGGTGGACGAGTCGTGGCAAGCGTTCTTCAGGTCTTTGGGTGACGCCCCTGCAGACGCCAAAGCAGAGGCAGCAGGCCCAAGTTGGGCGCGCGCCGATTGGCCGCCAGCGCCCGCAGATGATCTGACCGCCGCCCTTGATGGTCAATGGCCAACAGAGCCAGAGGCCGCAGGCAAAAAGATCAAAGAAAAAGCCGCTGAAAAGGGTGTCGCACTGGACGAGGCGCAAGTCCGCTCTGCCGTTCTGGACAGCATCCGCGCGCTGATGATCATCCGCGCTTACCGTATTCGCGGCCACCTGATCGCCGATCTTGACCCGTTGGGCATGCGTGAAACCAAGCTGCATCCGGAACTAGATCCTGCATCTTATGGCTTTGCCGCCGCTGATATGGATCGTCCGATCTTTATCGACAAGGTTCTTGGCCTCGAAGTGGCCACTATGGCCGAGATTATGGCGATCGTGCAGCGTACTTATTGCGGCACATTCGCACTGCAATACATGCACATCTCCAACCCCGAAGAAGCGGGCTGGCTGAAAGAACGCATCGAAGGCTACGGCAAAGAAATCGCATTCACCAAAAACGGCCGCAAGGCGATCCTGAACAGCCTTGTCGAGGCCGAAGGTTTTGAAAAATTCCTGCATGTCAAATACATGGGCACCAAGCGTTTCGGCCTTGATGGTGGCGAAAGCCTGATCCCTGCAATGGAGCAGATTATCAAACGCGGTGGCCAGTTGGGCATCGACGAAATCATCATTGGCATGCCACACCGTGGACGTTTGTCCGTGCTCGCAAACGTGATGAAGAAACCCTACCGCGCGATCTTTAATGAATTCCAAGGCGGATCGTTCAAGCCCGAAGATGTCGACGGATCAGGTGATGTGAAATACCACCTTGGCGCGTCATCTGACCGCGCATTCGATGACAACTCGGTGCATTTGTCGCTAACAGCGAACCCGTCCCACCTAGAGGCCGTGAACCCTGTGGTCATCGGCAAAGTCCGCGCCAAGCAAGATCAAAAAAGCGACATTGATCGCAAACGCGTCATGGGCGTTTTGCTGCATGGCGATGCGGCATTCGCGGGCCAAGGTGTCGTTGCAGAAGGCTTCGGCCTGTCCGGCCTGAAAGGTCACAAAACCGGCGGCACGATGCATATCGTCGTGAACAACCAGATCGGCTTTACGACAGCGCCGCACTTTAGCCGCTCCAGCCCCTACCCCACCGACATCGCGCTGATGGTCGAGGCACCGATTTTCCACGTCAACGGCGACGACCCAGAAGCAGTTGTGCATGCTGCCCGTGTGGCCACCGAATTCCGTCAGAAGTTCCACAAGGACGTCGTTCTGGATATTATCTGCTACCGCCGCTTTGGTCACAACGAAGGCGACGAGCCGATGTTCACCAACCCGGTGATGTACAAAAAGATCAAAAAGCAAAAGACGACGCTGACGCTTTATACGGATCGACTAGTGCGCGACGGGCTGATCCCCGAAGGCGAAATCGAAGACATGAAAGCCGCGTTTCAGGCATACCTGAACGAGGAGTTCGAGGCGGGTAAAAACTACAAACCCAACAAAGCCGATTGGCTTGATGGCAAGTGGTCACATCTCGACCGTCAAGACGCAGACTATCAGCGTGGCGTCACCGCGATTGAGGATGCGACGTTCAATGCGATTGGCGAAGCGCTCTCTACAGCGCCAAAGAACTTCCCGCTGCATAAAACAATCGGCCGTTTGCTTGATAGCAAATCCAAGATGTTTGAAACAGGTGAAGGCATCGACTGGGCCACTGGCGAAGCTTTGGCCTTTGGATCGCTTTTGACCGAAGGCTACCCTGTGCGCTTGTCCGGCCAAGACGTGACACGCGGCACATTCAGCCACCGCCATTCGGGTTTGATCAATCAAGACAACGAAGATCG
>NZ_JAFMHR010000118.1:0-1081 GCF_017854415.1 Yoonia sp. | reverse complement strand
CTGTGGGACGATGCGCAACACGGCAATTCAGACACGAAACTGGCCGCTGATAGCAAAATCAAACGGGTCGTGATGTGTTCTGGCAAAGTTTACTATGACCTGCTCGAAGAACGCGACGCGCGCGGCATCAATGACGTCTACATCATGCGCTATGAACAGTTCTATCCATTCCCCGCACAATCTGCGGTCAAGGAACTGGAACGCTTCAAAAACGCCGAAATGATCTGGTGTCAGGAAGAACCGCGCAACCAAGGCGCATGGTCGTTCATGGAACCCAACATCGAATGGGTCCTGACCCGCATCAAAGCCAAGCACACACGGCCAACCTATGCAGGTCGCGCCGCCGCGGCGTCACCTGCCACAGGTCTGGCCAGCAAACACAAAGCAGAACAAGCAGCCCTCGTTGATGAAGCGCTGACAGTCGAAGGAACAAAGTAATGAGCACCGAAGTCCGCGTCCCAACCCTTGGCGAATCCGTGACAGAGGCGACAGTCGCCACATGGTTCAAACAACCTGGCGATACCGTTGCCGTCGATGAAATGCTGTGCGAGCTGGAAACAGACAAAGTCACGGTCGAAGTGCCCAGCCCAGTCGCAGGCACCTTGTCCGAAATCGTCGCCGCAGAAGGCGAAACCGTCGGCGTTGACGCGCTGTTGGCACAAATCGCTGAAGGCGACGCAGCAGCTGCACCAGCGGCCAAGAAAGAAGAACCAAAGGCCGAAGCAGCACCTGCACCTGCCAAAGCCTCCAAGGACGTCGAAGACGCTCCATCAGCCAAGAAAATGATGGCAGAAAACAACCTGTCTGACGTCGCAGGCACAGGCAAAGACGGCCGCGTGATGAAAGAGGACGTCTTGAACGCTCTTGCGACACCTGCGCCCGCGCCAGCCGCGGCACCACGCGCGCCAGTGGCCGCAGATCAAGCCGACCGCGAAGAGCGTGTGAAGATGACCCGCTTGCGCCAAACCATCGCGCGCCGCCTCAAGGACAGCCAGAACACCGCCGCCATGCTGACCACCTACAACGAGGTCGACATGACCGAGGTGATGGCACTGCGCAACGAATACAAAGACCTGTTCCT
>NZ_JAFMHR010000117.1 GCF_017854415.1 Yoonia sp. | reverse complement strand
CCAAAAAGAAAGTCGATGATTCAGGTTTGCGGGCGTTGCTCAAGGCCTTGACGTAAACCCTGCCGGACTGCGCTTACCGGCAGGATACATACTTTAAAATACAGAAAAATTTAACTTAGCTGTTATCGAAAAGTCTTCGCATATCGCCACCCAGCGCTTTCGCGAGCCCGATTGGCGTGTCGCCAAATTCGGACGATAAAGTGACGTTCGCACCCGCCTCAAGCAAAGCTTCAACTGCCTTTAAATCCTGCTTGCGCACTGCAAGATGCAATGGTGTTTCGGACATATCACCAATTGCGTTTACGTCCGCCCCAGCTTCGATCAACCGCAAGACTGCATAAGTGTCGTTGCGCCACAACATCACATGAAGAGGTGTGTCACCGTCAACATCACGGCTGTCCACAAAAACTGGAGCATTCCCCATTTTATCCGGGAAAATAGTGTCGGAACATGAAGCCAAAATATCTTCGAGTGACTGTCGTTTTTTGACTTTTATGGACATGGATAAAAAAGTCCTTTTGACCAAATGACGCCTGATCCTAGACGCCCAAGCAATATCGCATGATCGCCTTTTGCGCGTGCAGCCGGTTTTCAGCCTCATCAAAAATAACCGAACGTGGCCCGTCCATCACGCTGCTTGTCGCCTCGTCGTCGCGGTGTGCGGGCAGGCAGTGCATGAACAACGCGTCATCCTTGGCCTTGGCCATCAACGCATCATTTACTTGATAGCCGCGCAACTGGTTATGCCGCCGCTCGCGAGCAGACTGTGGGTCATGCATACTGACCCAGGTGTCTGTCACAATCAGATCGGCGCCTTGGACGGCCTCGTTTGGATCGCGCACCGTGGTGTAAAGCCCGTCAAGCGCTGGTTCTGGGTCCAGCGGGGGTGGTCCGGTGAACACCAGATCGAAATCGAACTGCTTGGCAGCATGGGCAAAGCTTGCGAATACGTTGTTTCCGTCACCGGACCAGACAACTTTTTTGCCTTTGATCGGGCCGTTATGTTCCTCGAAGGTCATTATATCGGCCATGATCTGGCAGGGATGCGTGCGATTTGTCAGCCCGTTGATCACAGGCACAGTCGCATATTCAGCCATATCCAGCAGGGTTTGTTCTTCAAACGTCCGGATCATGATCAGGTCCACATAGCGCGATAGGACGCGGGCGGTGTCGGCGATGGTTTCACCGTGCCCCAGTTGCATATCAGCCCCAGACAGCACCAACGTCTGGCCGCCCATTTGCCGCACACCGACGTCAAAAGAAACGCGTGTGCGGGTCGAGGGCTTTTCAAAAATTAACGCTACCATATGCCCTGCGAGCGGCGGGTCCGCGTCAAGCGTGCCTTTGGGTTTGCCTGCCCGCGCAGTCTTCATACTTTGGGCATTGTCGATGATCTGCCGCAACTGTTCAGTGGGCGTCGTATGGATGTCTAGAAAGTGATTCATGCGTTTCGCTTTTATTGGGGCTTTGCGCCCTGAATTTCAAAGGTGGGTCATAACTTGGACAAGGCTGCCATCACGTGCTGTAGCAAGTCGTCGCTTTTTGAAACCCGCTTGGTTGTAGATGTTGATCGCATGGATATCTTTGGTGTTCGGGGCCACCGCAATCATCGAATGTTTCATCCGCAAATCCCGAACCCGTGCGCTGAGGTATCCCGAAGCATGCCCCTGCCCCATAAACGCTGAATCACCGACAAAGCTGTCCATGGCGCGCGCGCCAGGTGGCAGGTCAGCGTATTGCGGTTGCCCATATGCGTTGGCGTTGTAATCAACAACAAAGGCGAACGGGTGATCGATCAGGGACACGATATTCATATCCACACCTGCACTGTTCAAATCATCCAACATCATCGCAACATGCCGCTCAGCGTCGGGCCACCATGCTTTGACATGCGGCGCATCAAGCCAGCGCCGTACCAGTGGCAAATCAGTCGACTTTAGCTTTCGAAATGTGAAATTACGCATGACCCCCCGCTAACTGCGCTGCCGCCGCATCCAGACGCAAAACTGCCTCTGCGATGTCTTCGTCCGCGATATTCAGTGCCGGCAACAGCCGCACAACATTGTCCGCCGCAGGAACCGTCAAAACGCCCTGCCCGTAGCCCGCCTTGACCACATCAGTATTGGTGGCCTTGCATTTCAGGCCCAACATCAGGCCCGACCCACGCACGCTTTCGAAGACATCCGGATATGCCGCGACCAAGCCTTCAAGCTTTTGGCGCATCAACGCCGCTTTGCGGTTCACTTCAGCCAAGAACGCGTCGTCTGCGATGATCTCCATTACTTTCGCGCCAACTGCGCAGGCCAAGGGATTGCCCCCATAAGTGGACCCATGTGTGCCTGCGGTCATGCCAGAGGCTGCATTTTCAGTGGCCAGAACCGCACCCAACGGAAAGCCGCCACCGATACCTTTGGCGACCATCATGATGTCAGGTGTAATTCCCGCCCACTCATGCGCAAACAGTTTGCCTGTCCGACCCATACCGCATTGAACCTCGTCAAGGATCAGCAGAATACCGTGTTCGTCGCAAAGATCGCGCAAACCCTTCAGGCAAACATCTGGCAGCGGGCGGATACCGCCTTCGCCTTGGATCGGTTCGACCATAATAGCAGCGGTTTGATCTGACACGGCCGCCCGCAACGCGTCGTGATCGCCAAATTCAAGATGGGTAAAACCGGGCAGAAGCGGGCCAAACCCTTTGGTCATTTTTTCGGAACCAGCAGCAGCAATACCCGCGCTTGAGCGGCCATGGAAGGACCCGGAAAATGTGATGATCTCGCTCCGCTCTGGCGTGCCTTTGTCGTACCAATACTTGCGCGCCATTTTGACAGCCAATTCGCAGGCTTCTGTGCCGGAATTGGTGAAAAATACCGTGTCCGCAAATGTGTTGGCGACAAGCGCATCCGCCAGCTTTTGCTGCGCGGGAATATTATACAAGTTGGACACATGCCAAAGCGCACCTGCCTGTTCGGTCAGAGCTTCGACCAGCGCCGGATTGGCATGTCCCAGCGCGTTCACCGCAATCCCTGCGCCCAGATCCAGAAAGCGTCGCCCGTCTTGCTCCACCAGCCAAGACCCCGTTCCAGACACGAATGTCAGCGGTGCGCGCGAATAAGTCGGTAGAATAGACGTGATCATGGCGATCTTCCTTAAACGTAAGCCCGATTGGTGCAGGACCGCACGGGGTGAGTCAATAATGTTAGTGGGTTATGAAGGACGTGACAAATGGCGGCGCGAATTAGCGTCGGCGTCGAATTACATATGTCAGTTGCGTTTTCATGGCTGTTTCGTAGCGTATTCGTACACCAAGGAAAACCCCTTAAGGTTCGCAGCTTGCAACGACGATCCAATACATCCAAGGATGCAGGCATGAGTTTGCACGCCCCAAATCCACCCCTTGCTGTCGTTTTTATGCTGACAGCAACTGCGTTCATCGCGGGCACGATGGTTATGGCAAAGTCGCTGGGCACGGACGTACTTGGGCCGCCTTTACACCCTTTGCAAATCTCGCATGGACGGTTCTTGTTCGCATTTGCCGCAATCGCCGGTGCCGCCCTGATTTTCCGTCCTACGATTTCGAACCCGCATTGGGGGCTGCATGTCGGACGCACTTTATTTGGGTGGGGCGGCGTCACACTGATGTTTGCCGCTGTCGCCTTTATTCCGCTGTCAGATGCCACTGCAATCAGCTTTTTGAACCCTGTGTTCGGGATGCTACTGGCTATCCCCCTGCTCGGCGAACGGGTCGGGCGTTGGCGTTGGCTAGCGGCTTTTATGGCGCTGATCGGTGCCCTGATCCTGCTACGCCCCGGCCCAGAGACGTTTCAGGCAGCGGGCCTGTTGGCTTTGGGCGCCGCGACGATCATGGGAATGGAGCTGATTTTCATCAAAAAGCTCGCCAACCGCGAACCTGCCTTTCAGATCCTGCTGATCAACAACGCAATTGGTCTTTGCATCGCAACCCTTGCGGTCTTGCCCGTCTGGCAGATGCCTACGCCGTCACAGTGGGGTGCGCTGGCGGGTCTTGGTGTCTTGATGGCGACGGCGCAGGCCTGTTTTGTGAACGCAATGGCGCGTGCGGATGCCAGCTTTGTGACACCGTTTAGCTATATCACTTTGATTTTTGCGACACTTTACGACATGCTGATCTTTGATGTTTGGCCTGATTGGGTCAGCGTCTTGGGTGCGATCATCATTCTCAGCGGGGCTTCGCTGCTGGCATGGCGTGAACGGCGGCTTCGCGCCTAGGCCGCATTTGTCATAAACTTAGCCTAAATCCAGCCATTTTTAATGTGTAGGTAACATTCATGAACGAAGTGTACGAATACCGCAATGCCCCCGGCAAAGGCGCGATTTGGCTTGCCGCATTTGGTGTGGCTTTGCTGTTAATGGCCGTTCTTATTGCCGGCGCAACCCATTTGATGCCGCTCGTATGGGTGGCAAGTGCTGTCACATTAGCGTGGATGGTTGTCCCGAAACCCATCTACGGCATCAAGGTCGATCCAGAATTTCTTGTGCTTTCAGCATGGCGCAAACCGCGTTTTGTGTGCCTTGAAGACATCGCCTATTTACGTGCGTCCGATATCAGCGACGAAACCAATATCGCGATTGTTTTCAAAAACGGCACCGAAGAAGGTATCTTTGCTGCCGATTTACCTGACACTGACACATTGGTTTACGTCATGGCCGAACACGGCATTCCAGTGCGTGGCGTCTACTAGGACTTGAGCCGGTAACCTGTGTGCATCCACCGCAAGCAGATGCCCAGAACCACAACACAGGCCAGCCCCACAACCATCAGACCAATCCAAGGGCTACTATCGCTGACCCCGATCATCCCGAAACGCACCCCATCAATGATATAGAAGAAAGGGTTTGCATGGCTCAGAGTTTGCATCAACGGTGGCAACGCCTCGATTGAATAAAACGTACCCGACAAAAACGCCAAAGGTGTGATCAGAAAGTTCGAGATCGCAGACAGTTGATCGAACTTGTTTGCGTAAATGCCCGCAATCATTCCCAGTCCGCCCATCAAGACCGATCCCAAAAACACAAAGACCACCACCCACGCGAGGTTTTGCATGCCTACACCAAGGAACAAGACAGCGCCCAACGCAATGACCACCGCCACCAAAGCTCCGCGCGCGACAGCGCCACCGATGTAACCTGCAACCAGTTCTGCGGCAGACAAAGGCGGCATGAGCGTATCAACGATATTGCCCTGTACTTTTGCAGACGCCAAACTGGACGATGTGTTCGCAAAGGCGTTCTGGATCACGGTCATCGTTAAAATGCCCGGTGCCAGAAACGTCATGAACGGCACTCCCATGACATCGCCGCGTTGTGACCCAATTGCGATCGTGAAAATCATCAAGAACAAACCCGCATTGATTAACGGCGCCATAACCGTTTGGGACCAAACATTCATAAAGCGACTGATCTCGCGGCGCACCAGCGTCCATGTCCCCAGCCAGTTCACCCGGCCAAAGCGACGCACGCCCATTTGGATTGGTTCGTTCATTTTTTATTCCTTTTGCAGTGCACTTCTCATAGCGGATCGGCGGCGAAACGCTAGGGTCCGGGGGTAAACCGACACGCAAACGCCAGAAGTTGCGTAAAAGCCCATACCTTGGCTTCACATCGCTGGCCGCAATGACTATTATGACCCAGATAAGATATAAAATGACCCGATCGCACCAGCGTATCCGGTCGGTAAACTCAAAGGAATTGTGATGTCCTGGACAGACGAGCGCGTTGAGACGCTCAAAAAGATGTGGGGCGAAGGCCAGTCGGCCAGCCAGATCGCCAAGGAATTGGGCGGCGTCACGCGTAATGCGGTCATTGGCAAGGTGCACCGGTTGGGGCTTTCGAACCGTGCGGGCTCTGGCGGGTCAGCGGCGACAAAAGCTGCGCCTAAGGAAAAACCGGCAGCAGCGGCTGCAAAGCCCGCGCCAAAACCTGCAGCCAAGCCAAAGGTTGTGGCTTCTGTGCCTGCTGTAAAAGAAGAGCTTGAGCTGGACGAGAACGGCATTCCGATCTCGGCGGCGCGTCGCGCGATTATTCCTGCGGGGCAGCCTTTGCCACCGCAACCATCCGCGAATGAAATCAGCCCCGAGGCATTGGCTAAAGTCAGCGAAGTTGAGAAGACCGCCAAGCGTATCAGCTTGATGGAATTGACTGAAAAGACTTGCAAGTGGCCTGTCGGTGATCCTGCTACGGATGACTTTTGGTTCTGTGGTTTGGGCGTGCAGCAAGGCAAGCCTTACTGCGAGGCTCATGTCGGCGTAGCCTTCCAGCCAATGTCATCACGGCGCGACCGTCGCCGATAAAACCTAGCGTGGATCATGATCCACCAAACATGATCAAAGGCCGCTTTTCTCCAGAAGCGGCCTTTTTCTTTGCTTTTCCACGTTCGAGGGTCCACCGTTGTCCCCCAATTATGAAAGGATCTTTCCCATGCCTCAGTTTATCATGACCTATCACGGCGGCAGTAAACCTGCGACGCCCGAAGAGGGTCAAGCGCACATGCAGCGTTACATGGAATGGATCGGCGGTTTGGACGCAATTGTCCCGCAGCAACCGCTTAAGGGCAGCGAGGTCTTGGGCAGCAAGGAAATCACCACCATGATGGGCTATTCCATCATCAATGCCCCCGACATGGATGCCGCCCGCGCCATCGCGCAAAGCTGCCCGTTTCTAGATATGGACGACAGCGCCATGCAGTTGAGCGAATTGATGGTGATGGGTTAATCCCACCTGCCATTGAAGTTACCGCACCGTTGCATACATCGGTGCAAACGCTGACTTCTTTAGGAATATACATATGTCCAATACTGCCCTGATCACTGGTGCCTCTTCTGGCATCGGACGCGAATTCGCACGCTACCACGCAAAACGCGGCGGTGATCTGATTATCACGGCCCGCCGTGCCGACGCATTAGAGGCGCTGAAAGCCGAACTTGAGGCGGCGCACGATGTCAAAGTCACAGTCGTGGCCCTTGATCTGGGCGCACCAGACGGTGCCGCACAGCTTTATGCAGCCACCAAGGACCACAAAATCGATGTCCTGATCAACAACGCAGGCTTTGGCGGTCAAGGCGCGTTCACTGACCGCGCGCTTGATGCCGACCTGGCGATGATCGACCTTAACGTCAAAGCGTTGGTTGCACTAACCCATATGGTCGCCAAGGACATGGTCGCGCACGGTGGCGGCAAAATCCTGAACGTCAGCTCAACCGCAGCCTACATGCCCGGCCCTTTGCAAGCGACGTACTTTGCGACCAAGGCCTATGTTAGCAGCTTTAGCCAAGCGCTTGACGCGGAATTGCGCGACAAAGGTATCACAGTGACCGCGCTTGAGCCGGGTTATGTCGCAACCGAATTTGCCGCTGTCGCCGACCTAGAAGGCACAGGGCTGGCGGCGCAAAAGGGATCAACTGCCGACAAAGTGGCAAAGTTCGGCTATGACGCCATGCTGCGCGGTGATTTGCGCGCGATCAACGAAGGACAACTGCGGTTCATGCTGAACTGGATCATGCCTTGGCTACCGCGACGCATGGCGATGAACATGATCAAGAAGATGCAAACGAAGTAAGGCGCTTTCCACGGGTTTCACGCCACGCTATATGGCAGCGCATGACACAAAACCCGCCAGAGCTTCGCCCCGACCTCGCACCGCGCGCAAAAATCACCGACACCCCGCGCGCGGGCCAACCCACTATCGGAATGGTCAGCCTTGGCTGTCCCAAAGCCTTGGTCGATAGCGAACGCATTCTGACCCGGCTACGGGCCGAAGGGTACGCGATCAGCCCCGACTATGCGGGTGCTGAAGCCGTTATCGTGAATACCTGCGGGTTCCTTGATAGTGCCAAAGCCGAAAGCCTTGATGCGATTGGCGAGGCGCTGCGCGAAAACGGCAAAGTCATCGTGACAGGCTGTCTGGGCGCCGAACCCGACTATATCCGCGAACATCATCCGCAAATTCTGGCAGTCACGGGTCCGCACCAATACGAACAGGTGCTGGACGCGGTGCATGCCAATGTGCCGCCTGCCCCTGATCCGTTCATCGATTTGTTGCCCGCGAGTGCGGTCAGCCTGACACCGCGGCACTATAGCTATGTGAAAATTTCCGAGGGCTGCAACCACAAATGCAAGTTCTGCATCATCCCCGATATGCGCGGTCGGCTGGCATCGCGGCCCGCCCATGCAGTATTGCGCGAGGCGGAAAAGCTGGTGGGCGCAGGCGTCAAAGAACTGCTGGTGATTAGCCAAGACACCTCTGCCTACGGACTTGATCGCAAATACGATGTGAACCCTTGGCAGGATGGCGAAGTCCGCAGCCACATCACCGATCTGACCCGCGAGTTGGGCAAGCTTGGCGCATGGGTGCGGCTGCATTACGTCTATCCCTACCCGCACGTGCGCGACCTGATCCCGATCATGGCGGACCCGACCAACGGCGTGCTGCCTTACCTTGATATCCCGTTCCAACATTCCCACCCTGATGTGCTGCGCCGCATGGCGCGACCTGCGGCGGGGGCGAAAACACTCGACGAAATCGCCGCTTGGCGTAGCATTTGCCCCGACATCACCCTGCGGTCGACATTCATCGTGGGTTATCCGGGCGAGACCGAGGAAGAGTTTCAACACCTGCTAGATTGGCTGGACGAGGCGCAACTCGACCGCGTGGGCTGTTTTCAATACGAAAACGTCGCAGGCGCGCGCAGCAACGCATTGCCTGATCATGTAGCGGCGGAGGTCAAGCAAGAGCGCTGGGATAGGTTTATGGAAAAGGCACAGGCGATTTCGGCGGCAAAGCTGGCCGCAAAGGTTGGCCGCACGCTTGAGGTTATCGTGGACGATATCGACGAAGACGGCATCGCGACGTGCCGGACATGGGCAGATGCGCCCGAGATCGACGGGAATTTGTTTATTGATGAGGGTGTTGATCGGTTGTCGGTTGGGGATGTTGTGAAGGTGGTTGTGGAAGAGGCTGGGGAGTATGATTTGTGGGGAAGACTGTTTGGTGCCGAATAAGAATCAAACAATCGAATTGACTGAACTAGAGGCCACGATATTTCAGGGAATTGATCAGCTTGGGCTACTAGGCTTTGACAAGCACAGCTACAGAGATCAAATTTTTGTAGGCTTAAGTGTTTCGATACTGGAACGGTGTCATGCAATTTTAGTGCTAGTAAGGGAAGATAAAGTCTTCGACGCACAAATAATTTTGCGTTCTGCGTTTGAATATCTAGTTGAAGCTAAGAATATTATTCAAAGTGATGATTTCCACTGGAATTCACAGGCGGATTTCTTGAAAGGCATGCGGCTTAAGTTGAAGGCTGCGGAGGCCGGAAATCCTTTCTTCGCATCGATCGCGGCCAAGATTTCCGTTGCCGAAGAGCTAGACAAGCTTGCAGCGAAAACATCTGAAATCACAGAACTTGGCGGCAAGAATCTAAGTTTTGAGAGAAAGTGCCAAGCTGTTGGAATGCAGGCCGAGTATGACAGCATTTACAGATCGTTATCCAATCAAGCACATCCGACATATGCGGGCATAATCGAGCGGCACTTTAAGATCGATGAAGAGACCAGTGATTTTGAGGTCCGAGGCTTCGACCCCGCAAGCAGTTTGTCGTGGAATGTCGTGGTCGATACGGGGAGTATCCGAAACTCTGTGTATGAGGCTCAGTCCATGCCGGTTTGACGGGTCATCTGTT
>NZ_JAFMHR010000116.1 GCF_017854415.1 Yoonia sp. | reverse complement strand
TAAGCCCCAAACACTGCGCACGCGCGTTGCCATAGCGCAGCACGTTGACCCCGCCAGCATTCGTCGCAAGCAAGCCGCCAATACGAGCCGATCCTTCGGACGCAAGCGAGAGCGGAAAAAGCCGCCCGATGTCTTCGGCTGCTTGCTGTACCGTCGCGAGGATCACGCCTGCATCGCAGACCAGCACGTTTTCGGATGGATAGACCGCACGAATTTTATTCATACGCTCCAGCGACAGTACAACCGGCGCAGGCCCGTCTTGCATCAACTGACCGCCCACCAGTCCCGTGCCACCGCTATAGGGCACAATCCCAATCCGCGCGTCAGCACAGGCCCGCACAACAGTGCTGACCTCATCCGTGTTGACCGGGGCCACGATCAGGCCTTGTCCCGCCCAGCGCCCGCGTGGCTCTGACAAGTACGGCGTACTATCATCTTTGAACGCTGCTGCGGGAAGCAGCGCGCGCAAGGATAGTTCAAAGCTAGGTGTCACAGGGTTAAGCATACCGAAATCCCTTTTGTTCACCTTGCTTCATGGGCCAAAACTCCGCCCCGTCCAACCCGTTTTTTCAGCGGACCTTTGCTGCTCCAGCGGCCAATGCTCCCAGTTTCGCGTAGGCGATTTCAGGATCAACCGCACCGAACCCTGCGAAAGTTCCAAACCCGCAATCAGAACCTGCGATGACGCGGTCCGTGCCTACGATATTGACAAAACGTCCGATCCGTTCGGCGACCAGATCAGGGTGTTCGACAAAGTTTGTCGTCGTATCCACTACGCCAGGCACCAGCACTTTGTCGTCCGGAATATCCGCCGCACGATCGCGGAACACGGCCCATTCGTGGCCATGGCGGGGGTTAGACGTTTCAAACAAAACATAGCGCGATTTCGTCGACATCAGTGTGTCGAACATCTTTGACATCGGGATATCGCAGACATGCGGGCCCTCGTAGTTGCCCCAACAGATATGCACGCGGACTTTCTCGGCTGGGACATCTGATAGCGCGTGGTTCAGCGCCTCGACATGGGACGCCGCGATCTTGAGGAATTCATCGTCGGACAGATCGTTGAACAGCATATGACGCGACAGCGCAAGGTCAGGGCAATCCAGTTGCAGATCAAGGCCGGACGCCACGATTGTCTCGTACTCCGCCTTCATTGCATCAGCCAAAGCCGCCAAATATGCCTCTCGCGATTTATAGTAATCGTTTTGCAAAAACAAAGAGATAACCCCCGGAGACGCCGCATTCATAAAGCCGCGTTCGACCCCGTGTTCTGACATTGCACCTTTGAGGTTGGCGATGTCTTTTTCCAGCTCGCCCTGCCCTTTTGAGGTTACTTCACCTACGCACATGGGCCGCGCGTATTGCGGCGTACCACCATCATTTGCAAGGCGTTTGAGAAAGCTAGGGAACTGCTTAAGGTCCGCTGGCGCATTGCGCGGGCTGTCGCCGTCAAAGCCAGTGTAGCGGTCTTTGACATAGGTCGCATAACTAATCTTGGACGTCTCGCCGTCGCTGACAATATCAACACCGGCCGCAACCTGTTTGGCGACTGTTTCAGAGACAGCGGACGTCATCGCAGCATCAAATGCGCCCGTGTCATACGCTTCGCCATTTTCGCGCGCAAAGATGAAATCCACGACCTCTTGGCTGCGCGGCAATGACCCTACGTGCGTTGTTAAAACTTTCGACATTCGGCAATTCCTTATGTGTTGGCTGCACGTCGGCATTTGGTCGGCAAAACCTCTGCCCCCTGCGCACGCACCCTTGTGTTAACGATTAACCCTTCCAAGTGGCCCCAGCGGGATCGCCGGTTGCGACCACATGGTAAAGGCTGGCTTCGCCGGTCATCGACGGCACGGCGTTGTGTGGTAGGTTTTCGGGCACGGACATCGTGTCACCAAGCGCAAGCGTGGCGCTTCCGCCTTCCCAGTTAACCTGCCAGTGGCCGCGCATAGGCATCAATACCGATGGGTAAGGATGGGAATGCATGTCGGTCGACGCTGAATTGCGGTTCATCAATGCGACTTCGAAACCCGGTCTATCGCGCAGCAGGCCCTTTTCGCCGATGACTTGCACCGGGGTTTTATCGGCCATCGCCATCATGTCCCAATAGCGCGCAATATAGCCGGGGATCACATCACGGCTGTCGGGTTCTGGATAGGTTTTCAGGTCTTCTTCTGACAGCACAGGCATCGGCCCGACACCGTCGGGCAGTGATTGCCCTTTCTTGCTGTCATAAAGCTTGCCGTTTTCGCCCAATACAAGCCCGTGGTCCTTGGCGTCCTCAATCACTTGCGGCGCCCAGATTACGCCGCCACCAGCGTCATCGCCACCCAGCACAGCCATGATCATCCCATAGTCAGTGCCGATGTTTTCAAAGCCCCGAAAGATGCCCGTCGGGATATTTATGATGTCGCCCTCTTCCAACACGACCTCGCCCGCGTTCCCCCAACGGCCCCAGAAGAACCGCCAGCGGCCCTTGAGCACAAAGAAGACTTCTGCTGTACGGTGGCTGTGCAGCGAATTGCGGCAGCGCGGTGGTTGACCTGCAGCGCCGATGTTGAACCCGTGTGGGATCGCAATATGAACGTGTTGGTCTGCACTTTCCGAAACACCGCCTCCGATGATCGTAAAGTTTTCTTTTTGATCAGAACCGGGGGTGTGGGCGTCAATGAACGCGGTCTTGCACGGGCGCAGTTCACCATAGCGGACGATACGGGATTCCATTTCTGCGGGGGTCATAGCGTGTCCTTTGATTGCATCAGGATTTGTTTCCAGATTGCAATTTCATCATAAAGCGCAAATTCACGGCGCAGTCCGATGCCATCCGGCCCGTATGGCCCGAATTCGGCGTGACATATGCCCATTACATGCACATGCGCGCCTGTGGGTTCGCCAAAGCTGCCCCAGCCTTCGTGGATTCCATCAAGCGACCAACGGATGGCTGCGCGCGGTGACAGCATATCTGCATCCATGCCGATCTGGTGGTGGATTTTGAACGTGGCGTGCGGGAAAGACGACCGCAGACCAACCCAGAATTCAAGGATTCCGTCCCAACCGACAACGCGTTTCGCGCCCGCGTACTCACCGACGCAAGCACGGTCATAGCTGTCGCGAATATAGGTAAAATCATGGTTCATAATGCGGGTCAGCGTAGCGGCGTAGCGTTGCCCCCATGCGTTGTCATTGCCTGTGCCATGATACCCGCCATCAACGTCGATTGCGGGGGTGAATGGTTTGTTGGCTTTGTCCGAACCGCCTTCGCGAGCGATCAGCTCTGCCGCGTAGTCGCGTGGGTCCAGCCCCAATTGGCGGACGATGCCGCCATAGTCGCGCACCAGCCATTCGTCATAGATCGTGTCCTCTTTTGCGGCACAATCAGCAATCACATAGGCTTGCCAATGTTTGCCCGACGCAGGACCAAATTGCCCGTCACGCGTATGGGTGGCGCGTGTCAGCAGGCGGTGCGAGGATAGATAGCCTGTGTTTTCATCGCCTGACCAAATAACGTCTTCGCCCAGCAATTCGCGGTCAGGGAATTCATTGATCGTTGCCATAGTCGAGGCGATCACCGCTTGGTTGCCGGTCTGAATTCCCATTGGCGAGCGCACAGGGATATCGGGCGCATAGTAGTGGTTCAGCGTGCCGACGCCGCGGTCCTCCCAAATCTCTTTGGTAATACCGATGATGTAGTCGGGAAAATCTTTCCAGCGGTTGGAAAAGCCCTTCATGTGATTGGTCCTTTGGTAGTGCCGCGTGCGATCAGCGGGCTTTCAATTTCAATCCGGCGCGCCGGAGTTGTTGGGTCTTCGATGCGGGTCAGCAACGTATCAACGGTTGCTTGCACCATCCGGTTCACGGGCTGGCGCATGGTGGTCAGGTTGTAGGCAGGCCAAGCGGCCAGTGGCACATCATCATAGCCGATCACGGCCACATCGCTCGGAACCCGCAGGCCGAGTTCGTGGCGCAGTGTATCAAGCACCGCAAACGCCATGTGGTCGTTGCCAACAAATATCGCGTCGGGTGGGGTCGCACTTTCCATCAGCGTGCGTGTCGCTGCTGCAGCCGTGTCGCGGTCGAACATGCCGTCGATGATCTGCGGTGCTTTTCCGGCCGCGTTCAGTGCGTCACAAAAGCCTGTTTGCCGGTCGCGCCCTGTTGAGGACCCCGACCAACCGCTGATATGCGCGATCGTTTGATGCCCACAGGCCAGCAAGTATTCCGCGACCGTTTTACCACCCAGCAGATTGGCCGACGTGACCGAGGATATATCCGCCCCCTCTTGGCCCCGATTGAACATCACGACCGGAATTCCCGCAGCCGTGCAGCGCATCGTCAGGTCGTTGGTCATGCCAACAGAGGCCGTGATGATCCCGTCGACCTGATAATCCAGCAGTTCTTGCATCACTTCTTCTGCCGCACCTTGGCTGTTAGAGGCCGTGAAAACGAGGATGTGATAGCCTTTTTCCTGCAACGCCTTTGACAGCAGTTGCAGCGCGAGCGGGTAGAATTGATTGTCCAGATAGGCGACGACCAGTCCGATAATCCGGCTTTTGCCCGTGATCATCGCGCGCGCCATCATGTTGGGACGGTAGCCCAGTTCGGTCGCTGCTTGGCGGACCTTTTCAGCCGTGCGCGCACTGGCGGATGCCCCAGGCGTGAAGACCCGACTGACCGCCGATTGGCTGACACCTGCGCGTTTCGCGACTTGGAGAGACGTAATTTTTGACATCAATCCGCCGTCCAACCTCCGTCTATCGATAGATGCGATCCGGTCATCAGGCCAGACGCGTCAGAGGCCAGATAAACCACTGGACCCATCATATCGGTGACTTCGCCAACGCGGCCGAGTTTGATCTTCTCCATGATCCACGCAACGCGGTCGGGGTTGTTGAAGGTCTGTTCGGTCAGGGGTGTGCGAATAAAGGTCGGGCCGATTGTGTTGACGCGGATGCCTTGCTTGCCCCACTCGATTGCCATGGCTTTCGTGAACCCCTCGACCGCGTGTTTGGTCGCGCAATAGACCGCACGGTCGATGCCGCCCACAAGCGCCATTTGGCTCGTGATGTTGATCAGGCTGCCGGTTTTGCCTGCCGCCAACAGCCCCTTGGCCACCGCCCGTGTCAGGAAATATGCACCCCTAAAGTTGATATTCGAGACTGCATCGAAATCATCTGGCGCCGTGTCGACCGCTGCCGAATGGATTGCCAAACCAGCAGAGTTTACAAGCACATCGAATGGCCCGTCTGCGTGCACCACGGCTTCGGTTGCGGCAATATCGGCCACGTCCAACGCCATCGCGCGCGCGTTCAAACCCGCTTGGGTCATTTCATCGACGACCGCCTGCACTTTGGCCATATTGCGTGCTGCGATTGTGACCTCTGCGCCCGCTTGCGCCAAGGCCACCGCGCTTGCCAGCCCGATGCCTGACGATCCGCCAGCCACAAGCGCGCGCTTGCCATCAAGCCGGAACGACGGGGTGGTGGGCAGGGTCATGGGTTAGTCCTTGTTGTGAGCGCCGGAGCCTCCGGCGGTAGTTCATTGGGGGAAAAAGCTGGCGCGTCATGTGGGTATAGGCGGATAGGCGATGCCGCACAGTCTAGGGAAATTGGCGTAACGGGCTTGGCGCGTGGCGTGTCCCTCTGCGGGTCTGTCGCCTGCGTGTAATAGGGTACCTTTGGGGGCTACGTAGCTTGCAATTTGCGGTGCGGGGTCTTCGCGCCAAGTCAGATTGAAAGCGGCCAGTTTTGGAAAGAAATACATGGCGTGATAAGGCAAATGATCGTGGACCCACCACGCAAGATCGCGCCAATCACGGCCTTTGGCATATTGGTCCGCAAACCATGGCACCACGATACACGCGCACGCCCCCATGCGGCCAGCGCTGTCGCGCTTATCCCAGATGTGAGAGGCATAATTGGCTTCGTTGCGCGAACACCTTTGCGGCTTTGCTTGCGTTGCGCCGAAATGGTTCAGATCCGGCGAGCGGTAGGATGACCGCACTGCAATTGGCCCGAATGTATCTACAAGTGGATCGAGCAGGTTTTGACACAACTTTTCCCCCGCCATGATCGCCAAAGGTGGGTCGTCGGGAATGTTCGGCTTGCCAAAGAAATTGCCGATCTCGGAGTAAAGAAAATCCCGCATGTAGAAATGCCGCGAAAGCCGTACGCGCCCGAGATCTTCGAGGCTAGAGTAGCTGCGCGGCTTTCGTTTTATCATGTTCTCACTCTGCTGCAGTGCCGTATGCCACGTTCTTACCACCATAGCGGCGCACGCGGATATTGCATTGCTCTGCGTGGCCCACGAAACCTTCGAGCATACACAGGCGAGATCCGTATTCACCGACCAGCGTTGCAGCCTCGTCTGTCAGAATGCGCTGGTAGCTGTGCGTTTTGAGGAATTTGCCAACCCAAAGGCCACCTGTATACCGCCCCGCTTTTTTGGTGGGCAGCGTGTGGTTCGTACCGATGACCTTGTCGCCATTCGCCACATTCGTGCGTGGCCCAAGAAACAGCGCGCCGTAGCACGTCATGTTTTCCAAGAACCAATCGTCGCGGTCGGTCATCACCTGTACATGCTCTGATGCGATGTCGTCGGCGACTGCCAGCATTTCATCATAGGTGTCGCATAAAATCACTTCGCCGTAATCGTTCCATGAGGTGCGTGCGGTTTCTGCCGTCGGGAGGACATCAAGGATGCGGTCGATCTCTGACAGGGTTTCTTTTGCGAGCTTGGCAGAGTTGGTCAGCAAAACGGCGGGCGAGTTATAGCCGTGTTCGGCTTGGCCCAGCAGGTCGGTTGCGCAAAGCTCTGCGTCCACGGTGTCATCTGCGATGACCATTGTCTCGGTCGGGCCTGCGAACAGATCGATGCCCACGCGTCCAAAAAGTTGCCGTTTGGCTTCGGCTACGAATGCGTTGCCAGGGCCGACGATCATATGCACCGGATCGACCGTTTGGGTGCCCAGCGCCATTGCGCCAACTGCCTGCATACCGCCAAGGACGTAGATTTCATGTGCGCCGCCCATGTGCATCGCGGCGACAATGGCCGGATGCGGCGCACCGTTTTGCGGCGGGGCAGAGGCCACGATACGCGGCACGCCTGCAACTGATGCCGTAAGAACGGACATATGCGCGGATGCCACCATCGGGAATTTGCCGCCTGGCACGTAGCAGCCAACCGATTGGACGGGGATATTCTTGTGACCCAAGATGACGCCAGGCATTGTTTCGACTTCGATATCCGTCATGGAGGCGCGTTGTGCTTGGGCAAAGTTGCGGATTTGGTCTTGGGCGAATTTGATGTCTTCCATGTCGCGGGCTGCCACTTTGGACATGGCGGCATCAATCTCGGACTGGGTCAGGCGGAAATTGGCAGGGGAATAGTTGTCGAATTTCTGGGATAGGTCGCGCACGGCTGCATCGCCGCGATCTGCGATATCAGCCAAGGTCGCTTCGACAACACCGCGTACTTTGGCATCGTCTTCGGCGCGCTCGGATTCGGGTTTGCCAGATTTTAGGTACGTGATCGCCATAGCTTAGTATCCTTCGGGCTTTGGCGGTTCTGCGTCGCCATTGTCGTATTTTTCCCAGCCCTGCCCGCCGAACACATCGACGCCCAGTTGCATCATTACCGCGGCGAAATCCACCGAAACCGGGTTGTGGGCGATACGGCCGTCTTCGATCCGCCAGAAATCCATGTAGGGGATTTTGACGCGCTTTCCGGTAGCTGGAATGCCCATAAATGTGCCGCTGTGCGTACCTTCGATATGGCCAAAGCAGGCCGCCCATTCACCATCCGCCATAAAATGATCAGTCTTGTAGTCGCGGTCAGTAAATGCCGCCCGGATTGGGAATTGCCAGTTACGCTGGAATTCCTTGACGCCGTTCTTGGTTCCGCAGCCTTGATTGCCGCGCCATATAAAGCCTTCGGTGAAGTACTTTAACATGTCCATTTCGTTGTTGGCGAGGCCTGCTTCCATCGCTTTGACAGCGTCGAGGGAGGCTTGAGATTGGGGGTCACGGGTCATCCGAAATCCTTAAATATGAAAGAGAGTGCCAGCAGTGATCCGCTAGAGACGTTCACCTGACGCGATATCGAACAAGTGGCAGATGTTTGCGGGCACATGTGCATGCACCGCCTCGCCGATCTTGACGCGGTATTCTTTGCCGGATTTTACCGACACGATTGTTTTGCCGGCTTTCATCGTGACCATCGTCGCCTCGCCCAATAGCTCTAGGGAGTAGACCTTTGATCCGACGTCGCCGGCAGTGTCGGCAACGCTGGCGTCCTCTGCGCGGAAACCCAGTGTCACAGCGCCGGTGTGCTGTGTAGGCAGGCCTGTGATTTGCATGTTTTCAGCCGTAAAAACACCGTTTTCGATCTGTCCGTCCACAAGGTTCATGGCAGGTGACCCGATGAAACCCGCCACGAATGTATTGGCAGGGTTGTCGTAGATTTCTGTCGGGGTGCCGACTTGTTGCACGATGCCCTTGCTCATGACCACAACACGGTCGGCAAGGGTCATCGCTTCGATCTGGTCGTGCGTGACGTAGATCGTTGTGACCTTGAGTTCATGGCTTAGGTTTTTAATCTGCGCGCGGGTGGATACGCGCAGTTTGGCATCAAGGTTCGAGAGTGGTTCGTCCATGAGGAACACATTGGGTTCACGGACAATCGCGCGGGCTAGGGCGACACGTTGGCGTTGCCCGCCGGATAACTCGGCGGGTTTGCGATGCAGGAATTCATCCAATTCGACCATGGCAGAGGCGCGCATAACACGCTCGTTGTGCTCTGCTTGTGGCACACCGCGCACTTTCAGCGGGAAGCGAATATTTTCGTACACGTTCAAATTTGGGTAAAGCGCGTAGCTTTGGAACACCATTGCCACGTCGCGGTCTTTGGGTTCCAGATCATTGATCCGCTTGCCATCGACCAAGATATCACCGTCGGTTGCGTCTTCCAATCCGGCGATCATGCGCATTGTTGTGGTCTTGCCGCAGCCGGACGGCCCAAGCAAAACCAAGAACTCTTGATCGGCAATCGTCAGATCAAAGCTTTGGACGCCCACAAAGGACCCCCACCGCTTTGAAACATTGCGTAGCTGAATTTCGGCCATCATCGCGCCCCTTGCATACGTTTGCAAAAACACTCGCTTGATTCCCCGAATCTGGCAAGACCAAATCGACAAAACGCAATTTTCTTGTTGTTTCACTGTCAAAACGCTTGCGTGGTACGGGTCTTTGCAGGTTAACTTGCAAACGTATGCAAAGCCAATCCGATTCGTGATTGGCCAATATCAAAGTCCGGACAATACCGGCACTAATGAACAACACGGAGGTTGTTACAAAATGAAAATCTGGAAAAACGCAATGCTGGGAACAGCAGTCGCAGCACTGGCAGCAACGGGTGCCGTCGCCTGCGAAGCTGACGGGCGCGTCAGCATTATCGGCAATGAATTCCCTGCGATCCAAACTGTTGCGGCGGCCGCCGGCGCATGTTCGGGCATTGAATTTTCGTCCAACCTGACCGCAGACCACCAGACGCTGAACGTCGCAGGCATGTCCGGCAACCCTGCCGAATATACAACCGCGATTGTTGCGAACTCTTCCATTGTGGCGCTGATCAACGAAGACGTAATCCAGCCGTTGGATGATCTGGTTGCAGCTTATGGCCAAAGTATCGCGCCTTCGCAGTTGATCACCGTCGATGGCAAGATCATGGCCGTCGCCTTTATGGCAAACGCACAGCACCTTGTTTATCGCGGCGACGTGCTAGAGGCTGCAGGTCTAGATGTGCCAACGTCCTACGAAGAGGTCCTTGCTGCGGCCGAAGCAATTCGAGC
>NZ_JAFMHR010000115.1 GCF_017854415.1 Yoonia sp. | reverse complement strand
GGTATGGGCGCTGTTGCCGTAGGGCGGGGTCTTGCCGCGCTGCTTGGCCTCGTTCAACCGCTGGGCGATCTGGTTGACGTTGTTGCCCGCGCGGTTCAGCGCGGCCGACAGCCCGCGCATCTCCAAGGCCAGATCATCATCTGGCACAAAGAGATCGCTCGCCGCATGGACCAGCCGCCGCAACGCGTCCGCTCGGCTGTGGATCTCGCGCCGGGCCAGCACTGCATCAAACGTCGCCAGCTCATTCGGCGTCAGCCGCACATTTGCCACCTCTGTGCGCACGCGCCCGTCGACCTTGCGGTCCTGATCAGCGCGTAGCGTGTAGTGGATCGTGCGCGTCGTAACGCCGAACTCCCGTGCCAGATCTGCAACCGTCACACCATCAGAGCGCTTGCGCGTGATGGCAAAACGCTCCGCCTGGCTCAGGCGGATCATCGATTTGGCGCGGGGTGCGGCCATGTGAAGTAATCATCCCTATTTCTTGCCACTCTCATACGGGGCCGCTCCGTTATGACGTATCGTCATAATTGATGCAAGATTATAATCTTGTATCAACGGCCTCGTATTCCGTTTGGAGCAGCCAAAGCTGCGACCGCCGGGCAAAGCCCGGCACCATGCGCAAGGCATGGCACCACTCAATCGTGGTTCCATGCCTCAGCATCACCAAGCAGTTGCAGTGCAAGTGCGCTGGCAGCGCCTTTGGCGCTGGCATAGTTTGGATGATCAGGCAGCTCGTGCAGATCAAAGGGCTGTTGCGGATCGTCCGGTGTCTCCACCCTGACATAGATCGCCCAGCCATCGATCTGTGCTGGATCATCACAATATTCCTGCCCGCCATCGGGCAGATTGCAAAACCCGTGCAGATGCACGCTGGCGCGGCCCTCGCGGGCCGCTTGTTTGAGTTCAGAATACTTCATTGCAAAACCTCCGCGCTTTCCGTGATGAAAAATTCGTCAGGCTTGCCGTTCAGGTGGGTGCCATCCCGACTGGTCAAACCGATAGCTGACCCATTCCGCGTGAAGGTGATCAGGTACTGCCCGAGGACATCACGCGTCACCACATACCCGCTGTTGACCCAGTGAACGCGGTTGCCCGCGTCCACCGCTGTTTTGATCTCGTTCAGGGTCATCGCAACGCCTCCTCAAGGATTGCAAGAGCTCCAAGACAATCGTCGATATAGGGCTGCTCCTCGCCTTCCAGATCGTTCAGCTCCAGCCGGTTCAACACCGCATAAAGCGTGGCGCGCGCCTCACGTGCAGCGCTTCGCAGGCTGACGGTGTCTTCCACACGCGCGGTCGCAAAATCATCGCTGTGATAGCCTGCGATCATCGGATCTCTCCCGCCTTGTGTTTCCAACGCGGAGCGATGTCCTTGAACGGCACAGTGAAGGGCGGCAGCGCGTCAAAGCCGTTCGAGCTTTTGACCACCTTCACCTTGGCGCAATCATCCTCGACACTGAGGATCTCGACACAGAACACGCCACCCAATCCCGATTGGACAACGATTTCCTTGAGCTCATGCCGATGCTTCCCGCAATACACGCAGGCGCTATAGAGCCCATCGATGATGTGACCGCCGGTCGTGCGATCGCAGTCGCAGGTCCAGCATTTCGGGGGCTGATATTTGTGAGCCATTTGTGGCCTCCTTTTGGGTGCTGCGGTTGGGGCTTGGTTTTCCTTCCGCCGATGGGCTGCGCACCGGCCAATCTGATCTGCCCGAATACGCATGTATTCGGCGGAACAGAGTGGGTGGGGGCACAGCCCGACCCACGGCCCTGGAGCGGCCAGTCAATGGGTCGAAGCCAGCAAGTGGAGCGGCCCGCAGCGCCTACAGCGCGAGGACACGGTTGCTGACAAAGACGGCGCGCCCGCGCGGCGCTTGCCCATTGACGGGACGCGACAGGGATGTTGGGCGGACCAATTAAACGAAAAAGAGCCTGAAGGAGGTGAGCGGGCTGAAAGCCAGTCGATCCTCCGCACAGTCCGTTTGTCAGAGCGGCCCGTGCCCAGCAGCACGGGCCACAATTTTTCTTCTCGTTCAAAGTGACTGCGCCCCGCCACCAAGGCGGGGCGCAGGTGCTCAAAGCTCAACACCCGCTTTTAGGTTACCATCAGGATCCAACCATTTGCGGACCTCGGCACAATCCAAGCAAATGCACGTGGCACTGCCGTTCACGATGACCGGTGCCAGAAAGATCACCGGGTTCGACGCGCCGCATTTGCGGCACGTCATCGGGGGCAGGATTGCGGGGCCGCTCATGCTGCGGCCGCTTTCAATTGACCTGCGGCTGCTAGGACAAAATCGGCTGCCTTCTGCGCCTCGGACGCCGCACGAAAGATCGCCCGTTTGTCCTCCTTGAGCGCTTTCAACCAGCCCTCAACATAAACGGCGCTTTGTCCAAACTCCGGCGCAACGCCGATCTGTGCCCCCAGAAAACAGGCGCCGATCTCGGCCACCAACTCCTCGAAGGCATAGGCCTCGCGGTTGGCGAATTTCTTGATCCGGTCGAGGCGTTTTTCGCTGCCGGTCCAATGGATCACCTCATGGGCCAACGTCCCATAATAGCCTGCCCCATTGTGAAACGTTCCAATCGGCGGCATGTGGATGTGATCTTTTGCGGGGCTGTAATAGGCACGCGGGTCGTCACTGGTGAGGACCTCCGCCCCTGTCCGACTGAAAAACGCCTCAAGCTCTGGATCTTTCCCCGTGCCGAGGTCGCGCGGTGCCTCAGGCCGGATGTAGTAGTCCTCGGGCAAGCCTTCGATCTGATCCGCATTGAATACGCGATAGGCGCGCGCATAGGGCAGTTCTTCCTCAACGCCCAAATCGTTCTCTCGCGTGAATGTGCCGTATTTGACAACGGTCGACGACGTTTCACCCTTGCTGACCTGACCACCCAAATCCTGCGCCTGTTTATAGGTCATCCAGCGGCTGGACACGTACCCGTTCTTTGCCGCCATGATCCAGAGCATCAGAATATTGATCCCGCGATACTCTTCGCCATTGTGACGGGTTGGCAAGGCAATGCCGGACGCGCTACCAGTCCACGGCTTGCGCCATGGCGGCGTGCCTGCTTCGATCTCTGCAATAATGGTGTCGGTGACATGGGCATAAACATCAAATTCCGGTGCCATTTGTGGCCTCCTGTTCAAGGTTGTGCGGGCAAGGCTTGGTGCCTTCCTTCCGCAGATGGGCTGCGGCTCGGCCACCTGATCTGACCGAATACGCATGTATTCGGCGGAACAGAGTGGGAGAGGGCAAAGCCCGACCCATGGCCCTGAACGGGGCTGTCAATCGGCCACATTTGCGAAGAAAATGTCTGCGCCAAAAACCGACGCCAATTTGCCGCGCGAGGAATGGCTCGCTTGCGAGACAGGGGAAATTGGTGGCTGTTTTTGGGGATGGACTAAGGTTGACCGCCACGGTCAGGGATGTTGGGCGGACAAAGAATTTGATTAACGTCAGCACTAAGGTGAGCAGACGAAGTGAGCTCACCTTAGTGCTGTCCATTGAATCAATCAGAGCCGCGCGCACGAAGCGCGGCTAGGTTAGTTTGCCGGTAGAAAAAATGACACCTGGCGTTAGAGACGAAGTATTTTCACAAGCAGCATGTCCACTAACCTACCGACAAATTTAGAAAGTTCGCTTGCAAAGGTAACATCACACCGCTAGCATTCTGCCAGACCAAAAAATGTGCGCGCATACTTTTAATACGTATAAATTGCTCGGAGGCCATCTTGAATAACGAAAAGTCGGAACTTCGATGGGGCGTTGAGCAAAGGCTCGAGTTTATTGAGTTTCGCCTATTCTGGGATGGCAATCGTGACCTATCCCTTCTTCGCAAAAGTGGCTGAAATCATCGGGCGATTGACCTCACTTCAAGGCGACTGCACCACGGCTGAGGTGCATCGTCGGATGGCAGAAATCTACGGTGAACGAGAAGGAACGAGAAGGATGACGAACATGGTCATTCAATCTCAAATCGATTGGGGAACCCTCGATCGCAGTGAAAACCGCAAGACACTCACCCGAAAGAAGATCTTCGCTCTGGAAAGACCGGATCTGGTGCGCTGGATGACCAAGGCGGTGCTTAAATCTGTTGGGCGTCCTGTCGGGCTCGGGACGTTGGAGGCGCAACCGGTGATTTATCCATTTGGACTTGGCGAGAACCTTGGTTTTGTCCTTTCTTCCGCACATGACATCGACTTACGCGCGGATGGCACTGGAAGCCAAATTGTTTCGCTGATCACAGAACAGTAGAAGCAGCGATGGTTGCGATAGCAATGTGACCTATGTCAGCCAAAAGTAGATCGAAGGCACTTCGCTCAAATTCAGAGAAGTATTAACCATGTTCCGCGTTGATTTGAACCAGAACCGTTTGTCCCGCCTGTCCCAGAACCGCCAGGTTCGGTCGCAAGAAGAAGTGATCTGAGCTATGCCCCGAAAATCCGCTCTTTCTATCGAAAAACTGGCCGAGCTGCCTGCTGCAAAGCTTGCCCAACTGGTGCTGGATGAAGCGGAGCGCAACGCTGGCTTTCGCCGTCAGGTCAAAGCGGCACTAGCCGCGAAATCCGGGCCTGAAGGGATTGCAAAGCTGATCGACAGACGGCTGTCGGGGCTGGAACGTGCCAAAAGCTTCATTGAATGGGACAAAGCCCGCGCCTTTCGCGATGACCTGCAAAGCCTGACAGACACGATAGAGGCGGAACTGGCACCGGCCGCTCCAGATATGGCGATAGACCGGTTCATTCGTTTCATTGCCACCCATGAACACGTGTTTGAACGGGTCGATGATTCATCGGGCCACGTTCAGGATGTCTATTACCTTGCTATCATCAGCGCCGGGAAATTGACTGCACAGCTGAGCGCGTCCGAAGCCGCCTTGATGCCCGACAAAATAATGGCGCGCCTTGGTGAAACAACCCATGGCTATCTGGCGGATCTTGCCAAAGCCGTCGCACCCCATTTGCCCCAGTCAACACTTGCGCAGTGGGACACGGACCTGAACGCCACAATTAAAGAGCGCAAGGCTGAAGAGGCCAAGCTTTCGACGGATCGCTGGCATTATTCGATGACCTCGCAGTGGTCAGACATGCGCCAGACGATTGCAGAGGCGCGCGGCGACATTGACCTGCTGATTGCGCTGGAAAGCGCCAAGGAACCGCATTTACAGGACGTGCAGGGTATTGCCGAACGTCTTCTGGGTGTCGGGCGTGCAACTGAGGCGCTGGACTGGGTGCGCAAACCCGGATCACGCGCTAAAGGGCAGGATGATGAATTGTCGCCGAGAAAGATCCAACTCGAAGCGCGCATTCTGGAGGCATTGGATGACAAACCTGCTGCGCAAGCTCTGCGCTGGCAATGTTTTGAGAGCCGGCTGTCGGCTGACATTCTGCGCGAATATCTGAAAATGTTACCTGATTTTGACGATATCGACGCCGAAACCCAGGCCTTAAAACTTGGCCTGTCTCACCCAGTCCCGGAAACGGCACTGCGGTTTTATCTCGATTGGCCACGGCTTGACCTGGCTGCACAGGTCATCCTTCAACATTACTCAAATTGGGATGGAAGCCATTGGCATAGTTTGCCAAAAACGGCAGGCACACTGGAGCATGAGCATCCTGCTGCGGCAACAATCCTCTATCGCGCATTACTTGACGATATCCTCAAGAGTGCACGGTCCAAAGCCTATGGACATGGTGCTAAGTATCTGGGGAAATTGACCCTATTGGCCGAAACCGCCGACCCCTTGTTGCCAAAAGAGGTTATGGGCCATGAGGCATATCTGTCTGAACTCCGCAAAAAACATGGCCGCAAAACCGGATTTTGGGGACGAGTTGAGTAGATGGGTCATCTAGGAAATCGCCCGGAAGTCGGTTGGGTTGGTCATGACCTGAATATTGCGTTTGCCGTTGGCTCGAGACCAGAGTGCATGGAGATCTTGACCCCAAAAACATTGCAAGCTTGCCGGGGCGGGAAACCCGCCCCGGCGCACTGCTCACTCGGTGACCGGATCATCGATGCGTCGCGGGAAGGCGACCATTTCGACGTCGGGGAACATGCTGTGTTTGACGTTGATCGACGTGATGTTGCCGGTGTCATCGGTGTTGACGAAGAGAACGCCGCAGCGGTCCCAGAAGTTCTTGCCGTCTTTTTCGCCAGATTTGACGTTCAGTTTGAGAGTTTGAGTAGCCATTTTTTTGATCCTCACTTTGAGTGTTTCGATGAACATGGTCAAAGCGGGCACCAAGGGGATGTCAGCGGGAAAATTGTTTCGCGAGGAATGCGCTGGCGCAGGGGGATTTTCCTGTTGAAGCGGTGCTCACACCGCGTCTTGCACGGCTGCCCGCTTATGTTCAGCAATCAGAAACACGGCATTGAGGATCGGACATGGCACTAGCAAACTAATCGATCGCGTCATACCGCACCAAGAAGACGAAGGGCTTTGGCAGACCGATGAGGTGTTGACGGCCACAACGCCGCTGCAACAGACTATTCAAAAATGCCATCAAACTCTGAAGACATACCGTTGCTGCGCTTCTCGACCATGATCTCTACGTCTAACGCAGCCAACAGCGCGAAGACCGTGTCTAGTTTAGTGCCGCCCTTTCCAGCCTCGGCTTTTGAGATGGTTTCCTGCCAAACACCGCTGCGCATTGCAAGTTCAGCCTGCGTCCAGTTCTTCTCTCGACGAGCCTGGCGGATTGCATGCCCGAGGTTTTTGGGAGTGCGAACAAGGCTTTGCAAATCAGTTCTCCTGCCGTGATTATGATACTCAGGTCATAAAGCTCAATTATGACCTGAGTATCATACGTCAAATACCCTAACTCCTGGCTGTTTACGCTACAGCGTAAATTGGAGAAGTTTGCGCTGTAGCGTAAATTTGACACCACCATGCTACCTCACGCTTTCACCCCGGCTGCACGGACCTGAATTCTCGCTCTCAACGGCTCATTGACTTTCAGAAAAACATGCATGATTTTCTGACAAAGAGTTCAAGCATGATTACGTCGAATATCAAGCAACGCATCATTGGAAAGGGCCGCGGGGCAATCTTTGCACCGGTTGACTTTCTTGATATCGGGTCACGCGCAAGCGTAGACCAAGCCTTGTCGCGTCTGGCCGATCAGGGAGTGATCCGACGGCTCACACGGGGACTATACGACTACCCAAAGAAGAGTCCTCGCTTCGGGTTTCTGTCGCCATCCGCAGATGACATCGCAAAGGCAGTTGCCCGTAAGGATGGTCAGATTCTGCAACCGTCGCCATCAATGGCCGCCAACTGGTTGGGCCTCTCAGCTCAGGTGCCTTCCAAGCCTACCTACATGACCAACGGCCCAACACGGACCAAAAAAGTTGGGCTGCAAGTCATCCAATTCCGGAACGCGTCCTCCAAGACACTGGTCGGCGCAGGCCATAAGACCGGGGTGATCTTCCAGGCATTGCGTTATCTTGGCAAGGATCGTGTAGACAGCCAAATCGTCGACCAGCTTGCTCGCGCACTGGATGACAAGGACCGGATGCTGTTGGCAAAGCAAAGCAGGCATGTCCCTGCTTGGATGCACCCGATCGTGAAACAGATTGTTGCGCACGCATAAGCCAAGTCGATAGCTGCGCTTAGTTTCGAGAACTGCCCCTGTTCACAATCGCAACAAATCCGTTTCCTCGTGCTCGAAGGCTGTCGTCATCTCTTTGATCTCTCTGTCCGGTGCACCCAAGGCGCGGGCAACTTCACGCCAAGCCATTGTCGCCTCAGCCACCTCTGCAATTATTTGATTGGCGTCGTCGAGCTCTAGAAGATAGTTCTCATGTTGAGCGCGGTGCAATGCGATGCTGGCATCAGGATTGTCATCGTCGACGTAGCTCTTGAGCACACGTGGTTGGTTCGGAACCGGATTAATGTCGTAGGCTGGTGAGAGGTGCCAGCCGCCTTGCCCACGAAGAAATCCGTGATTTCGCATATGGTCATCAAGGTTCGTTACAAGAATAGAAAAGGTGACCCGCCTGTAGAGCTCCTCTCGGTCTCGGTCCGGAGTGACGCTTTCCGAAGTTATAACATCTGCCAAGTCCAAATAGCTGTAGCTTTCCCCATCTCTTCCGTTGAGCATAGCCATCGCCGAAATGAATGGGATTCTGCCGTCTTCGTTCCGATCAAATCGATGAGACAAAAAGACCGGCTTATCGCCCGCCATCTCAATGGTGTGATCAGAAACAGTAATTCCGGCACGCCTTGCCAGCTCCAGCGCGATGGCTTCCCAGCGTTCAACGCAATAGGTGTCCGTCTCTTTCGGGAACTTCGCAACAGAGAGACGCCCGTGTTGGTCGAGAATGCTGGCCTTTGGCCGAGCCCCCCCCAAGGAACTTCCTGGGGCAAACAGCATCCTAAGATCTTCGGCGGTCTCCTCCCCGCGAAGTACGCGCTGAGACGCTTGAAGCAAATCACCGAGACTAAGCAACGCAGGCACTCCAATCCCCTCGCGTTCTTGAAACTCATCATCAACCCTGAAGCGTAGTGCCCCCAAACGGGTCTCGTCATTTACCCCCAGCAGGTAGTCTGTTTCTTGCAGCGTCCTAGGGCGTCGCCCCTCGGCCTCTGCCATGCGGCCCTCAAAGCGCCTCATAACCGTCCGACCCCAAGTATCGGGGGAAGAATCTCCAATTGGAGCAAGCATGTCTTGCCCTGCCTGAGGGACAAACTGCCCCATCCCCAGAGGCATATCCGGCGAAAGCCCAAAGGCATTTTCGTCGCCGAGCCAATCGTCATGATAGGTAAAGGACACCCGCTCTCGCCCCCGTCCTGCGGTGCGGTGGAGCGTGCCAACCCGTTTCAACCCCTTCCAGTCGATCCAGACCTCAACCATTTTTCAATCTCGCTCGCTGTGGCAGGTCATCCAGGGACATCAGATCACCAACCGAGTCGTCGAGATGCCCCCATCCTTTCAGAAGGCCAAGCGCCTGCAACACTGCCACGTAGGTGCCAATCTTGACTGCTGGATTCCCGCTTTCGATCTTGGCTATGGTCTGTCGAGTTGTTCCGGCACGTTGCGCAACAATTTCAGCGGTTAGCCTTCGGCGCAGGCGGGCAATGCGAATGTTTTCACCAAGTGTCGTGAGTTCCTTGCGTGCTGCCCGGGGCATTTTGATCGCAACAGCCATAATGATCTCTCCAAGTAACACAAAGTCCAATAATGTTATGCGGAGATCACATTAATGTCAACACGTGGTGTTTCGCAACGCAGGCTCTTCGCTCAAGCCAGATTAGGCTTTGCGTTATCTCAAAGAAACATTGGGAGACTTAGCGTTATTTCTAGGAAACATTAACTCTTCAATCCTTCGCACTTGCTCTCTCATGTTGCTCATCTTACTCAAACCGTCGACAAACGCGGGATAATTTTGATGATTACCCCTGAAAGTCACGCCCGAAGCCCCGCCGCGCGAACCTGCTCAGGCGTCACCAGCCTCATTGCGATCAGGTCCTGAAACTGCCGGTTGGTGATATGGCGGCACATAGGATGACGCTCATGGATCCAGCTAGCGAGCCGGGTACGGCCGTTGACTTCGGCCTCTCGAGCATTCTCGCGATCCGCCTGTATCTGGGTAAGCCCCTTCTCCCATCGACGCATCTTGAACCAGTTGTCCGAGAAACAGACCTTGCTGCGCGTGTAGCCCTCGCTTTCCTTGGCATAGGCTTTGACCGCCTGAAGCAGGTCATCGGGCTCAACGCCTGCCTTCAAGGCCGCTGCGACCAGACGCAGACTGGTCCGTCGATCTCGGATCCTGTCCTCAGGATAGGCCGCCAGGATCTTCTCAGATTCAAGATCTTCAACCTCCTCCGCCGCCTCGCGCCTGCGCGTAGGTGGTTTATGGATGGTTTTAGGATGGTTTGG
>NZ_JAFMHR010000114.1 GCF_017854415.1 Yoonia sp. | reverse complement strand
TGCGCCGGACGAAAATCCGGGCAGCGACTACAATGAACAGTTTTGTGCAAGCTATGCAGTAGGTTCAACCCGACCATCTTTGTGGATTAAAGCCATATCTAGTTCTATATAATCCATATCGAACTCAAGAGGATTCACGGTTTGAACATTCTCAAACGGTGCAATCACCTCGTCGATAATGAGGTTGTAGTCGTCGAGCAGACACTTAGTGACAATCTCTGGCACATTAACGCCATCAAATACTGCTGAAACTGCTTTATTGTTCAGCTGCGTCGCAATTGTTCCAAGCTGATAGAAGAGAGCTTGGGTACAGACCAGAGACTTGCCATCCCGAATGAGCATCTCTGCGTGATCACTCTTGTTGCCGTCGGTATCGACAGGTTCCGTGATCCGGAAGTCAGATGATTTGTGGGCACCTTCAATAAACCGACCTACTTCTGATAGGGACGGAACTACTGCAAGGTACTTTTCCTTTTTGTTCAAGCTGCCAAGTATTTCTGTTGATTTTCCATAGCCACATGGGCCGTCGACAATCCTGATGTGGGTCATAAAATGACCTCCTTTGGTTGCGGTCACTTGGACCAATGAGTTGTGATGGGGGAATCAACGGATGCCAAAATCATGCTGAAGTGATTGGCTTGAGGTTGATGAGTGAGACATTCGCCAAGTAGCGGGGCGTGTAGTAAAACTGTTTAGGCGTCAGACATGCCAATGACCCCAGAGAACCGGTGAGGCTTCCTGAGGTTGATTGCTGTCTCTTAATTTAAGGGTCTTGGTTATTCTATCGTGAGAGATGGCCCGTTTAAGGGGACATAGTCGTGTGCTTTCTTCTTAGTGGAGGATTAGGCGGTTTACTGGGTATTTGCTTGGTTATATCTCATTGAGAGGCATTAAGGTTTTGGGCCCAATGCCTTTGGCCGCTTTCCTGCATGTTCATATGGTGTGCGTGCCCACGATTGAGGTCACACAAAAATACTATAATCCATGAAGACTTTCTAAAGACTTATCTTACAGGTCGTACCGTTATTAGCTATATTTTACAGTCACTTAAGACACGTTCACTCCACGCCAAATGGAGTCCACCGAAAAACATCAATGTAGTGTGGAATTACTAAGCTTAGAGTCAGAACCCATGAATCAAAAAACTACCTAATATCGCCAATGCGGACCTTAGTTCATCCCGCAGCGAACGGCAGCAACGAGCCCAAAGAGGACATCATCAAAGGCTATCATAATCCGAGAACCCGGACTGGTTCCCGCACCAACAATTTAGGCAAAACTCGATCGTGAGGAATAATGCGGAAACATAGATCAGCGACATTCCGGATTGAAAAACGTATCGGTGTGATTAGAATTGTTTCGTTTGGTCGTACCCGCGCCATGTGCCATGATCCTCGAAATGGAGGAGCCAATGGCAATTTTTAGTAGCCCTTTTCCCGATGTTGCAATCACAGATCAATCCATCACGGAGCGGGTATTTTCCAACCTTGTCAATCGCCCCGACGAGGTTGTTTTGATCGACGGCCCAACCGGGCATAGCCTGACAGCGGCGGCCTTTATGGATCAAGTTAAGCGTTTGGCTGGCGGATTGACCGCGCAGGGTCTTGGTTCCGGTAAGACAATTGCCCTTATGGCCCCCAATATACCTGAATACTGTGTAATATTTCATGGCGTTGCTTGGGCGGGTGGGACCATCACCACATTGAACCCTGGCTACACTGGTCCGGAAGTTGCGCATCAATTGGCCGATGCAAATTCGGATATTCTCATTACGATCTCCGATTTTGTCGAGACTGCAAAATTGGGCGCCGGGGAACGTCAAGTGATTGCCATTGGAACGCCAGAGTACGAAGCACTCTTTGGTCCGCCACTTGAGGCCCAGATACCCGTTGATCTTGATGCGCATACCGTCGTGTTGCCCTACTCCTCGGGCACTACGGGGCTGCCAAAGGGCGTGATGCTGTCCCATCGCAATTTGGTGGTCAACGTAGATCAAACAATCATCGCAGGAGATTTCCAACCCGGTGAGAGCACGGCGGGCTTTTTGCCACTGTTTCATATCTACGGGATGACCGTGTTGATGAACCTGCATTTGGCGGGCGGTGGCACATTGGTGACAATGCCACGTTTCGATCTGCCGATGTTCTTGCAAATCAGTCAGGAACACAAAGCGCGACGCATGTGGGTTGTGCCTCCAGTCGCGATTGCGTTGGCGAAACACCCGTTGGTTGATGACTATGATTTGAGCCACCTTGAGCTTGTCTTTATCGCGGCCGCGCCGTCTGGCCCCGAACTCACCGATGCTGTTGCGTCGCGACTGAGCTGCACCACCTTGCAGGGTTTCGGGATGACCGAACTTAGCCCTGTGTCCCACGTTGTTCCCTGCAACGCCCCTCGATCCGGAGCCGCGGGCATCGTGATACCCAACACGAGCTGTCAAATCGTCAATCCGGACAGCGGTCAGGGCTTGGATGTTGGCCAAGAAGGTGAGTTGTGGATTAAGGGTCCGCAAGTCATGCAAGGCTATCTGAACAACGCCAAAGCAACGGCCGAAACGATCACCGCAGATGGCTGGCTGCGCACCGGTGATATCGCCCGTATCGACGAAGATGGTTACATGTTCATCGTCGACCGTTTGAAGGAGCTGATCAAATACAAAGGGTTTCAGATAGCACCCGCAGAGCTGGAGGCAGTGTTGGTTGCCATGGATGGCATCGCCGACGCTGCAGTCATTGGGATGCCTGACGACGAAGCAGGCGAATTGCCGATTGCATTTGTCGTTCGCAGCGAGGGTGGTCCGACAGACGCCGCCATTAACGCCCATTTTGTCGACAAATTAGCGACCTATAAACAGCTTCACAAAATTAGGTTTGTCGACGAAATACCTAAATCCGCATCCGGCAAAATCCTGCGACGGTTCCTACGGGACCAAGTCGCCCAAGAAAGTTAACAGAATCCAAAGGTTGGCCCGATTGAACGTAGATATGGGCTCAACGCAGGCCTTCGTGGCGGATGCCAGGGGTTTGGTTGGTTGATGTCCGCTCTGCGGGACAAACTTGTCTTTCAGCTAGAGACAACGCTCGTTAATCCAAGCGGACGTCATTGCCAGTTTAACTGTAGCTTTGGCGAATGATTTTAACTGGTAGTCGAAATGCTTTTGTCACTTTGGGAAGGCGGGATTTTCCTACGGTTATCGTTGTAGGACTTTTTGCGCGGTAAGCACAAATGTGACAGATTTCTTCCCATCTAGGCGCACCTCGCTACCTCTCTTTGTCGAAACGCTCCTTGTTCACGTCCATTGCCAATGCCAGAATTTCAGCCAAGACAGAAACGGCAAGTGTTCCGGCATCGCGCGCCGAAGCGATCAGTCCGACAGGGCCGTGCAACCTTTCAATATTGGCGGCGCTAACGTTCATTGATTGTAGCGTAGCGATCCGCGCATCGCGCGCCCGCTGACTACCCTGCGATCCAATATAGAATGCATCTGTTTTCAACGCGCCCTGCAGGATGGGCGGCTCCCATTCATGGTCGTGAAAGAACAAGATGATGGCTGTCCGGTCGTCGATTTGCAAATCCTTCGGAAAGTTTTGTTGCGTCAGATGATGCGTCAAACAGCCGAACGCTTCACTTGCCTCAAGTGTCTCAACGTCCGGTGACAATAGCAGGTTCGGGTAACCGGCAGATTGTACAAGGGCGGCGAACGTACTTGCCTCGGGTCCTTTGCCGAAGATCACAAAGTGGATGGCAGGATAAAAACAGACGGTCAAATTTTGACCGTTTCTTCCAGTTGGGCCAGTGTGTTGCGCCGCCATTTCCCCCGTATCCATGTTTATGAAAAGGCTGCATTTCTGCCGCTGCACCTGACGCGCGGCAATTTCGCCAAGTGCGGTTGTGTCGGGGTTCGGAAGAAGCAAAATATCAAGACCCCCGCCACAGGGCAGTTCGATATCCACATAGGGTGATCCCTTCCCATATCGGATCAGGCGTGGTGTCCCGGCTGAAAGCGCTTGCGCGGCATGCAGCGCGATGTCTGCTTCAATGCACCCTGACGAAAGAGTGCCCAACCGCGTGCCATCAGCCAAGACCGCCATCATTGCGCCCATCGGGCGGTAAGACGGGCCTTGAATACCAGCGATAATCGCAAGGACACCTTCGCCAGGTGCATCAAGCAGCGCCCGGATTGGATCTGCCCCAGCAGAACGCGCTTGAAAGGTTGTCATCATAAAAAAACGCAGGGCAGCGAAAACTGCCCCGCTTTGAACTTATTCATTGTCACGCTATCAGCTGCTTGCAACCACGGCCCGGCGGGTCAAGACGCCGACCAAATGGGCGCGGTATTCAGCTGACCCATGCAAATCAGTGATCATGTCAGTTGCGTCACCAGACATGTCCTCGATTGCTCTCGCCGAAAAATCACCGTTCAGCGCCGTTTCAGCCTCGGTCCAGCGATAGACGCCCCCGTTCGAGGCACCTGTGACGGCCACACGTACACCGTCGGCTGTCTTCGCCACAAACACCCCAACAAGCGCAAACCGCGAAGCTGGCTGAACGAATTTCTGATAATTGCTCTTTTCCGGAATGGGAAAGCTGACCGCCGTGACGATTTCAGTCTCGTCCAATGCGGTTTCAAACATGCCCTGAAAGTAGTTGTCTGCAAGAATGTCACGTTTGTTGGTGGTGATGGTGGCACCTGATGCCAATGCCGCCGCAGGATAGCAGGCAGCGGGATCGTTGTTTGCCAACGAGCCACCGATGGTGCCACGGTTGCGGACTGCCGGATCGCCGATACCATCGGCCAAGGCGGACAGTCCAGGATAGCTGGCGGCCGCATCTGTTGCGACCTGCGCGTGGGTTGTGCCCCCACCGATTGTAAGCGTCGTGCCAGCTTTACTAACGCCGACCATGCCTTCTACGTCGGTCAGGCTAACCAGAATCTCAGGCATAGCGAGCCGTTGTTTCATGGTCGGAAGCAGGGTTTGCCCGCCCCCCAAGGCCTGCGCGCCTTCGGCTGACATCGCTTTTGCGGCGTCTTCTACTGTCGTTGGTTTGGTGAATTCAAAGTTATACATCTGTTTCTCCTCTCTGGTGGGTGGGCCAGGCGTACTGCCCCACCTCGATCCAGATCATGCGTTCATCGCTGCCCAGACACGCGCGGGGGATACCGGCATGTCGATGTGTTCCACGTCGTAGCCGCCGCGCTGAAGCGCATCGATGACGGCGTTAACGACAGTGGGCGGCGATCCAATCGCGCCAGCCTCGCCGCAGCCCTTGGCCCCGATGGGGTTGTGGGTGCAGGGGGTAGCGTTGCTGTGATCGACTACAAAGTTTGGCAGATCATCGGCTCGTGGCATGGCGTAATCCATAAACGATCCCGACAAGAGTTGCCCGTTTTCGTCATAAATCCCATGTTCCAACAAGGCCTGACCAATGCCTTGGGCCAAGCCGCCCTGCACCTGACCCGTCACGATCATCGGATTGACCACATTCCCGAAATCATCAATCGCGACCATTGCGCAGATGTCGACCTTGCCGGTTTCTGGATCCACTTCGACCTCGCAACCATACGCACCCGATGGGTAGGTAAAGTTCGCTGGATCATAGAACGCGGTCTCCTCTAGGCCCGGTTCAATGAACTCAATCGGGAAGTCGTGCGGGATATAGGCCTTGAGCGCTACTTCTCCAAAGCTGACCTTTTTGTTGGTGCCTTTTACTGCGAAGTCACCATCGGTGAAATCGACGTTTTCAGGTTCGTCTTCCAACATATGTGCTGCGATCAGCGTCGCCTTCTTGATGATCTTCTCGGTTGCACGAAATACTGCAGAGCCACAAACAGCAAGGCTGCGCGATCCGTATGTCCCCATCCCGAATGGAATTTTTGAGGTATCACCATGGACGATATCAATCGACAATGGATCGATACCAAGCATATCCGCCACGATTTGAGGGAAGGCCGTCTCGTGACCTTGTCCGTGACTATGCGCGCCCACCATGACAGAGATATTGCCCGTGGCGTTTACCCGTACGGTCGCGGCATCATAAAGACCCACCCGAGCCCCAAGGATTCCCACCAAATTTGATGGAGCGATGCCGCATGCCTCAACATAGCTGTTGATTCCAAGACCGCGCAGCTTGCCGTTCTTCTTGCTCTCGGCGCAGCGCGCTTCGAAGCCATCCAGATTTGCGCGCTTTTCCAGCGCATCCATCAGCGCATCATAGTTGCCGCTGTCATATTCTAGCCCTGCCGCAGAGGCGAAGGGGTACTGGTCTGGCTTGATGAAGTTCTTGCGCCGCAGTTCGATCGGATTGATCCCCAATTCGCGGGCGGCCTTGTCGATCACACGTTCAAGGCTGAACGACGCCTCGGGGCGGCCCGCACCACGGTACGCATCCACAGGGGCGGTGTTGGTGAAAACGGCTTTGACGTTCACGTAGACATTGGGCACCGTGTAATTGCCCGCCATCAACGTGCCATGCAAGAACGTGGGTGTCACGGTCGAGAAATTCGACAGATACGCGCCCACGTTGGCCATGGTTTCCGTACGGAAGGCAATAAATGTGCCGTCTTTTTCACAAGCCAGTTCGATCTTGGTGACGTGGTCACGACCATGGGCATCTGACAAAAACGCCTCAGTCCTTGTCGAAGTCCATTTGACGGGGCGGTTCAGCTTTTTCGCAGCTGCCAAGACCAAAGCCTCTTCACCATAATGGTAGATTTTTGATCCAAATCCACCACCAACATCAGGGGAATGAACTGTGAGTTTATTTTCTGGGATACCCAAAACAAACGCGCTGATCAAAAGCCGCGTCAGGTGCGGATTCTGCGAGGTTGTCGTCAGTTTGTAGTCACCTGTACCCGGTTCATATTCCCCGATGGAACACCGCGGTTCCATGGCGTTCGGAACAAGGCGGTTGTTGACCAGTTCCAGCGTCGTGACGTGTGGTGCTGCTTTGATCGCCGCGTCAGTTGCTGCGCGGTTGTCTTCGATCCACCCCCAATCAAAACACTGGTTGGTGCCGATTTCATCGTGAACCAGCGTTTTATCATTGGCCAAAGCATCAGCCATTTTCACAACCGCGTCGAGCTCATCAATGTCAGCCTCAATCGCTTCGACAGCGTCCATGGCCTGTTCCAGCGTTTCTGCAATGACAGCGGCGTAGGCGTCGCCCACATGGCGCACTTTGCCATAGGCCAACACGGGCCGTTTGGGTTCTTTCATCGGCTCGCCATCTCGGCTGTTGATCAACCAGCCCGCGGGGTTACCGCCGACTTCTGCAAAGTCTTCGCCCGTGAACACAGCCAAGACGCCGGGCATGCCAGCGGCCGCCACAGTGTCGATGCTGTTAATCTTGCCATTCGCCACGTTTGATCGCGCAAAGGCGCAATAACTGGTCTTGGCGGGCGTGTGATCGTCGCAATATTTGCCCAGTCCCATCAGAAAGCGCACATCTTCGCGGCGTTTGGTCGCGTGACCCATTCCACCATCTGCTGCCATGTCGATATCCTCCCTATTCGGCGGCAATTGCGGAATTTTGTCCGCTTGCTGCCATGATTGCGTTCACGATGCCTTGGTATCCGGTACAGCGGCAAATATTGCCTTCAAGATGGTCGCGGATTTCGGCCTCGGTTGGCTTTGGATTTTCTTCTAACAGCGCGGCGGCGGTCATGATCATACCTGGTGTGCAAAATCCGCACTGAAGACCGTGGTGATCCTGAAACGCCTGTTGGATCACGTTCAGCGATCCATCCGCGTCTGCTTGGCCCTCAATTGTGCTGACTTCGGCTCCGTCGGCCTCAACTGCGAAAATCGTGCAAGATTTCACAGCCTTGCCGTTCACATGCACGACGCAGGCGCCGCATTGGCTGGTGTCACACCCAATATGCGTGCCGGTCATCCCCAGATTTTCACGCAAAGCCGCGGCAAGAACCGTTCGGTTCTCAACCTCAGCCGAAACGGATGTTCCGTTCACATTCATCGAAATTGTCGGCATATCTTCCTCCCTAAAGATCGCCAGATCGCTGCGTCAGCCTAGCAAACGCCCGATCCAGCCTTTTTTTGGTTTGTCATCTTCTTCAGCGCCCTCATCGAATTCAGTGGGGTCCTCCAACCCCTCCTGAAACCTTTCAAAGAACTGATCGGCAAGCTTCTTGGTGAACCCATCAATGATACGGCTGCCCAGTTGGGCCAGCTTGCCGCCGACCTTCGCCTCTACGTCGTAGCTGAGCCGCGTGCCATCATCGCCCAAGTCTTCAAAGGACACTTTTGCAGACCCCTTGGCAAACCCCGCAGGCCCGCCCTTACCGTGACCCGTTAGAACAAGGCTTTCGCCTTCAACGATATCAGAAATTTCGACCATCCCTTTGAACGTCGCCTTTACTGGGCCGACCTTTTGAACAACGACAGCTTCAAAGCCATCAGTGGCGGACCCTGTTAATTCGGTGCAGCCAGGAATGCACGTCTTCAGGACCTCAGCATCTAGGATTGCGGACCATACCACTGCGCGGGGTGCCGCGATCTCTCTGATGTCGGCTAAGTTCATATGGCCCTCCCAGACTCTCGGGGTCAGATCAACAAGAATGGCAAGGTTTGTGAAGCCACTGGAGTAAGTTGGCGAGGCTTCCTTGTCTCAAAACTGAGACAGGGTCAGCTCAATTATTAATTTTGAGGTCTTTCATGCGCCGATAAAGCGTGGCGCGCGAGACGCCAAGTTCCCGTGCTGCAAGGCTCACGTTATTATCTGCACGTACTAATGCACGCACAACAGCCGCCTTCTGCGCGCGTTCAAAGCCTTTAGATGTTGTGTCTTGCCCGATCAAATCCCCAACTGGGACGGTCTTGAGTTCACCTTCTGCTTGCAGACCGAAAGCCCGCCGTGCGGCGCGGGTTGCACCAACAACAATATCGTCGGACGTAGCAGCAAGCAATGACACACCTTCCGATGCATCATCGACGACAAGAATACGGGCGGTGCTGAATGTTTCCCTGAAATGGTCTGCCTCGATGCTTCGGGCTGCCTGCCGGACCAATTCCAAGATCATACCGTTCATTGCCGAGGTCTGATCAACACGCGCCGAGGATACATCAAGTGCAGCCACAATCTCGCCCTGGGCGCCATAGACTGGCGCGTCGATACAGCTCATCGCGATATTACCGGCCATAAAGTGCTGATCCCGGTGGATAATAACGTCCCGACGTTCAACAAGGCACGTACCGATCCCATTGGTACCTTGTACAGACTCGCTCCAATCCGCGCCAGCGCCAAGGCCCCAATCTTGAAAGATCGGGGCATCAGCCCCTTGGAACCTATGATCGATGATAAAACCTTGCTTATCGGATAAAACAACGCCGCAGCCAGAGCTGCCAACAAGCGCAAACAATTGATCAAGCCGCGGTTTGGCGATGGCGGCCACGCCGCCAAGGGCTTCTTTACGTTGGGCGATCTCAGCAGCTGACAAATATTCAGACAGCCGCTTTTGCCCCGGGTCCAGCCCGTGCTGCGCAACCGATCTACACCAAGATGCCGCAAGCCGAGACTGCGCAGCAGCACTTGATCCCACCGCTTGGAAAATCTTATCAATATGTAAACCGACAGATGTGATCTTTGGCTCCTCCCAGAGAAAGGAGAGCTTACAACAGTTGGCCAGTTACTCAAGTTTATGCACGCAAATCGCGTTGCCCAAGTTCAAACCTGACAAAAGGGCCGAGGCTTTTGTGCTCTGGGTATCACTCCTTGTTCCTCTTGGCAGTTGGCTTTGGAAATGCCAAAAACGTGGAATTCCACCAAAATTACGTTCACACCACTTTCGCAACGCGCGTCTGAAAACCGCGCACGGTATTTTGCGCTGCAGATCCAACTCTACTTGAAGCGGACCTTCGCAATAGACTTGTTGAGGTCCGTTTTGTCCTGTGTGGATGGCTCCTTTTTTGCAAGTCCTTTTTCGTGCATGGCATTT
>NZ_JAFMHR010000010.1 GCF_017854415.1 Yoonia sp. | reverse complement strand
AGGCGCTTGCCGATGTGGCGCTCCATCTGGGTGCCAAGGATCATCTCGGGGCTCAATCGCTCAATTGCGGCTTCGACCTCAAGATAGTCATCGGTGATAAAAGCCTCGACACCGTAATCTTTGGCCAGCGCACGAAGAGGACGCGCCATTTCGCGGTTATAACAACCGATACCGACCACTTCGAAACCCATCTCGTCGCGGGCGATGCGCGCGTGGGCGGCGACATGCGTGCCGTCACCAAAGATGAATACGCGCTTACCGGTCAGGTACGTACTGTCCACAGACCGCGACCACCACGGCATACGCAGGCGGGTTTCGTCAATTTTGCCGCTCACGCCAGTGATTTCTGCGACTTCTTTGATAAAATCACGGGTCGCACCCACGCCAATCGGGACGATCTTTGTGAATTGCTGATCGTGGTTTTTCTCAAGGAACCGCGCGGCGGCTTCGCCAGTCTCTGGCGACAACAACACGTTGAAATGCGCCGCTGGGAGGCGTGCAATATCAGTCGGCGTTGCATCAAGGGGGGCCGTCACATTTACGTCGATGCCCATCTCGGACAAAAGTCCGGTCAGTTCTTCGACATCGTCGCGGGCACGAAAGCCCAGCGCTGTTGGCCCAAGGATATTGCAAGTGATGCGCGCGGTGCGCTCTTGCGGTTTGGCAAGGGTTTTGACGATCTGATAAAACGTCTCGTCCGCGCCAAAGTTTTCTTTGCGGCTGTAGCTTGGCAGTTCCAGCGGGATGACGGGAATAGACAGGCCCATGGTTTCGGCCAGTCCAGCGGGATCGTCTTGGATCAATTCCGCGGTGCAAGAGGCGCCAACAATGATCGCTTCAGGATTGAAACGCTCGACCGCATCATAGCAGGACGCTTTGAACAAGGTCGCCGTATCAGCACCCAGATCACGTGCTTGGAATGTCGTATAGCTGACAGGCGGACGGTGATTGCGACGCTCGATCATCGTGAACAGCAAATCTGCATAAGTGTCACCCTGCGGGGCGTGCAACACATAGTGCAGGCCTTTCATCGCAGTTGCCACGCGCATCGCACCAACGTGGGGCGGGCCTTCATATGTCCAAACGGTCAGCTTCATTATTCAGCCGCCTCCATCTGAAGCAATGCCTTGCGGCGCACAGGCCGCGAGAACAGGCCAGCAAGATCACCTGCCTGTTCGTAGAAATGCACAGGCGTAAAGACCAATTCGATGGCCCATTTGGTGGTCAGACCTTCGGCCTCAAGCGGGTTGGCAAGACCAAGGCCGCAAACCGTCAAATCAGGGCGGGCTGCGCGGGCGCGGTCCAGCTGTTTGTCGACATCCTGGCCTTCGGAAATCTGTGGACCAGCGGGCAACAGGTCCAAATCAGGGCCGTGAAGCGCATCGTGAATATAAGGGCTGCCAACTTCGACAGCTGTCATACCGCATTCGCGGGTCAGGAAACGGGCAAGGGGGATTTCCAATTGGCTATCGGGGAAAAAGAACACCGACTTGCCGCGTAATGCTTCGGCCGCTTGGGCAATCGCTTTGCGGGCGCGGGCGCGGGGGGCGGTGGTGACCCTATCAAAAACCTCTTCGCTGACACCGAATTCGGCGGCAACAACACGCAACCAAGCGGTCGTACCTTCGTCGCCAAACGGGAAGGGCGCTTGCAAATGGCGCGCACCGCGGCGTTCAAGTTCAGCATGCGTATCGCCAAGGAATGGCTGCACCAGCGCAAAGACAGTATTTTCACCCACGGCGGTCGTGTCATCAATCCGGCGCGCAGGCAGCAGGCGGATCGGGCCGATGCCCATATCGGTCAGCAGCGACACCATCTGGTCTTCGACAACATCAGGCAGTGCGCCAACGACAAGCAGTTCACGCTCTTTGGTGTCTTTCAGGATAGGCACCATAGATGCGAGGCATGCATCTTCGCCTTCGGTGAATGTGGTTTCAATGCCGGAACCTGAATAATTCAGAACCCGCACATGCGGTGCGTGCACTTGCGTTAGACGCTCCGCCGCGCGGGCAAGGTCGATCTTGATCACTTCGGACGGGCAAGACCCGACCAAGAATAGTTGGCGAATGTCCGGACGGCGCTCTAACAGACGGGCAACCTCACGGTCCAACTCCTTGTGGGCGTCGGCCATGCCGGCCAAATCTTGTTCTTCAAGAATCGCCGTACCGAATCGTGGTTCGGCAAAAATCATGACGCCAGCAGCTGACTGAAGTAGGTGCGCACAAGTGCGCGAGCCGACGACCAGGAAGAACGCATCTTGCATTTTACGGTGTAGCCAAATGATACCAGTCAGGCCGCAAAAAACCTCACGCTGACCACGCTCTTTCAAGATCGGGGCAGTGCGGCAGCCGCCATTTGTGGGGGTCAGCGGAACGTTCATTTGCGGCCCTCTGCATCAAGACGGGCAAGGCGCAGTTTCCAGACGAATTGACCAGCATTTATGACGTAAGCAGTGTAGGCCGCGAGCGCCACATACATCAGCTGTGTCGCGCCCAACGCATCCGCATAAAGCGCGAAAATATAAAGCAAATGCAATGCGATAACCGCAAAGCTAAAGACGTCTTCCCAATAGAATGCGGGTGCAAAAAGGTACTGCCCAAAGACCACTTTTTCCCAGATCGCGCCTGTGACCATAATCAACAACAAGGTGCCGGTTTTGATGACGATAGAAAGCGTTGCCACCTCGTATCCTAGACCAGTCGTCAAATAGCGGATCACAAGAACAAGCGAGACAAGGAAAACCAGGAATTGAACAGGCGCAAGAACACCTTGGACGAGGGTCCATTTGGTTTTGTCACGGCGCACTCTTTCTGCGTCCGAGTACAGTCGTCGTCCCAGCGTTTGAGCGCTTGCCGTATGCGTGGTGGCCGATGACATGTAAGTATTCCCTGACAGCTTCTTGTGTCCAGATTAAGTGACGCTTTGGGGATGTGTCAACTTTAACTTACACTTTTGGCGCGACAAACCGCCGCTCTTAGGGGGCAGCCCTTTGAGTCATAGTTTCCCGTTTTTTATAGCTTTTTGTTTCTTTTTGAAAAACGTGACCGCTTTATGTGTCTATCTGATTTGACATTCCGGCGCGCACGTCAGACAATGAGATAATGCCGGACAAACCGCTTGAGAGTATTGGTTCAGCCCAAGGACAAGCAAATGGACGATCATCGGACGTCAGAGTCCCTCGAACATCACGTCGCGGATACCTCCCGGGCGACCAACGTGGCACAGCAAATGGCCGCGGTTTTGGTGCGCGATACGCCTGATTATCTTGACGTTACGGTTCTGTCAGCCTTGCACAATGCCGTCCTTGGCCGCGATCCGGAAACGGCCAAACAGGTTGTCCATGATTTGATCGCGAATGGCGTCACCGCTGTCGATCTCGCCGATTTCTATATTCCAGAGGTCGCGCGAAAATTGGGTGATCAGTGGTGCAGTGATGAACTTAGCTTTGCAACTGTGACCATTGGGTCTGCAAGGCTACAATCAATGCTGCGCTCGCTAGGGCCGGACTGGTCTGGCGAAAGAACCGGAAAAACCGCAGCCGCTTCGATCCTCTTGGTCGTCCCCCAAGAAGTGTATCATACCCTTGGTGCACTGGTTTTAGGGGGGCAACTTCGCAGAAAAGGGCTGTCCGTGAAGCTGGTCTTGGGTGGCAAGCCGCAAGATGTTGCCAATCATGTTGAAAGCGCGCATTACGACTGCGTCTTCCTATCGTCGTCGCGCGGTGAGACGCTTGAATCGCTGCGTAGGTTGGTCGAGGCCGTGAAAACCGCGACGCTGACGCCCCTGCCTGTTGTAATAGGTGGCACAATTTTAGAGGTCGAACCCATCGAAACCATCACGGCACTCACTGGGGCAGACTTTGCCACGAGCATCCCAGAAGAAGCCCTACGGCTTTGCGGCCTTTGCGACGGCACGCAAGACGATAGTCGCGCCAAGAAAAGGGCCTAAGCAATGAAGATGGCCTCTTTTAAGGCGGACTCGCTATGACGTCGCGTGGTGCAAAATACTGGAATAGTGGTGCAATCCCGCTGATTGCCCCTGAAATCCTGGGAGACATCATCGCGCATGTTGCCGATGTCGGCGTCGTGATTTCAGAAACCGGCACTGTTCTTTCGGTCTTAGTCAATCCAAGCAATACTACTTTTCAGGCGCTTTCGCGCTGGGAAAATAGTGACATTCGCGATTTCCTGACCGAAGAAAGCATCCCCAAGTTTGATGCCCGCCTCGGCGAGTTCTTGGGCGGCAAGCCAAACGTGCGCCCGATTGAATTGAATCATGCGGACGAGAATATGCGCTGGGGTTCGCCCGTGCGCTATAGCTTCCACCGGATTGGCCCAGATGGTGCTATCTTGTTGCTTGGCCGTGATCTGCAGCCAATTGCAGAGATGCAGCAACAATTGGTCGAGGCCCAGCTCGCGCTAGAGCGTGACTACGAGGCCCAGCGCGAATTCGACACCCGTTTCCGAGTTTTGATGGAGAGCACAAGCGAGCCGATCGTTTTTGTATCGACCCAAACCGGCGAGATTTCCGAAGTGAATGCCGCCGCGGTCGCCTTACTTGGCCGGTCCGCCGACGATCTGCTGCGGTCGCCGTTGGTTGATTGCTTTGAAGGTCGCAAACGGGGCGATCTCATCGAGAACCTTGCTTCGCAAGCGATGTCCAAGCTTGAAAAGAAAATTTCGGCTGATATTCGCGGATCAGGTAAAACGATCGGTATTTATCCAACGCTATTTCGGGCGGCGGGTGACCGTATCCTGCTTTGCCGTCTTGTCCCATCCGACGACAGCAACGCGCGCGAAGATGACCTAAGCCGCAACATGCAAGGTCTGTATCATGACGGACCAGAGGCAATAGCCTTTGTGTCAGATGGCGGCGATGTCCTTTCGGCCAACGATGCATTTCTTGATATGATTGACGTTGCCCAAGACATTAACGTGCGGGGCCGCAGTTTTTCCGAATATCTGCAGCGCGGCAGCGTTGATTTTAAGGTGATGGCAGAGAACGCCAGCCGCGCCGGCAAAATGCGCAATTATGCGACAAAGCTGGCTGGCGAATATGGCAGCCCGCGCCCTGTGGATATCTCGGTTACGAAGCTGATGGCTGGCACCAAAGTAGTGTTTGCTTTTGTGATCCGCGACGCTGCACGCGCCGACGCTTCCCACCCCAAGTCACACCCGACCAGCGATGAAAGCATGCGCTCTGTCGTTGAATTGGTCGGAAGTGCGTCGCTGAAAGATATTGTCGCTGAGACGACAAATGTCGTTGAAAAGATGTGTATCGAAACCGCGGTTGAACTGACCATGAACAACCGCGTAGCTGCTGCCGAAATGTTAGGCCTGTCGCGGCAGTCACTGTACGTGAAGCTGCGTAAGTTTGACCTGCTCAGCCGCGACACGGACAGCTAACTCCTACCACATTCCCACACCGCGCATTGCACTTTGGTGGCGTCGTCTCGCTTCGAGCGCGAGATCATTTGTGTTGCGGGGGCCACGTGTTTGCTTGAAGAAATCGGGCGCGTCCCAATGATCTTTGCGGTTGGCTGGCAAGATAGCATGTGCGATTGATGATAGCATGGCTTTTCCTTTCAAACTGATCATGCTGTTTGTATATTGACAATATAGACCACTCGCGACTCATTATGATTTTCAACATGTAAGCTGGAGTATCATATGGATTGGCGCTCTATTCCATCATTGTCATCACTGCGCGCATTTGAGGCGGTGGCGCGCGCTGGGTCATTTTCGGCTGCAGCACGTGATCTAAACGTGACGCATGCCGCCATTGCCCAGCATGTTCGCGCACTAGAAGCAGACCTAAAAACAAGCCTGCTTGCGCGGCAAGGGCGCGGTATGGTGTTAACTGATCCTGGAACACAATTGGCAACTGCGCTTACCGACGGGTTCACCCAGATTATCGCTGGCATTCAGCAAATCACCCAAGACGCAGAAGCCCGCCCCATCGCCCTTTCCGTCACACCCAGCTTTGCTGAAAACTGGCTCATGCCCCGCTTTTCAGATTTCTGGGCAAAGCACCCCGATATTCCATTATCAATTTTACCCAGTTGCGATGTCTTTGACCTGCGCCGCGACGGTATTGATTTGGCGGTGCGCTATGGTCTTGGTGAATGGTCCGGCCTTACCGCCACACCTCTTTTGAAGGCTGACTTTACCGTCGTCGCGGCGCCTGAATTGGTTGCAGGACGGAAAGTCACATCCTTTGCTGACCTCAACGGTTTGCCGTGGTTATTCGAAACTGTGCACCAAGAGGCCCGCAGGTGGGTCATGGAATCGGGACTGGATTTAGACCAAAGCCCGATCAACGAAGTCGCAACCTTTGGCATGGTGATGTCCGCTGTACGCTCGGGCAAATGCCTAAGCGTCGTGTCCAGCGCGTTGGTTGCAGATGAAATCAAGTCAGGCAAGCTGGTCACGTTGATGCAGCTTCAGCCCGAAGGCCTTGGCTATTTCGTCGTTCATCCCAAAGGGGTACTGTCCCCGCGCGCCAAAATCTTAAAGGCGTGGTTGCGGGCAGCCGTCTAACGCGGGCTGCGCTTTGCCAATATCCGCTGCAATGTCCTGCGATGCATCGACAAACGCCGCGCTGTTTCCGACACGTTGCGATCACAAAGCTCGTAGACGCGCTGAATGTGTTCCCAACGCACGCGGTCCGCGCTCATCGGGTTTTCTGGCGGCGGCGGCAACATATCCTTAAGCGCAAGCAGGGCATTAGTGACGTCTTTTGCGTCAGCAGGTTTAGCCAGATAGTCAATGGCGCCGATTTTGACTGCCGCGACCGCAGTCGCAATCGCGCCATAACCTGTCAGAACCACAATCCGGCTTTCGGGTCTACGCGCGCGAAGTGTTTCCACAACGTCCAGACCGTTTCCGTCCTCAAGCCGTAAATCTACTACCGCATAGGCCGGCGGACGTGCAGTCGCGATTGCTTTGCCTGCTGCGACAGACTCTGCCATCTCGACCTCAAAGCCTCGCTTTTCCATCGCTTTCGCAAGACGGCGCAAAAATGCGTCGTCGTCATCGACCAACAAGAGGCTTTTGTCTTCGCCCAGATCCAATGCCTCGATATTCATATTCTGACCCATTGCTATTCCTGTGTAAGGAGGTAGGCCGTTTGTAAGATGCGTCAACTTAGCCGCACGCGGTGGCGTGCGGTCACAAATGCCGCCGCAAAGCACTGCATTGATCCCGCGATATTTAGCTATACCTTAAACATAACCTAAAAAGGTCGATCACAAACCATGCCTGCCACTGGTTTTCAGCTGTTCAAAGATCAACAACGCAGCAATTGGGTCCGCATGCGGACGCTTGTTGCGCTGCGTTGGTTTGCGATTGTAGGGCAGATAGCCGCGATCTTTGTTGCCGTTCAAGTACTTGATTTGCAGCTGGAGGTCGGGCTGGCTACGCTTGTGATCATGGTTTCGGTGATTGCCAATCTCGTTTCAATCTATGTTTATCCCGAGAACAAGCGCCTCTCTGAAACCGAAGCCACACTATGGCTGGTATTTGATCTCGCGCAGCTTGGATTGCTGTTGTTTCTGACCGGTGGGCTGAACAATCCCTTTGCAATGCTTCTTCTTGCACCGGTCACAATTGCAGCAACAGTTCTACGCCTTATCAATACGGTCTTTCTGGGCTTAACGGCAGTCACCATCACCACAGCCATCAGTCGCTATTCTTTACCTATCACTGATGCTGACGGCGTGGTGCTGTTGCTTCCCGCCTTGTTCCAGTTCGGGTTTTGGGCCGCAGTCCTTATCAGTCTTGTATTTCTGTCGCTTTACGCCCGCCAAGTTACCACCGAAATGCACGCTATGGGTGAGGCACTGCTTGCCACCCAGCATGCACTTTCGCGCGAGCAAAAATTGACTGATCTGGGCGGCGTTATCGCGGCGGCGGCGCACGAACTTGGCACGCCTTTGGCCACAATAAAATTGGTCAGCAGTGAGTTGATGGAGGAATTGGAAAACCACCCAGAACTGCTGGAAGATGCGCAGTTGATTGGCGCGCAAGCGGATAGATGCCGCGACATTCTCCAGTCAATGGGCCGCGCTGGCAAAGATGACCTGATGCTACGCAAAGCACCAGTAGAAGCCGTCGTCCGCGAGGCGGCAGAACCACATTTGCATCGCGGCAAATCTGTCGCGTTCCAAATCGCCCCGGCCGAAGGTGCCCGCCTGAACCAACCCGTCATCAGCCGCCGCCCCGAAATTATCCATGGGCTACGTAACCTGATCCAGAACGCTGTTGATTTCTCAAAGTCCGAAGTGACCGTCGCTTTATCATGGACGCAGGATCAGATCACCGTGCAGATCTCTGACGATGGAAATGGTTTCCCGCAGTCCGTGCTTGGCCGCATCGGTGATCCATACGTGCGCCGCCGCCGCCTTTCCGAGGACGTCGCGAACAGACCCGGTTACGAAGGAATGGGGCTAGGGTTGTTCATTGCCAAGACCCTGCTTGAACGTTCAGGCGCGAAACTCGCGTTTTCAAATCGTAGGCGGCACGGCCATGCAAGCTGGACAGGACATCCCACGGGCGGGGCCATTGTAGAGGTCATTTGGCCACGCAATGCACTGCTAGACGACGCTGATTGGAACAGCGCACCTTTGGGTGAGAACCAGAAATTCGACCTCTAGCGCGGAATATCGAACCAAGATTAACAACGCTTTAACTTTCATCAGCGATTGTGTCCCTTGCCATGTTCAGAATGGGGCTGCAAAAAAGATGACCTTCGTTGATTTGACAAGCATTTCGCTGATCGCGATGTTGGGCGCGTGGGCCATTGTAATCATACTTGGTTTTGGCAAAAAGCATCGCGCCAGACGCAGTTCGGCGCCCAAAAAAGAAGTTATAGTACTGTTTCGTGACGCCACGCTCTTGGACGCAACACCGGACGCATTTGACGTTTTGGGTCATGATATACAAGAAATTTCAGACCTCGTGGGTGCGCTTGAAACCGGTTTTCCCGAGCTCCGCGCTGCCCTTGCCGAAAGCCCGGGTTGGTCTGGTCGAATGACAAGCATTCTGGACAATTCAGTCGCATTGGATGTCAGCAATCTGCACGGCACCATGCGGTTTCAACTGTACGGGGGGCGCGAATCCCTTGTCCCGCCCGACAGTCAAGCGACGCATCGTGCCGCGGCATTGACGCAAGACATTCGCCAGTTTTCGCCGCAACTGGTCTGGCAACAGGACAACAACGGCGACATCACGTGGTCGAACACCGCCTACAACAACCTTGCAAACCAGCAGATTGATGTGCCGTTTCTCAAACTTGACACTGATATGGGCGGTAAGCTTCAAAAACAGCAAAGAGTCGCAAGATCGGACGATATAAAACAGTGGTTTGACGTCACAACTGTGGCCCGCGATGAGCACCTTTTGCACTTCGCAGACGACGCCACGGCGCTTGTTCTGGCTGAACAGGACCGTCGAAACTTTGTTCAAACGCTCGGCAAAACCTTTGCTGACCTCTCAATCGGGTTGGCAATCTTTGACAAGGGCCGTCAGCTGGCGACATTCAATCCTGCCTTGCACGATATGACCAAGCTACCGGTCACATTCCTAAGTGGACGCCCGACAATTGATACCGTCTTGGACCGTTTGCGCGAATTGCGGATGATGCCCGAGCCAAAGAACTACACCTCCTGGCGCGAAGAGTTCACTGCTGTCGAAGCGGGTGCAAAAAACGGCACTTATACCGCGAATTGGGCGCTGCCAGACGGGCAAACCTACCGCGTCACTGGCCGCCCGCACCCCGATGGGGCCTTTGCGATCTTGTTCGAAGACATCACCGCAGAGGTTTCATTGACCCGTCGCTTTCGGTCCGACATCGAAACGGGGCAAGCTGTTCTTGATACCCTCCCCGATGCCATTGCTGTCTTTTCAGGAACGGGGACGATGGTGGTTTCCAATAATGCATATAGCAAACTCTGGTCCACCCAATCCGAACTCCTTTTGGATCACCGTGATGTCAAAACCGAGGTTTCCGTTTGGCAAGATAGCTGCATCGCATCGCCCGTTTGGACCGAAATGCAGACCTTTATTCAACGGTTAGGCCAACGCAAACCTTGGTCAGAAAACGCGATGTTGGTGGATGGGCGGCATGTGCGCTGCCACGCAATGCCCATTGCGGGCGGCATGACGATGGTGCGATTTGTCATCGCCCCACCAATGCGGCCCGTCATTCAAAAACTGACACAAGTTGATCCAGCGTTATTGGCCCGCAAAATCTGATTTACGCTTGCAGCAGATGCGCAACGCCATAGTGTGGGCGCATGGCCCCAACCTTGTTTTCAAAGCACCTTCCAGACGAAGCCGCGACCGCTGCTTTCGCTACCCAAGTAGCACCCCTGCTGTCAGCGGGTGACGTTCTATTGCTTGAGGGCGAGATCGGTGCTGGAAAGTCCGCATTCGCACGTGCTTTGATCCGCGCGCGGCTTGGCCGCATGGAAGACGTGCCTTCACCCACTTTCACACTGGTCCAAATTTACGAAGCGCCAGACGGCGATATCTGGCATTGCGACCTTTACCGTCTGACCCATCCTGATGAAGCACTGGAACTTGGGCTTGAAGAAGCATTTGAAACAGCGATTTGCCTTATCGAATGGCCTGACAGATTAGGGGCTGTTGCACCTTCAAACGCTCTTCATTTGGCATTTTCCGCCCTCAAAGACGCCCACCAGATCACCGTGTCAGGCTCTGATCATTGGGCAGCCAAACTGCGAAATTTGCATGTCTGATCGTACAGCCTTGATCCAAGATTTCGTTTCCAAAACCGTTTGGAAAGACTGGCAAAAAGTCGCGGTTCCCGGCGATGCATCTGCGCGCCGCTACTGGCGGCTAACGGACGGGACACAAACCGTCATCTTGATGGACGACGCACCTGAATTGGGCGGCAGTACCGTTCCGTTTGCCAACATCGCGCAACTGCTACTGGCCAATGGATTGTGCGCCCCGCACATCCTTGCCCATGACCCGCACAACGGGTTGATGATTGTTTCAGATCTTGGGACACAAGATGTGGCCGCATGGTTGCGCCAGCACCCAACCCAAGAAAAAGCGCTTTACCGGACATCGGTTGATGTGCTCGTGAAACTGCACCACATCCCACCGCCGGACAACATGGAGCGAATGACCGCCCAAACTGGCGCAGAGATGTTGGAAATTGTCGGAGAATTCTACAGTCGCGCCAATGTCGCGGACCTTCAACGCGAGATGCTTGTGGCTTTAAATGCACATGCGCCCATCGCCGACACAATTGCATTGCGCGATTTCCATGCGGAAAATCTGATTTGGCGTGATGCACACGAAGGACTAGACTGCGTCGGTTTGTTAGATTTCCAAGACGCTTTTGTTGCACCTGCAGGATATGACTTGGTTTCTTTGCTGCGTGATGCGCGCCGCGATGTCGCGCCTGAAACCGTCGAAGCAATGATTGCGTATTTCGGCGAACAAACGGGGGCGGGTCCAGATTTCCGCACGCAATTGGCCTGCATCGCAATCCAGCGAAACCTGCGTATTCTTGGCATTTTCGGGCGGCTGTCACTGAAGCTGGGCAAGCCTCGCTATCTTGACCTGATCCCCCGCGTCTGGAGTGATATCCAGTCCGACCTTGCTGATCCAGCATTGCATCAACTGCGGCAGGTTATTTTCGACACCGTACCGGAACCAACCACGACCCTGCTTGCGGGCCTTAAGCCGTGACGATGCCAATCATGCTTTTCGCCGCCGGCAAGGGGACGCGCATGGGCTCATTGACCAACAGCTGCCCCAAGCCGATGATCAAAGTTGCCGGCAAACCCCTGATTGATCATGCGTTGCAGATCGCGAATGCGGCCAAAGTCGGACCGAAAGTTGTTAACCTGCATTACCTGCCAGAACTGCTAAAAACACACCTCTCTGACGATGATATTGTCTTCTCGGAAGAAACCGACGCGCTATTGGAAACCGGTGGTGGACTGCGCAAAGCACTGCCGCTTTTGGGGCAAAGCCCCGTGATGACAATGAACACAGATGCGGTTTGGAAAGGCCCAAACCCGATTGATGTGATCCAGAACGCATGGGCCCCACAGATGGAGGCGCTTCTGCTTCTCATCAAAAAGAAAAACGTTTCCGGACATTTAGGCGCGGGTGACTTCGGTACTGATGCGGAAGGTCGCCTGCACCGTGAGCCGGACATGATTTATACTGGCGTGCAAATCATTCGCACCGATGTGCTGTCGGAAATTGATGAAGTCGCGTTTTCAATGAACATTGCATGGGACATCATCGCAAAGCGCGGTGGTCTATATGGCACAATTTACGATGGAAAGTGGTGCGATGTCGGGCAGCCTTCCAGCATCCCATTGGCCGAAGCAATGCTGCATGTTTGACCCCACCAGCACCCCACGGATTTTCGCGAGCCCCCCCGGCGTTGATTTCGCACGAGGTCTTGTCGGCGGGTTAGAGGAACGCGGCGCAAATCTATCACCCTCCGATTGGGCGCGGGTTGAAATTTACGTCAACACAACCCGCATGCAGCGCCGGATCAGGGCAGTTTTTGACGACGGCCCTGCGCGGCTATTGCCGCGTATCCGGCTCGTAACAGACTTAGCGGATGACCCCGTTTCGCTTGATTTGCCGCCAGCGGTTTCGCCGCTCACACGTCGGTTAGAACTATCCCAATTTGTCGCAAAGCTGCTTGAAAAAGAGCCTGACTTGGCACCGCGTACAGCGCTTTATGATTTGTCCGATAGCCTTGCAAAGCTAATGGACGAAATGCAGGGCGAGGGCGTCAGCCCCGACACTATCGCCCAACTTGATGTGTCTGACCAGTCGGGCCATTGGGACCGGACGCTGCAATTCCTCAACATTATTACCCCGTTTTTTGGTACTGCAAACGACCAGCCCGACAAGGAAGCTCGCCAGCGATTGGTCATTGAAGCCTTGACAAAGCGTTGGACCGAAACACCGCCGACGCATCCTATCATTGTTGCCGGTTCAACCGGTTCGCGCGGTGCGACTGCTTTGTTCATGCAAGCCGTTGCGAAGCTACCGCAAGGCGCGATCATCCTGCCCGGATATGATTTTGATCTGCCTGATCAGGTTTGGGACGCGATGGATGACAACATGACCGCCGAAGACCATCCGCAGTTCCGGTTCAAGCGTTTGATGGATTTGATCGGGTGTGGACATCGCGACATACAGCGTTGGACAAATGCGCGCCCTGTTCATTCAAAACGAAACGCGCTGATCTCTTTGTCATTGCGCCCTGCGCCAGTGACAAACCAATGGCTTACCGACGGCCCAGGCTTGGGTGATCTTATTGAAGCAACTGACGGTTTGACGTTAGTCGAGGCAAGCTCGCCCCGCGCCGAAGCGGAAACGATCGCCTTACGCCTGCGCCAAGCGGCCGAAGACGGGATCACTGCCGCCTTGATTTCACCGGACCGCATGCTGACCCGTCAGGTGACCGCAGCGCTTGATCGCTGGGATATCAAACCAGATGATAGTGCGGGTATGCCTTTGGCATTATCGCCACCGGGTCGGTTCTTGCGGCATGTTGCTGATCTTTTCGGGCAAGCGTTGAATAGCGAAGCACTACTGACGCTTCTGAAACACCCTTTGTGTCATTCCGAACATCCCGACCGCGGTGATCACTTGCGCCATACCCGCGACCTAGAACTACACTTGCGCCGTTGGGGTCCACCTTTTCCGACGGCTGATGACCTGCTTGCATGGGCAGCAAAGGCCGATGATCGCGGCGCTTGGGCAGCTTGGCTCGCTGATCTGGTGACAGGACATGAAGACGCTGGCATCCAACCGCTTGGCCAATATCTGGAACAACATATTGCATTGGCCCAAGCCCTTTGTGCGGGACCAAACGCTGACGGATCCGGCGGATTATGGGCCGAGGCCGCAGGCCGTGAAGCTGTCCGCATTTGCGAAGACCTGCGTCAAGCAGCACCCGCTGGCGGCCTGATGACCCCGCGCGATTATGCTGCATTATTTGGCGGTGTCATCAACGAAGGCGTGGTGCGCGACCGCGACGCGGGTCACCCCAACATACTGATTTGGGGAACGCTTGAGGCACGCGTGCAGGGGGTCGACCTGACCATCCTTGGCGGCATGAACGACGGTGTTTGGCCTGAAGCACCCGCACCCGACCCATGGCTGAACCGTGTGATGCGGGCCAAAGCCGGACTATTACTCCCCGAACGGCGGATCGGGCTTTCGGCACATGACTATCAACAAGCCATCGCTGGCAAAGAAGTTTGGATCACACGGGCAAAGCGATCGGCTGACGCGGAAACTGTGCCGTCACGTTGGGTGAACCGTTTGACCAACTTGCTGAACGGACTGCCCGACCAAGATGGGCAAACAGCGCTTAAGGCGATGTTGGCGCGTGGTACTTTGTGGACGGAAAGGGCTGCAAAACTCTCTGCGCCCACGCACCGAACAGACCCGGAACCGCGCCCATCGCCGTGCCCACCGCCAGCATCGCGACCTGATCAGCTATCGGTGACGCAGATTAAAACACTGATCCGCGACCCGTTTGCGATTTATGCGCGCAAGGTATTGCACCTGTCGCAACTTGATCCTTTGGTTCCCAACGCTGACGCGCCTTTACGCGGGATCATTGTGCATAAGATACTTGAGCGATTTATCACTGACGGCTTCGGCCCTGCAGATCGCGAAACGCTCATGCGGATTGCTCATGAAGAATTCACCGCCCAATGCCCTTGGCCAACCGTTCGGGCCCAATGGATCGCGCGCATGGACCGGGTTGCCGATAAGTTTCTTACTGACGAAGACGAGCGGCAAAGCCTTTCGGACAAACGCATCACAGAAGCATGGGGCGAAATTGTAGTCGCTGCGACGGGCGTCAAGCTGACCTGCAAGGCAGATCGAATTGACCTGACAGACGATGATGAAGCGCTTATTTATGACTACAAAACCGGCGTTGTTCCAACTGGCCCGCAGCAGGAAAAATTCGACAAACAACTGCTGCTTGAGGCTGCGATGGTCGAACGCGGTGCTTTCAACGAAATCGGTCGAAAGACTGTTAGTGGCGCCAGCTTTATCGGCGTAAATGCCGCTATGCGCAACATTGACGCCCCGTTGAAAAAACAGCCGCCAGATCAAGTTTGGGCAGAGTTAGAGACGCTTTTTGCGCGGTGGCAAGACCAAGATCGCGGCTATACCGCCCGCCTTGCTTTGTTTTTGAAAACCGACCAAAGCCCCTATGACCACCTGTCACGTTATGGCGAGTGGGACACCAACCAAGACCCCGAACCGGTGGTGTTGAAATGATCCGCAATCCCGCAACCCAACGCCAAGTGGACGCCGCCGATCCGCGCACGTCAACTTGGCTGTCGGCCAATGCTGGGTCAGGCAAAACGCGTGTTTTAACGGACCGTGTCGCACGGCTGTTGCTAGAAGACGTATCACCCCAGAACATCCTTTGCCTGACCTATACCAAAGCAGCAGCAGCCGAGATGCAGAACCGCCTGTTTCAACGCCTTGGCGCTTGGGCGATGATGGCGGATGACAAACTGCGCAACGAACTGCAGGAGCTTGGCGTCGACAAACATATCGACGACACCCAACTGGCAAGTGCGCGCACCCTGTTCGCCCGCGCGATCGAAACGCCGGGCGGTCTGAAAATCCAAACCATTCACTCGTTTTGCGCAGGTGTTTTGCGCCGCTTCCCACTTGAGGCCCAGGTCAGCCCACAGTTCCGCGAAATGGAAGACCGCATGGCGGAAATCCTGCGGGCAGAAGTCGTTGATGAATTGGTGGTTGGGCCAAACGCAGACATCGTCCACGCAATGCTTGCGCATTTCACTGGTGATGATTTGGCCAAGTTCACAGCAGAAATCGCAGGAAAGCGCGATGCTTTCGCTGCGCCGGTTGCGGACGAAAAAATCAAATCCTTGCTGGACCTCAAACCAGATGCCCAGCGTGATGATGCCCTGAGTATCGCGTTTCAAGGCGATGAAGCCATGATCGTAGACGAGATAAAGGAAGCGTTCCGCGATCAGGCCGCATCGTACAAAAAGATTGCTGCCCAACTTGCAGAACTTGACCTAAAAATCCCTAGTTGGGCTGCGTTAGAGACGCTTTTTGGTCTTTTTCTCTATGCCAATAGCTGCGATTCAAAGTCGGTCAATTTCCCCCAAAGCAACCACACCAAAGCGGTCGAAGCGATGGCGCCGATCGCTGACGCCGTGCATGAATGGATGGACCGTGTCGCCGACGCAAAGGCACATCTTTGGGCGATGGACGCGTTTGACCGCAACCGTGCGCTGTACGATTTCGCCGAAGTTTTCGTGCCTGCGTACGAACACCGCAAACTGGCAATGGGCGCGCTCGATTTCGACGATCTGATCCGCAAAGCCAAGGCGCTGCTTATTGATCCAGCCGTCGCGCAATGGGTGCTGTTCCGATTGGACGGCGGCATCGATCACATTCTGGTCGACGAGGCCCAAGACACCAGCCCGACCCAATGGGCCGTAATCGAACAACTGACCCAAGAATTCGCCACTGGCGAGGGCGCGCGCCCTGACCGCGAACGCACCATCTTTGTGGTCGGCGACAAAAAACAGTCGATCTATTCATTCCAAGGGGCCGACCCGGCCGCCTTTGATCAGATGAAAGCGCATTTCAACGATTCCCATAAAGCGATCGGAAAACCCTTCGAAGTGACTTCGCTAGATCATTCTTTCCGGTCCTCGCAGGCAATCTTGTCGGTGGTAGATGCCACTTTCGCAGGCGATCGCGCCGCGGGCATGGACGACAATTTGAACCATATTGCATTCAAAGAAGGCATGCCCGGTCGCGTGGATTTGTGGCCTGTGATTGAGAAATCCAAGATCGAAGATACCCGCGAATGGTTCAAGCCCGTCGATGAACCAAGTGCGACCGACCACATTGTCATGATGGCCCAGCGCACGGCAGCGCAGATAAAATACATTATCGCAAATGAAACGCTGCCCGTCGAAGACGGGAATTCCGGCACCTTCAGCCGTCGCCCCGCGACCGAAGGCGATTTTCTGATCCTCGTCCAACGCCGGTCAGAGCTTTTTGCCGAAATCATCCGCGCTTGTAAGGCTGCGGACCTTAAGATCGCTGGCGCGGATCGTTTACGTGTCGGCGCAGAACTTGCGGTTAAAGATCTCGCCGCTTTGCTACGGTTCTTGGCCTTGCCCGAAGATGACCTTTCACTGGCGGCAACCCTGCGTTCGCCGTTGTTTGGCTGGTCTGAACAGCAGCTTTTCACCCTGTCGCATCACCGCGTGAAATCGTTCTTGTGGGAGGCACTGCGCAAAACTGACCCCACTCCGACCCTCGATGTTCTAAATGATCTACGCGGTAAATCGGACTTTTTGCGCCCCTATGATTTGATCGAACGCATCCTGACCCGCCATGATGGACGCCGTAAATTGCTGGCCCGTTTGGGACCAGAAGCCGAGGACGGGATCGACGCATTATTGTCCCAAGCACTGGCATACGAAAGCACGGGCGTGCCCAGTTTGACAGGCTTCCTGACCTGGATGGACACCGACGACCTTGAGGTCAAACGCCAGATGGAAAGCCAAGGCGACCGTATTCGTGTGATGACGGTGCATGGGGCAAAAGGGCTTGAGGCGCCGATCGTGATCCTGCCTGATACCGCCAAACGTGATATTCAGGTCAAACAAGAACTGTTGCCCGCAGGCGATCACGTGATCTGGAAAACGGCGGCAAAGTCATCAGCCCCCGCGGTTATCGCGCTACGCGATGCAGTGATCGCAAAACAAAGCCGCGAACGGCTGCGGCTGCTTTATGTGGCGATGACCCGTGCTGAAAAGTGGCTGATTGTCGGGGCTGCAGGTGATGTCGGCGAGGGTGACGCAAGCTGGTATAACATCGTCGCTGACGGCATGGCCCAACGCGGTGACTATGATGCAATGCTGGGTGATTTGCCGATCAAACGGGTGTCGGAATTGGACTGGGACGCGCCACAACTCGTGACGACCGCGCCCATCGAAACCAATGCCGTTATTGTTCCCGACTTCGGATCGCTGCCTGTGCCCGAAAAAGCCACGACACTTTCACCTTCGGACTTGGGTGGTCCAAAAGTAATGCACGGCGATCCGTCCGAATTGGACCTTGAAGACGCGTTGGCGCGTGGAACGCTGATCCACAAACTGCTTGAACACTTGCCGATGGTTCCACCAGAGAAGCGGCTGGGTCTCGGCTTGCGCCTGATCCAGTCAGACGATCAGGCGCTGGTGCAAGAGATCATCGCCCTTATCGACAAACCTGAACTTGCTTGGTTGTGGGCGGCTGACGCACTGACAGAGGTTGATATCACCGCTGATCTTGCCGGGATCGGACGCATCCATGGCGCGATTGACCGGCTGATCATCACGGATCAGAAAATTACCGCAATTGATTACAAATCCAACAAACTGGTGCCGGACACCCCGGTGCAAACACCCCTTGGACTGCAACGCCAATTAGCCGCTTACCATCAAGCGTTGCGCGCAATCTATCCAAATCATGAAATCGAGGCCGCGATCCTATGGACGCATTCAGGGGATTTGATGGTTTTGCCTGATGATCTTCTTCACGAAGCGCTGATCGGTCTTGCAACACCTTGACCATCGGCGCACGGGTTCCTAATTTCAGCCTCCATGAATTTTCGCCAAGGAGTGACCTGATGGCAACCGTAGCAGTGACCGACGCAACCTTTGACGCCGAAGTGCGCCAGTCCGACATCCCCGTTGTTGTAGATTTCTGGGCAGAATGGTGTGGCCCATGCAAGCAGATCGGACCGGCACTTGAAGAATTGTCCGTCGAGATGGAAGGCAAAGTAAAGATCGTCAAAGTGAACGTCGACGAGAACCCAAATTCGCCAGCACAAATGGGCGTGCGCGGTATTCCAGCACTGTTTGTTTTCAAAAACGGTGAAGTGATTTCGAACAAAGCGGGTGCTGCGCCAAAAGCTGCACTTCAAAGCTGGATTGAAGACTCTATCTAGATTTACAGCTTAACAATACGGAACGGGGCGCGCATTTGTGGCGCCCTTTTTCGTTCAAACGGGCCAGCCGTGATCCCGCAGGACATCGCGGATTGCCGTCTTGGCCTCTGGCCTGCCCGCATTGATAGCGCGTTGTTGCAAGAACCAATGCAAATACCCAGCGTAGTCGGGTTTATGGTCTAAGACCGCTTCAAACGCCAGTTTTTCGCCAATCCTCTCGACATTCAGGGCAATGTGATGTGCGTCAGATTTTGCAAACAGGATCAGCGGTTTTCCAAAGAAATATCCCATGAAGCCTGCACTCGAATTCTGCGTGACGACATAATCGCAGGTTTGCAAGTAACGCTCCATCTGACCAACCTGCAGGAATAAGCGGTCATTCTTGACCATCAATGCCTCGAGCGCGTTCTGTTCTTGCGCACCATAAACTTCCTCAGGGTGCAGCGTGACCATGACTTGCCGTGTGGTGTCATACCTCAAAACGGCCTCGATCATTTTAATTGGGCTGCATGACTGAAATGATCGTTTGCGCAAAAGCTGGCTTTGCAACGGTACATAGACAAAACCATCGCGACAAATGTCGTTTGTTTCCTTTTCAAACAAGCGTTGCCGCCAAAACCTATAGAAATTCGCTGCTGCTGGTATGTCTTTCGCTGCCGGGTTGAAGGGTTCCTGTGCCACTGGCCAATCCCAACGCGCGGCCTGTTTCTCAATATGCCAGAACGGATAGACATAGGTTTTGCGCATCGTTAATCCGCGCGCATTTACGGGTTCTTGCATCAAATAGAGACCACGGCCCGGCCGTGCCAATGCCCGCAGTCGCGCAGTTCTATCGTCGTTGTCGTAGGCGATTTGCAGATCGGCTTGGGTTAAAACATCAGTGATCTTGGCTAGGAAATTGTGATTTCCATCCTCGGCCCGCTTTCGCAGCTTTGGGTGTAAGTAGAATGTGACTGTGTTGCGCGCGCTCATCTTGTGCAACCTAGCCGTGCTACATCGCCTGAACAAGCGAGACGGGGTTGTTTGCCTGCAAATGCGCCGCCATATATGCACAGAACCGCAAGGAGCAGACGATGACAAAAGATGAATTCCCGGGCTGGCACGGCACCACGATTATCGGGGTCCGCAAAGGCGGGCAGGTTGTCATCGCTGGCGACGGTCAGGTCAGCCTTGGTCAGACGGTGATTAAGGGTACAGCCCGCAAAGTGCGCCGGTTGTCGCCGGGTGGTCAGGATGTGATCTGCGGATTTGCCGGATCAACGGCAGATGCCTTTACACTACTTGAACGGCTAGAGAAAAAGCTCGAGGCGACGCCGGGCCAATTGGCCCGCGCGTCTGTCGAATTGGCCAAGGATTGGCGCACCGATAAATACCTGCAAAAGCTCGAGGCGATGCTGATCGTGAGCGATGGAACAGAGCTGCTTGTGATTACAGGTGCTGGCGACGTGTTGGAGCCAGAACATGACATTGCGGCAATCGGGTCGGGCGGCAACTTTGCCCTCGCGGCTGGTCGCGCCTTGATGCCATCAGACAAAGATGCCGAAACGATCGCCCGCGAAGCAATGGCGATTGCCGCCGATATTTGCGTCTATACGAACGGCAAGCTGACTGTTGAAACGATTAAAGCATGATCGAACATGACGACCTCAAAGCTGCAGTTGGCAGCGGCCTGATCAATGAAAAACAGGCTGCTGATCTAATCAGCCTTTCTGATAGCCGTCGTGGTGCGCGCGAAAACCTGAACCCGGGTGATGAGCCGTTTGAACTGTTTAAGGGCTTCAACGAAATCTTTATCGTCATCGGCTTGTTGATCCTGTCAACGGGGTGGTGGGGCGTTGTCGCATTGGCCTTAGGTGATGAGATCATCAATCTGCAAGACTATGCGTTGTGGGTCACCCTCATCGGCGCCGGTTTTTTGTGGTTGCTGTCTGAATACTTCGTGCGCAAGCGCCGGATGGTCGCGCCAGCTATCGCATTATCCGTGATGTTTGCGGCAAACGCAGCTTTTGGGTTTACCGCCGTTATTTCGGAACCTTTTATGGTCGCGCAGAATGACTATTCCAGCGTTCCGTTTCCGCTATTGCTCGCTACGCTTGCGACCCTTTTTTACTGGTGGCGTTTCCGAGTGCCCTTTGCCATGGCAATGATCGCAGTGGGCCTATTCATTGTGGCAGTTGTCTATGCTGCAAGCCGCGCGGGCCCTGTCGATGATCTGAGTGAGTTCTTTTTGTTGTCTGCGGGTGGTCCATTCGCGTGGATTACGCTGGTCCTTGGTCTGCTGGTTTTCGCTGTTGCGATGGCTTTCGACATGAGCGATCCGCACCGCGTAACGCGCAGGTCTGCGAACGGGTTCTGGCTCCACGTCGTTGCGGCACCAGCTTTGGTAAATACCGTTGCGCTGTCGCTGCTGGACCAAGACAACAACGGATCAAACATGATCTTGCTTGCCGTGCTGGCGTTATTTGCAGTCGTCGCAATTGTCATCGACCGACGGTCGTTCTTGATCGCAGCGATCGGCTATATCGTGGCCCTTGCCGCGACTGTTTTTGATGGTGACGGGGCCGCGCTGACTGTGCTTGTTCTTGGCATTGTCTTGCTTCTTCTTGGTGCTTTTTGGGAACGTATTCGGGCGCGCATTCTGCGATTGATGCCCGGTTTTATCCCATTGCACCGCCTTCCCCCTTCTCAAGTTTAAGGCCCAACATGACTGATCTGACCCCTCGCGAAATCGTCTCGGAACTTGACCGGTTTATCATTGGCCAAAATGACGCCAAGCGCGCCGTTGCTGTGGCGCTGCGCAATCGCTGGCGGCGCAAACAATTGGGCGATGATCTGCGTGACGAGGTGTACCCAAAGAACATCCTCATGATCGGGCCCACCGGTGTCGGCAAAACCGAGATTTCGCGCCGCTTGGCAAAACTTGCCCGTGCGCCATTCATCAAGGTTGAAGCCACTAAATTCACCGAGGTCGGATATGTTGGCCGCGACGTCGAACAGATCATCCGCGATCTGGTCGATACCGCGATTTTGGACACCCGCGAACATATGCGTGAAGACGTCAAAGCCAAAGCATATGAAGCCGCAGAAGAGCGCGTGATCACAGCGGTCGCTGGCGCTGATGCCCGCGCAGCAACACGCGAATTGTTCCGCAAAAAGCTGAAATCAGGCGAACTTGACGACACCATGATCGAATTGGAATTGGCGGACACCTCGAACCCGATGGGTGGTTTTGAAGTTCCCGGCCAGCCCGGTGGCATGGGCGGCATGATGAATATTGGCGAGTTGTTCGGCAAAGCGATGGGCGGTCGCACGGTTAAAAAGCAAATGACCGTTGCCGAAAGCTATGATGCATTGGTTGCGGACGAAGCCGACAAACTGCTCGACGATGAATCTGTAACCAAAACGGCACTTGAAGCGGTCGAACAAAGCGGCATCGTGTTCCTTGATGAAATCGACAAAGTCTGCGCACGCGCCGATGCCCGTGGTGCCGATGTTTCCCGCGAAGGCGTGCAGCGTGATTTACTGCCATTGATCGAAGGCACGACCGTTTCAACCAAACACGGACCGATCAAGACAGACCATATCTTGTTCATCGCATCTGGCGCGTTTCACGTTGCAAAACCGTCTGACCTGCTGCCTGAATTGCAAGGCCGTTTGCCGATCCGTGTCGAACTACGCGCCCTGACCGAAGACGATTTCGTCCGCATTCTGACCGAAACCGACAACGCACTGACACTGCAGTATTCTGCATTGATGAAAACCGAGGAGGTGACAGTTACCTTCACCGAAGACGGTATCAAAGCGCTGGCAAAAATCGCTGCCGAAGTGAACGAAGCGGTGGAAAACATCGGCGCACGCAGGCTGTATACAGTGATCGAACGTGTGTTCGAAGACCTGTCGTTTAACGCACCGGACCGCGCAGGCGATGAAATCGCCATTGATGCAGCTTTCGTTGAAACACATCTGGGAGAGCTGTCACGCTCTACTGATCTAAGCCGCTACGTGCTTTAGGGCTTTCAACTTTTTCCACCTCGGCCCATCAAAGACGGATGAGCCAACCCACCGGATATCTGCGTTTCATCCGCGAAAACCTGCCCTTTTTAGGGGCAGGCGCGCTGTTGTCGTTTCTATCCAGCTTTGGGCAAACCTTCTTTATTTCGATCTTTGGCGGTGAAATCCGCGAGGCATATGGCCTGACCAATGGCGATTGGGGCCTGATCTATATGATCGGCACAGGTGCATCCGCAATTATCATGGTTTTCGCTGGCGGATTGGCAGACAGGTTTCGGGTGCGGACATTGGGCATCGTCGTCATCTTGATGCTCGCCTCAGCGTGTTTGTTTATGGCGTTCAACGCTGTTGCCGCCTTGTTGCCCTTTGTGATTTTCGCACTGCGTTTTACCGGCCAAGGCATGACAACCCATGTGGCGACCGTCGCAATGTCACGTTGGTTTATTGCGACACGCGGTCGCGCATTAGCGGTGGCTGCTTTCGGGTTCATGATCGGCGAAGCAACGCTTCCGCTGACGATGGTTTGGCTAAAATCTTTCATAGATTGGCGCACGCTTTGGGTTGGCTTTGCGGTGTTCTGCGTCTTGGCGTGCTTTGTGCTATATCGCCTGTTGCGGCTGGAGCGCACGCCACAATCCATGGCAAACGCAACCCAATCAACCGGCATGTACGGCAAACATTGGACGCGCCGCGATGCGCTACGCCATCCATTGTTCTGGGTAATGATCCCAGCGGTCATGTCATTTTCAGGCTTTGGCACGGCCTTCTGGTTTCATCAGGCACATTTTGCCGAGATCAAAGGCTGGTCACATCTGGCGCTGGTATCTGTTTTCCCGCTTGGGACATTGGCGCTTTCTTTATCGACCATTGGCTATGGCTGGGCGATTGATCGGGTTGGGGCAGTGCGACTTTTGCCATTCTATCTGATCCCGTTGATCGCGGCATTTGTCCTGCACTGGTATGCGCCAAGTCTGGTCTGGACCGCCTTGGCTGTTATCTTGATGGGAATGGCAGGCGGCGGACAATCGACCTTGCTGAACGCCTGCTGGGCTGAATTTTACGGCACCAAGCATATTGGTTCTATCAAGTCAGCAGCGGCCGCATTGATGGTTCTGGGTTCAGCAATCGGTCCGGGGCTTAGCGGTTGGCTGATCGACAGAGGTGTTGGATTTGAAGTTCAACAGCTCGGTTATGCCGCGGTTTTTGCATGTGCAGCACTGATCTTGATTGTGCCTACCCGTAACGCGCATCGGGCTTTAGCGGCTGCGGCGTAGATAAACGTAGTACGCGCCATGACCACCATGTTTGAGATGCGCAGGTGTGACCTGCAAAATCGCTTGCGATATTGGCGGCAGCGCCATCCATTGCGGCACTTGATGCCGTAACACGCCAAACCGCGTAGGGATCGGTCCGCCATCGTCACGATCTTTACCTTTGCCCGTAATCACCAAAACCAACCGACGACCGACAGCCTGCGACCCTAGAATGAACGCAAGAAGTTCAGGATGCGCTTCGGCCAAAGTCATTCCGTGCAAGTCGATCCGCGCTTCGGGCTTCAGCTTGCCACGTTTCATTTTACCAAAGGACTTGTTGTCCATGTTCACCGGCGCACCGGCCAATCGATCCACCAATGGGCGCATCACATCGTGATCCCGCGCAGCATTAGCTTTTTGTCCCACCTTAAAATCAGGCATCGGCTCGCGTGGAAGAATGGGGCGCTTGGGCTTGGGCGCAGGCGTCAAATCTGGCGCAGGTTCTTCGCGGGTCGGGTGCAGCGGCGTCGCGCGTTCGGCGACACGGTCCCACAATGCACGCTCTTCAGATGAAAGGTGGCGAGGTTTACGCATTAGCGTTGCCCTTTGACGCGGTGGTCAGCCAGAGTTTTTGGCATCAGCACCACCATCCGACCGCCATCTTTGATCTGTCCGGCCCGCTTTCCAGCATCCGCACCAGTTCCAAAGAAAATATCCGCGCGCTGTGCACCCTTGATCGCGGACCCGATATCCTGCGCGATCATCAAGCGGTCCATCGGCAATGCCCCGTGTTTTTCAATCCAAACAGGCAAACCAAGGGGGGTCATATCGGGATCAACGGCGACCGAGCGGCCGCTAGTGACTGATTTGTTCATCGCGCCAATCGGGCCTTGATCTGCTGGCACTTCGCTGACTTCGCGAAAAAACACATAGCTTTCGTTTTCCCACAACAGCGCGCGTCCGGCGTCACCGTTGTCATGCACCCATGCGCGGATCGCATCAGGTGATACGCTGCTGGCGTCAAAGACCCCACGCGCAATCAAAGTTTTTCCAATTGACGTATAGGGATGCCCATTCTTTGCACCAAAGCCGACCCGCATCATGCCGCCATCAGGCAGACGAAGCCGACCGGAGCCTTGAACTTGAAGGAAAAACAAATCAACCGGATCCGCGAGCCAAGCAATCTCTAATCCGCGACCTGCAATGGGACCGTCTTCATCAATCTGGCGTCGGTTATAATAACGCATATCGGGTTCAAGATCGTCCGGCACGGCGTAAATCGGATAGCAGAACGTGGGAGTGTTGGTGCGCGATGCGTCCAGTTCAGGCTCGTAATATCCAGTGAACATCGCTGGCGCCCCATCTTCGATCAAAACGGGGCAAAAGTGATCCTCAAAGAAACCACGCGCGACGGGCGCGGTGGCTGCCAGATCAAGCAGCACTTTGTCGTCGCAAGTGTTGCAAAAAACATCAAGGGCGGCCCGATGATTATCATCAGCCCACCCCTTCAGGTCTTCAAATCGTAGTTTGGTATAGCGCAATTCGGCCATGAAAAGACCCGCCAGCGATCATTCGCCGGTGGCAACAAGCCGCCAGTTTGGATCGCCCGCGTCCATAACGCGTGAGAAAGTCCAAGTGTCCTTCTGGCGCTTGATCTCTTTTTCGCTGCCTTCAACGATATCGCCACCCTTGTCACGGACAACTGATGTCATCTCGCTTTTGAAGCGGATCGAAACTTCGCCTTCTTTGGTGACTTCGTCGAATTCTGCGGCGGCTAGGGTCATATCACTGATGCCAATAAACTTGGCATCCACGGTCAGACCCTGACGCTGGCGATCATCAACGACGGATGCGAATGCTTCGTAAACATCTTCGGAGATAAATGGCACAATGCTATCCAAATCACTGTTTTCAAACGCCATCAGGATCATTTCGTAAGCACCGCGTGCACCGCCCAGGAATTCGCTAACGTTGAACGACGGATCAACACGCTTCATCGCGGCAAGCGCTTTGGCAGCGACAGACCCTTCTTCAACATGATCGGTAATATCCAGATCAGGGCCACCTTCGATCACATCGAATTCTGGCTTAGCCATGCGCCGTTCACCGTCAGTACGGGTCACAGCGGGTTTTTCAAAGCCTTCACGGGTGCCAAGCACACCGCGCAGACGCAAAATCAGGAAGACAGCGATGCCTGCAAGCACCAAAAGCTGAATAATCGGAGAGTTCATTGGGACCTCGTATCGGGGTAGGCATGGAAACACGCCCTTATTACCTCTATGTAGGGCGGGGGTAGCGCCAAGTCCACCTTACCCCCGAACATGTTATGAAAGGCTGACAAGATGTGGCTGTTAATTGCGTTTATCGCGGTTCCAATGATCGAAATCGCCCTGTTTATTCAGGTTGGCGGTCTTATCGGCATCTGGTGGACCCTTTTGATTGTGCTGGGAACGGCAATCACGGGGTCTTATCTGGTGCGAAATCAGGGTTTGCGCGAAATGGCGAACCTGCAGCGGTCGTTTTCTGAACTAGACGATCCGACCGAACCTTTGGCGAATGGCGCGATGATTTTGTTTGCTGGCGCGTTGCTTCTGACGCCCGGGTTTTTCACCGATGTCGTTGGTTTGTCATTCTTGGTGCCCGCCGTGCGCCGCGCTGCCTTTGTTTGGGCCAAAGCCAACATTAAGGTAAAAAGCTTTACCATGGGGCAACAAGGCCCGGCGCCCGGACAACCACCAAGTGGTGATCGGGTGATCGATGGTGATTTTAAAGACGTCACACCCCAGAAAAACCGCCCCGACACCCCATCAGAGTGGACCCGCCATTGAGCCTTTGCAAATTGGCTGGTAGTAACGCGCGAAACTAATTTAACCGGAGTATTTCCAATGGCCGATACACCTGAAAACGGCGCCGCTGCAGCTGCAGCACCGCAAGAAGCACCACAGATCAAAAGCCGCATTCTGGCCCAGTATATCCGTGACCTTTCGTTCGAAAACATCCTCGCGCAAAAGGGTGTATCTGGCGAAGCGAACCCAGAAATTCAGGTTCAAGTGAACTTGGACGCGCGCAAGCGCAAGCCAGAGAACCAGTATGAAGTCATCATCAAGCTGAACATCACAAGCAAGACCAAGGACAAAGGCGAGCCTTTGTTCGTGCTTGAGATTGAATATGCTGGCGTGTTTGAAATCACTGGTGTGCCAGAAGACCAGATGCACCCTTATCTGCTGATCGAATGCCCGCGCCTGACATTCCCGTTCCTGCGCCGCATCGTTAGCGACGTTTCACGTGACGGTGGTTTCCCGCCGCTGAACCTTGAAACAATCGATTTCTTGGCGCTCTATCGTTCCGAATTGGTACGTCGCGCAGAAGCTGAAAAAGCAAAGCTTGCTGAAAGCACTGACACAGTAAACTAAGCCAGTTTTTTCCAAATTGCGCCGTCGCCCAACTGCCCAACAAAGGCATCATGGGCGGCGGCTTCTTCTTTGGTAAGCCTTGAATTCAGAGATGTTGGGCGTGCCGGCGGGCGCCAATCCTGGGCATCACCACTTGCAGAGCTGCTGCGTGTATCGGCAGCCAATGCGAAATCAGGCTGACGCCCGCCGATCAGTTCCAGATACACTTCTGCTAGAATTTCGCTGTCCAAAAGTGCGCCGTGCAACGTGCGCGAGCTGTTATCGATCCCGAACCGCCGGCAAAGCGCATCCAAGGACGCGGGCGATCCCGGGAATTTGCGCCGCGCAATCGCAAGCGTATCCAATGACTGGTCCATCGGCAAAAGCGGGCGGTTTAACCAACCCAACTCTGCATTCAGAAACTTCATATCGAAGGCAGCGTTATGTATGACCAGCTTTGCGTCACCAATAAAGTCGATGAAACCCTGCGCAATATCTTTGAACAAAGGCTTGTCCCTCAATGTTTCCTGACCTGGCTTGGGGTCTTGTGGAGGGTCTAGCAGATCGGGTCCGATGCCATGCACACCAAACGCCCCGGCCGGCATAGAGCGCTGGGGGTTGATATACTGGTGATATGTGCGGCCTGTCGGGACGTGTCCCATCAGCTCAATCGCGCCGATTTCTACGATCCGGTCCCCTTCAGAGGGTTCAAATCCGGTCGTTTCCGTATCTAATACGATTTCACGCATGTTTTTGTCCCGTCAGTTCCGCGATCAGTTTTTGCACGGCTGCGCGGGTGTCGTCCAGCGTCAGTGTTTCGATAATATAATCAGCGCGAGCGCGTTTTTCTGCATCAGGCATTTGGCGTGACAAGATTTGCTGGAAAATCGCTTCAGACATTTGACCGCGCGCCAAAACCCGCTGCTTCTGGACGTCCGGAGGGGCTGACACCACAAGAACAGAAGTCAGCCAATCTTGGGCGTTCGTTTCAAACAACAATGGGATGTCAAACACCACCAAGGGTGCGTCTTGTTGCGCAAGAAAAGCCGCGCGATGTGCCGCGACCAATGGGTGCACAATATCTTCGAGCGTCTTCATGACGCTTGGATCCAGAGCGAGCAATTCCTTTAACGCTGTGCGGCTGACTTCGCCATCAACGACGGCTTTGGGCAGTTTTTCGTGGAAAAGCGGGACCGCAGCGCCACCCCTGCCGTAAATTTCATGCACGGCAGCGTCTGCATCCCATACAGGGATACCGGCGTCGCGGAACATCTGAGCTGTGGTCGATTTGCCCATGCCAATCGAACCCGTCAGACCCAGAAGATGGGTCATGACAAGACGGCTTGGCGCGTGGCCTCGTCAACTTCGGGACGCTGGCCAAACCAACGCTCAAACCCAGGGACACCTTGATGTAGCAGCATGCCGAGACCGTCGACGGTAGTGCACCCAAGCTTTTCGGCAGCAACGAGGAAAGGCGTTTTCAACGGGTTGTAAACGATGTCGGTCACGACGGCGTCTTTGCGCATCTTATCAAGCGGTACTTTGAAGTCTTGCGCACCGACCATCCCAAGAGATGTTGTGTTTATGACGGTATTGGCCTCTTCGAGCATTTTATCTGCCTGAACCCAATCGATCACTGAAATGCGTGCGCCAAAGTCATCGCGCAATGCCTCTGCCTTGGGGCGGGTCCGGTTTGAAATGATGATTTCGGGGACACCTGCGTCAGCAAGAGCCACGATAATAGCGCGCGCTGCCCCGCCCGCACCAAAGATTGCGGCTGGTCCTGCTTTTGGGTCCCAGTCAGGCGCACCTTGACGCAGGTTGGCCATAAAACCGTAACCATCTGTATTATCAGCAAAGATCCGGCCATCGTCTTTGAAAATCAAGGTGTTGGCCGCGCCGATCAACGTTGCACGGTCGGTGATCTGATCGGCGAATTGCATGACATTCACTTTGTGCGGGATCGTCACGTTTGCGCCGATGAAACCCTGACTTGGCAACTCACGCAGAGTTTTTTCTAATGCGTCCTCGGTCACTTTGAGGGCGGTGTAGCTGCCCTCAAGGCCATAACGGTTCAGCCAATAGCCATGGAGCTTTGGCGATAGGGAATGCGCAATCGGATTTCCGATCACGCCTGCGCGCGGTATATTTGTCATGACGGCAATGTTCCGCGTAGCGTCAGATAAGACAAGAGTTCCAGCAGCGGTAAGCCAAGTACGTTGAAATAATCCCCGTCGATGCGTGTAAAAAGTCGCACTCCTTCTTCTTCCAGCTTATACGCGCCGACCGCTAAGCGAATGCTATCCCAATTCCGGTCGACATAATCCGCAAGATACGCGTCCGACGCATCGCGCATCTGCAAGCGTACGACACCGACATGTCGCCACTGTGGTTTGCCATCAGCATAGATCACAGCGGCAGACAGAAGTTGGTGCTTCTGGCCGCGTAACATCTTAAGTTGCGACAAAGCCTCTTCTGGTGTTTGCGGTTTGTTAAGGATTGTCTGGCCAAATGCGAGGACCTGATCGCACCCAATCACAAGCGCATCCGGGTTCTTGGCAGCAACGCGCTGCGCTTTGAGTTCAGCGAGTGTATCGGCAATATCGCGTGGCGATGCTTGTTCCGCTTCCAACGACGCACGCACCGCATCTTCGTCCACGCGCGCTGCAGAGACTTCAAACGCAACGCATGCGTTGCTCAATAACTGCGCGCGAATGTCCGAACCAGAAGCGAGGATAATGCGATCGTTCATGTGGATAACCTTTGGGACAAACTTTGTGTGGGTATGCGTGTGGATCTGGGCATAACTAACATCATTCCCGGGATTGGGTAGAACTCTGGGGTCTCACTGAGGCTCGGCTCATTTCTTCCTCTGTGAGTATGGATAAGTCCAAGGTGTGGAGGAATCATGACGGTTTCTGTGTCTAGTGGGTATTTGCCCTTTTTTTGCGAAAACGGTATACTTATAAGTCATTGTTATTGATACATAATATTTTTCTCTATTTGTGATTTCGCCTTTGATGCCCACTATCGTCAGTCGGGATAACTATGAGGATAAAAAAACAACCCACAGAAATAGAAGTGACTAACTACAACATCATCTTTTCTTTCTTCTTATATATTTATTATGGAAGAGAGACCCTAAGAGAGATTGAAGCCATGTTTGAAATTCTTGAAAGCCTATATCCTTGGATCAAGGCGGTGCACATCATGGCAGTCATCGCATGGATGGCAGGTTTGTTTTATCTGCCTAGACTTTTTGTCTATCATGCAGAACGGGCAAAAGTGGGTTCAGAGCTGGACCAGACATTTCAGGTGATGGAAGAAAAGCTGCTTCGCGTGATTATGAATCCAGCTATGATTGTGGCGTGGATTGCGGGATTGATTATGATCGGTTTGGGTGCCTTTGATTGGGGTGCGGTATGGTCGTGGGTTAAGTTGGGTTCGGTGATCTTGATGACAGGCGCACACGGTTGGATGAGTGTGCGACGCAAAGAATTTGCGCTGGGCACGAACACGCGTTCCGGGCGAACATATAGATTGTTTAACGAAGTTCCGACTGTGCTGATGTTGTTGATCGTGGTGGCTGTGGTTGTGCGGCCTTTCTAAGAGGTTGATTGACTCAAAGGCGCGAGATGCGTAATGGCTTAGGGGCTTCCCGTCCGGGAAAGTAGATTTCCACGATTATTCGAAAAGTTGCCGATGTTTTCATCGGTCGAGGTATATTTATGACTCAGCACCGTCTGAACCTTGCCGATCTTAAGGCGCAAAGCCCGAAAGATCTTTTGTCACTGGCTGAAGAGCTCGAAGTCGAAAATGCATCGACGATGCGGAAGGGCGATATGATGTTCGCCATTCTGAAAGAGCGGGCGGACGAAGAATGGGTCATCGGCGGTGATGGTGTTTTGGAAGTTCTGCAAGATGGTTTTGGTTTCTTGCGGTCGCCAGAAGCGAACTATCTTCCAGGTCCTGACGATATTTATGTTTCGCCAGACATGATCCGTCAGCATTCGCTGCGCACGGGTGATACTGTTGAAGGCGTTATGAAAGAACCAAACGATTCAGAGCGTTACTTTGCTTTGACGTCGGTTGAGCAAATCAACTTTGAAGATCCAGAAAAAGCCAAGCACAAGGTTGCTTTTGATAATCTGACGCCGCTTTATCCTGACGAGCGTTTGACGATGGAAATTGATGATCCGACCGTGAAGGATCGTTCTGCCCGGATCATTGATTTGGTGGCACCAATCGGTAAAGGACAGCGGTCATTGATCGTTGCGCCCCCGCGAACCGGTAAAACGGTTTTGTTGCAAAACATCGCGAACTCGATTGGTAAGAACCACCCAGAATGCTATCTGATCGTCTTGCTCATTGATGAACGTCCAGAAGAAGTTACGGATATGCAGCGGTCCGTAAAAGGTGAGGTTGTTTCGTCGACGTTTGACGAACCAGCGACACGTCACGTGGCGGTATCCGAGATGGTCATCGAAAAAGCCAAAAGGTTGGTCGAACACAAGCGTGATGTTGTGATCTTGCTGGACTCGATTACGCGTCTGGGACGGGCGTTTAACACGACTGTGCCGTCCTCTGGTAAGGTTTTGACAGGTGGTGTCGATGCGAACGCGCTGCAGCGTCCTAAGCGCTTCTTTGGTGCCGCACGTAACATCGAAGAAGGCGGGTCACTGACCATCATTGCAACGGCACTGATTGATACGGGTTCGCGTATGGACGAAGTGATCTTTGAAGAATTCAAAGGTACCGGCAACAGCGAGATCGTGTTGGACCGTAAGGTAGCAGACAAGCGCGTCTTCCCGGCGATGGACATTCTTAAGTCTGGTACCCGCAAGGAAGAACTGTTGGTTGATAAGGGCGATCTGGCGAAGACATATGTGCTGCGTCGCATCCTAAACCCGATGGGCACGACCGACGCGATTGAGTTTTTGATCGGTAAGCTAAAGCAAACCAAGACAAATTCTGACTTCTTCGATTCAATGAACACATAACTTATTGTTATAAAACAATGGGTTGGATATGGATACCATTTTTGCATTAGCAACTGCGCAAGGCCGTGCTGGCGTTGCTGTGGTGCGTATTTCGGGGCCGATGGCTGTTTCATCGGCGGCTTTGCTGTGCCGCGATGTACCAAAAATGCGCGGCCTTCGCAGGCTTTATGATGCTGAAGGAGAGATGCTGGATGAAGCGCTGGTCTTGCGATTTGATGCAGGAAAGAGCTTTACCGGAGAGGCTGTTGTTGAGTTGCAGCTGCATGGAAGCCCTGCAGTTGTCAGCGCAATCTTATGCGTATTGGGCAATCACCCAGAGTTGCGACAGGCCGAGGCAGGCGAGTTTACCCGCCGTGCGTTGGAAAACGGTTGCCTTGATTTGGCAGAGGTTGAGGGTCTTGCGGACTTGATCGACGCAGAGACTGAGGGCCAGAGAAAGCAAGCTGTCAGGGTGTTTTCCGGAGCGTTAGGTGTGCTAGCAGATGGGTGGCGGACAAGGCTGATTAGAGCTGCAGCCTTGCTTGAAGCGACGATAGACTTTGCTGATGAAGATGTACCAGTCGACGTGACACCAGAAGTCCGCGACTTGCTACGTGGTGTTGCACTGGAAATGCAGCGCGAGGCTGACGGTGTGCGCGCGGCAGAACGGGTGCGAGATGGTTTTGAGGTGGCAATCATTGGTGCGCCAAATGTTGGCAAATCGACATTGCTGAATAAGCTGGCAGGCCGCGATGTTGCGATTACATCAGAGATTGCGGGAACAACTCGGGATGTGATCGAGGTGCGGATGGATCTTGGCGGACTGCCAGTGACGTTATTGGATACAGCAGGTTTACGCGAAACCGATGATACAGTTGAAGGTTTAGGCGTTGCGCGGGCAAAGGAACGTGCAGCACGTGCAGATCTGCGTATTCATCTGGTTTTAGACGTAAACGGAGTGTCGCTCAATCTTGGTCCAGACGACCTTATTGTGCAGGGGAAAGCTGACATTGCGCAAGGTGGTGGGCTGGCCATATCCGGGAAGACTGGCGCAGGGATTGATGCGCTGATTTCTGAAGTGTCAGAAAGACTAAGCCACAAGGTCGGGAATATCGGGATTGCGATGCGTGAACGTCACCGGACAGCGATGATGCGGGCAATTGATTATATGGACGATGCACAGCGCGCTATGGATGATGAAATGGCAATGACGGATTTGATCGCGGAAGACTTGCGATCTGCCATTCGCGCGGTGGATAGCATCGTCGGACGTGTTGATGTAGAACAGGTCCTTGACGAGATTTTTTCAAGTTTTTGCATCGGAAAGTAGGGGTTGTTTCACGTGAAACATTACGATTACGACGTGATTGTCATTGGTGGAGGGCATGCTGGCGCAGAGGCAGCGCATGCCGCAGCGCGTATGGGCGTGCGGACTGCGTTGATAACTCTTACAAAGGCGTCGATTGGCGTCATGTCATGTAACCCAGCGATTGGTGGTCTTGGCAAAGGCCATCTTGTCCGCGAGATCGATGCCCTTGATGGCGTTATGGCGCGGGTTGCGGACAAGGCCGGAATTCAGTTCCGTCTGTTGAACCGCAGAAAAGGTCCGGCTGTCCAAGGCCCAAGGGCGCAATCGGATCGCGAAATTTACCGCACAGAGATGCAAGCAGAGCTCGCGCTGCTGGCGAACCTGGACATTCTTGAGGGCGAGGCGACCGATCTTGTGATGAATGGGCCGCGTGTGGCCGGTGTGGTGATGCGAGGCGGCGCAGAACTGACGGCAGAAAGCGTTATCTTGACTACAGGTACATTTTTACGGGGCGTTATTCACATTGGGGATATATCGCGGCCTGGTGGTCGAATGGGCGATGACCCTTCGGTTAAAATGGCAGAGCGGTTAGATAGTTTTGCACTACCGCTTGGGCGGCTTAAAACGGGAACGCCCCCAAGACTGGATGGGCGTACAATTGCATGGGACAAGCTGGAAGCACAGCCAAGCGATGCTGACCCAGTTCTGTTTTCTTTTCTTTCCAAGGGTGTTTACGCCAAGCAGATTGACTGCGGTATTACACACACCAACGCGCAAACACATGACATTATTCGCAAGAACCTAGAACGCTCTGCGATGTACGGTGGTCATATTGATGGTGTCGGACCGCGGTACTGCCCGTCGATCGAAGACAAAGTTGTACGGTTCGCAGATAAAACATCCCATCAGATATTCTTAGAGCCCGAAGGCGTGAATGATCACACGGTGTATCCCAATGGAATCTCGACTTCGTTGCCTGAAGATGTACAAGAGCAATATGTAAAATCCATCTATGGTCTTGAAAATACTAAGATTTTGCAACCAGGCTATGCGATAGAATACGACTACGTCGACCCGCGCGCACTTGGGGTGACTCTGGAATTGCGCGATGTCCCAGGTCTATTTCTTGCAGGTCAGATCAATGGCACGACTGGTTACGAGGAGGCTGCAGCGCAAGGTTTGGTCGCAGGGCTGAACGCCGCAGCCGTTGCTAGGTCGGGCGAGCCTGTCATTTTTAGTAGGCGCGAATCCTACATTGGCGTGATGATTGATGATCTGATTACCCGCGGCGTGTCAGAGCCTTACCGCATGTTCACGTCGCGGGCTGAATTCCGGCTGTCGTTGCGGGCGGACAATGCTGATCAAAGGCTTACCGCCAAGGGCCGGGCGCTTGGTTGTGTAGGGGATGTGCGGTGGTCCAGCTTTTCGGACAAGATAGCGCAGATCGACAAAGCAAAAGTATTGCTAAGTTTGATCGATCTTTCATCAAGGGAAATCGCCAAGACTGGGGCGAAACTGAACGCAGACGGGCCGCGACGCTCGGCGCTTGAAGCGCTGGCATTGGCGGATTTTGGATTTGAGGAACTTGCAAAGACTGGGCAGGATCTGGATACAATTTCCGCACCAGTGCGGGATCAGGTGAAGAGGGATGCGTTGTATGCGCATTATATTGCCCGACAAGAACGCGATATTGCAGCAATGGAGCGCGATGAGAAGCATGTGATCGCGCAGGATATGGATTATTCATTAATCAGCGGACTTTCGAATGAATTGGTCATGAAGCTCTCATCGAGTAGGCCAGGAACAATCGCCCATGCTGGGCGCATCGAAGGCATGACACCTGCCGCTTTGATGCTGATTATTAGCGCTATTAAGCGGCGCCAACAGCGGGCGACGGGTACCTGATATGAGCTCACAACTTGGTGGCGTGGATGTTTCACGTGAAACAATTCAGAACCTTGAAGATTTCGCGGCTTTAGTAACCAAATGGACGCCAAAGATTAACCTTATCGCTAAGGGGTCTGTCCCTGACATCTGGGACCGCCACATCACCGATTCGGTTCAACTCTATCGATTTGCACCCAAAGCTTACGAAAAGTGGGCGGATTTGGGCAGTGGTGGTGGCTTTCCGGGGATCATCTTGGCGATTCTTGCAAAGGAAAAGCAACCCAATGCACACTTTACACTTATCGAAAGCGACCAGCGGAAATCGACATTTTTGCGCACGGCGGCAAGAGAATTGCGGCTTTCGATCACAGTAATCGCGGAACGGATCGAGCAGACGGCGCCATTGGGTGCAGATGTGGTATCTGCTCGGGCGCTCGCCCCATTACCTAGCCTCTTACCCCTTGTTGGCAGGCATATGCGTGACGGCGGTATTTGCCTGCTTCACAAGGGCAAACAGGCCGCACAGGAAGTTGCCGATGCGAAAAACGACTGGTCGTTTGACCTTGAAGATCATGCTAGTATGACTGATCCTGAAGCGCGCCTTCTGGTCATTCAAAGGATTTCCGCCCGTGGCAAATAAACCCCGCACGCAAACGACGATTATTGCCATTGCGAACCAAAAAGGCGGCGTCGGTAAGACAACTACGACGATCAATCTTGGAGCGGCTTTGGCCGAACAGGAAATGCGCGTTTTGCTGATCGATCTTGATCCACAAGGTAACGCGTCGACAGGTCTTGGTATTGGGCATGACCAGCGTGATATCACTACTTATGATCTTCTGTCCGGCGATGTTGAACTGACGGATGCGATCCAACCAACAACCGTCGATGGTCTTGAGATCATTCCAGCAACGACTGATTTGAGCTCCGCAGATCTAGAACTGATGGACAACGCAAAGCGCAGTTTTCTACTTGCTGATGTGTTGCGAAGTGCCTCGGCTATGGCGCTGGAATATGACTATATATTGATCGACTGCCCCCCATCCCTCAACATATTGACAGTTAACGCGATGGTTGCCGCGCATTCGATCATCGTTCCTCTGCAAAGTGAATTCTTCGCCCTCGAGGGGCTTTCCCAGCTTATTTTGACCGTCCGCGATGTGCGGCAAACCGCGAATCCAGAATTGCGTATCGAAGGAATTGCGCTGACGATGTATGATCAGCGTAATAACCTGTCACTTCAAGTAGAACAGGATGCGCGCGAAAATATGGGGGAAATGGTGTTCAAGACTGTGATTCCCCGTAACGTTCGATTAAGCGAGGCGCCATCATTCGCACTTCCGGTTTTGAGTTATGACAGCAATTCTAAAGGCAGCATTGCTTATCGCGCTTTGGCGCAGGAAGTCATTGATCGTACGATGAAAAAGAAGGCAGCATAGATGACACGCACACCCAAAAAATCACGTGGATTAGGGCGCGGACTCTCTGCGCTTATGTCTGACGTATCCGCCGATGAAACGACGCCAGCAACGCCCAAACGTCCTGATTTGGTTGTTCCAATTGAACAGGTCCAGCCAAATCCTGATCAGCCCCGCCGCACCTTTGCCGAGGACGCGCTAAATGACCTCGCGGCTTCAATTTCGGAGAAAGGTGTAATCCAGCCGCTGATCGTGCGCCGCGCTGCTGGAAAGACCGATGTTTACGAAATTGTCGCGGGCGAACGTCGGTGGCGTGCAGCACAAATGGCGCAACTTCATGAGATTCCGGTTCTTGTGCGTGACTACGATGACACAGAAGTTCTTGAAATTGCGATCATTGAGAATATCCAGCGCGCTGACCTTAACCCTGTCGACGAGGCTGCAGGCTACAAGCAGTTGATGGAGCGTTTCGGTCACACACAAGATAAGCTATCCCAAGCGCTTGGCAAAAGCCGTAGCCATATCGCAAATCTCATGCGCCTTTTGACGCTACCCAAAGAAATCCAGAATTATCTTGTTGCCGGGCAAATCACCGCAGGACATGCGCGTGCATTGGTTGGCCATGATCAAGCAGTGCAGTTAGCGCGCGAAGTTATCCAACGGAAACTCTCTGTGCGCGAGACGGAAAAACTGGCGAAAAAGGGCCCAGCGATCAAACGACGCAGCGTTCGCGGTGCACCCGTTCCAAAAGATGCCGACACTGTGCAAATCGAAAACGAACTATCGGCGTCTCTGCGTATGAAGGTCACGATTGATCACCCTGCTGGCGCTGAAGGCGGCAAAATGGTGATAGGGTATAAATCACTCGATCAATTAGATGATCTTTTGCGCGCTCTTTCCGGCGGTTAAGCGTCCAGTAGCCCGCGCAAGACAGCGTTCAACACAGGCCGTCCTTGTTGTGTGACCTGAAGTCTTTGGTCATCTTGCGCAATCATACCAATATCAACTAACTTTTTGATATTAGATGATAAAATAGAACTACGTGCCTCAGGGTAACGTGTTAGATCAACGCCCTCAGCTAACCGCATTCCCATCAATAAGAACTCTGACCATTGCTCATCAGCGCTCAATGGAACGCGCTGCGAATCGCCATTGCCGCTTTTTCGCACTTGCCCAAGCCAGCTTAACGGCCCAGTTGGCGCTTCTGTTGCAAAGCGTTGTCCGCCCAGTGTTAGGCGCCCATGTGCACCAGGGCCAATTCCTGCATAATCGCCATATCGCCAATAAATCTGGTTGTGGATGCTTT
>NZ_JAFMHR010000009.1 GCF_017854415.1 Yoonia sp. | reverse complement strand
TCCTTCATTGCAAACATTGCTCGAAAGAGACCGGAACTAAACCGTGACAAGACCAGATCGTGAAAGTGCAGTCCCTCTATTTCCAGAAGCTTGCAGGCGCGCGTGAACGCTGCGCTGATGGCATCCGTTGAGTAAGGGAATATCTCGTCTTCTATCAATGGCATCGCTTCGATGATCGCCAGAGCCTGTTCCTGCAGATCACACCAGACGTCGTTGCCAATTTTTTCGCCGGGGTTCTTCATGTCCCGGACCAATATGCGTTTGCCTTCCACGTCGACATCTTTCCAGCGAATGCGGACGATCTCTTCCTGCCGTCGAGTGGAAAAGATGGCAAAGGCGATGATCCGGTGCATGGGGATTGACGTGGGGCGACGTCGCGAGCGGTCGAGGAAGTGTTGCATCAGTTGGTCTAGCTCATCGAGCGTGGGACGCCGATCTCGTTCGCGGCTCTTGCCAGTGATACCCAGTTTGTCCGCCACTTTCCGGGCGTCCTCCATAGCCTGCGCGTTTAGTGGAAAGCCCCATGCGGGTCTGGCGATGGAGAACACCGCGCCGAGATGCGAGAGGTAGTTGGCGACTGTTTGAGGCTGAACGCCACTATTGAGCTTTTCTTGCGCAAATTCGACGATGTCAGCGCTGGTTATCGCGTCACAGTGTTTGTCCGCGATATCAAACGTCTTGATGCTCTTCAGAACTTGGGTCTTGGTCCGACCGATCTGTTTGTTGCTTTCTTGGACATACCTGTCGATGGCATCGGCCAAGGTCGGTGTCTTCTTGCTTTTCGGTTGAGTTTTGAGCGCATCAAGGGCACCGGGTCGTGCAAGACTTTCTTCGCGGTTTTCGATCCACGCCGCAGCGGTTGATCTGCGCTCGAATGTCTGACTTTCGCGAAGTAAGACTTTACCTTGTCGCATCACTGAGATTTGTGCGAGCCAAGCTATGGTGCCATTCTTGCGACGACGCTTAATGATGGTGCCCATGATTTACAACATGGCCTTTCATTTTACAACACGTGTTGTAAATGTAGCAGATAATGGGCCTAAATGGCAAGATATCGAACATAGACGAACTTGAGAACTCGGAGCTAAGTGTTGGAAAAGGCGGTAAAATCGCAGATTGGCGTAAGTAGCAGATTATCCGTGGCTCCGATGATGGATTGGACCGACCGGCATTGCCGCTATTTTCATCGTCTGATGTCGCAGCACACCTTGCTTTATACAGAAATGGTGACGGCACCCGCTATTATCCATGGCGATCGCGATCGGTTGCTTGGGTTTCATGCTGCCGAACAGCCGGTGGCACTACAGCTTGGTGGGTCTGACCCTGCGCAGCTTGCGTTGGCTGCGCGGATCGGTGCGGACTATGGCTATGCCGAAATCAATTTGAACTGCGGTTGCCCGTCGGACCGGGTGCAGTCGGGCAGTTTTGGCGCGGTGTTGATGGAGACCCCAAAGTTGGTCGCCGAATGTGTCGCGGCGATGATTAACGCTGTTGATATTCCGGTCACGGTGAAGTGCCGGATCGGCGTTGATGATCAAGATCCATCGGTCATTTTGCCGGACTTTCTGGCGCAGGTTTCCGCGGCAGGTGTTGACCGGTTTTCGGTTCATGCGCGCAAGGCGTGGTTACAAGGATTAAGCCCCAAAGAAAACCGTGATATTCCACCATTGGATTATGATTTAGTGATGGAAATGAAAGGTTTGTTCCCACATCTTCATCTATCGGTGAATGGCGGAATAGAGAGCCTTGATGCGGCAGAAAGCTTTCTTGAGCGCGGTCTGGACGGGGTGATGATTGGACGCGCGGCTTACCATACGCCAGCACTCGTTTTGCTGGATGCGGACCGTCGGATTTTCGGGGCTGGTACATCGCGCAGTGCCGAAGAAGTTGTGCATCTTATGTTGCCATATATCGCAGATCACCTTGCACAGGGCGGTCGCTTGGGGCAGATCACACGCCATATGATGGGCCTTTTCCAAGGACGCCCCGGTGCGCGTGGCTGGCGCAGACACCTGTCAGAGAATGTTCACGCAGATGGGGCAGGGCCTGACGTTGTAATGGCAGCTATGGACCACGTAACGCGGCTTGCCGCATAAGGAATGACACATGGATGACGTGATGCTGCTTGCGACAATGGCGGGTATTTTGCTGGTTTTGGGTGCTTTTGCGGGGGTGCTGGCTGGATTGCTAGGCGTCGGCGGGGGCATCATTCTGGTGCCTGCGTTTTTCTATGTTTTCAGCGCCTTGGGATATGACAGCCCGCAATTGATGCAGATTTGTCTGGGGACCTCGCTTGCGACGATCATTGTGACATCTCTCCGGTCGGTTCTCGCGCACAATAAAAAGGGCGCAGTCGATTGGGAAATTCTCAAGACCTGGGTTGTCGGCATCGCGATTGGTGCGGCTTTAGGAGTTGCGGTCGCATCCACCCTGCGCTCGGACGTATTGCAGGCGATTTTTGGCGGATTAGCGATTTGTGTCGGCCTCTATATGGCATTAGGCAGTGCTGAGTGGCGATTGGGTCCTCAAATGCCCGGCGGCGTTCTTCGTGCTGTGCTGTCTCCGGTCCTTGGCTTTCTATCCGTATTGATGGGGATTGGTGGCGGATCGTTTGGCGTGCCAACGATGACATTGTTTGGCATGCCAATTCACCGCGCGGTTGCGACCGCTGCTGGTTTTGGCGTGATTATCGCTGTGCCTTCGGTGATTGGCTTTTTGCTTGTGGATATTGATGTGGCGCCACCCTTTACGGTCGGCGCGGTGAATTTTCTTGCTTTCGGCTTGATCGTGTCGATGACGATGATCACCGCCCCATGGGGGGCGGCGCTAGCGCACCGCATGAACGCTGGACCGCTTAAGAGACTGTTTGGCGTGTTTCTGATTCTTGTTGCCGTGAACATGATCCGCAAAGCGCTGGGATGGTAGCGAGAGCCCTCGCACGCGATGGTTATGTGGTTTTTGCCCATGACCCAAGCGTGGCAGACTGGGCGAGGGCGGCTTGGGGCGTTGGCTGTGAGATCTTGGGTGGTGATGGAGAACGTCGTCACGGCGGCACTTGGTTCGTCGGCGTTGATGCCTTGCCCAATGCGCGAGACGGCAGCATTGCAGGCGTCCCGTTGGCAGGTGAATGGTTGCAGCATGTGAGTGTTCCGCCAACGTGGCACGCGGCACAGCTCTCTGTTGTTTTTAGAGGGTATCCCCGGCAGGACCCCGCTGAAAGCGATGCTGCGCATAGGTTTCGGCGGAACCGCGATGCGGCCCATGTGGATGGGTTGCTTCCAGAAGGGCCGCAAAAGAGGCGTCATTTGCGCGAACCGCATGGGTTTATTGTGGGCCTGCCTTTGAACGATGTGGCCGTCAGTCCGTTGGTGGTCTGGAAAGGCAGTCACCTGATGATGCGCGCCGCATTTCAGCGGGCTTATGAGGGACTTGATCCCTCGGATTGGGGTGATCTGGATGTTACAGAGGTCTATCAGACGGTCCGCCGCGACGTTTTTGAAACCTGTGAACGTGTGCCGCTGATAGCCAAGCCTGGTCAGGCGATTTTGATCGATCGGCATCTGTTACACGGCGTGGCACCTTGGGACCCCGCAATTGCGGGCGACATGCGCATGGTCGCGTATTTTCGGCCTCAAATAGCGGTTCAAGATTGGCTTTAGTTGTCCGGCGTTTGGCGCAAACGGTGAAAGTCGCGTAGTGATTTACCGGTCTCATCAACGAACAAACTGGGCAGAATGCGCAAGCTACTGATCTGGTCGACGCGTATTTCGTCAAACCCTTGCGTCGTTTCGCACCAAACCACACAAGTCCAAAGACGGCCCCAATAATCCAGTTGAAGCGGGCGCACGGTGCGTTTGGCCGCGTTGAGTACCATTTCAAGTTTTTGGCGGGTTCGCACCGCTTGACGCAGGCTGGGCAAATGCTGAAACCCGCGGGCTGCATCCGCAAAAGGATAGATCGCAAAGCCGTAGCCTTGGGGCGCGCGACTGCGATCTTCGGGCATCACCGCATCCAGCTTGGCAGTTAGGGCGGTTGCGGCGGCTGAAAGTTCTTTGTCTTCGCTGTGAGCGACAGCGCTAAGCCCGATATGGAGTGCTTCCATTTCGGTCATAGTCAGGTTGAGAGGGGGCAGGGTGATTGCTGCGGTAACGCGGTAGCCAATGCCGCGTTCACCCTCGATCGGCACACCTGATGCGGCAAGCGTTTCCATATCGCGGTAGATCGTGCGCAACGACACGTCTGTTGCGTGCGCCAGATCAATGGCACGGTGAAGTGTGCCATCGCGCAAGATTTGAACAAGCTGCATCAATCTGTCGGCACGGCGCATCGGATTTCCTTTCGATTCGGGATAGTTTTGCCAATTTTTTGGCAACTGACAAGTTATTGTCACAAATGCTGGACAACCCTTGTGAAAAAGGGGGTTGGCGGGGCTGAAAATGCGATTTCACGCTTTCCTTGCGCCGCAAGCGGCCCTATCTGTCATTGCAGATGAATTAACCCACGCCGGGCGCATGACCCGTCAAAGGAGAAAAAGATGCTTAACAATATTGGTCTTCCCGGTCTTCTACTGATCGCTGTCGTCGTTCTGGTTCTGTTTGGACGCGGCAAAATTTCGAGCCTGATGGGCGAAGTCGGCAAAGGTATCACGGCCTTCAAAAAGGGTGTTGATGACGGCAAGCAAGAAATCGAAGACAGCATGGCAGACGCAAAAGACGTCACACCCGAAGAAGAAAAAGACAAAGTCTGATTTTGGCGTTTTTCCGATCTTATAAGGGCGGCATCTGATGTTTGGTCTTGGCGCAAGCGAAATGGTGGTGATCGGCATTGTGGCCTTGATTGTCATTGGTCCCAAGGATTTGCCGGGATTGTTCCGCACGATGGGGCAGTACACTGGCAAAGCCCGGATGATGGCGCGTGAATTTTCGCGCGCAATGGATCAGGCAGCCGACCAAGCGGGCGTCAAGGACATTTCCAAGACATTAAAGGCCGCGTCGAACCCACAGAAATTCGGCACAGATAAGCTGAAAGAAGCGACGGGCATGACAAAAGGCCCCGCGACGACGGAATTGTCCCAAGAACGTCAGGCGGCAAAGGACAAGATGAGCAAAGCGATGGGTGATGCCGCCGTTGCACGCAAAGCAAGCGAGGCGGAGGATGCAGCAAAGGCCGCAACAGAACCTGCGCCCGCACCTAAGACGCCTGCACCCAAGACGCCCAAGCCAGAGGCTGACGCATGAGCACCCAGGACGACATGGAAAACAGCTCTGCCCCCCTGCTAGAGCACCTGACAGAGCTACGTTCGCGATTGATTTATTCGGTCTCGGCCTTTCTCGTCGGCATGATCATTTGCTTTTCGTTCGGTGGGATGCTTCTTGATTTTCTGCTGATGCCGATCGAGCGGACAATGCGCAGTTTGGGCAATCCCAACCCTGTGATGCAGTACACGGCACCGCAAGAATATTTCTTCACGTTGATCCGGATTTCGATGGTGGGTGGTCTGACGATTTCCTTCCCGGTCATCGCCTATCAACTTTGGCGCTTTGTCGCCCCCGGCCTTTACCGCAATGAAAAAAATGCGTTTTTACCGTTTATCATTGCGTCACCCGTCCTGTTTTTGGTTGGTGCGTCCTTTGCCCACTATATCGTTGTCCCATTGGCGATGGCGTTTTTCCTAGGCTTTGCAGACCTGCCGTCCTTTGTGTCAGCCCTGATGGTCGAAGGCATCGCATTGCCGCCTGGTACTGAATTGTTGCCAAGTGCGGCAGGCGGGCTGGCTTTGCCTGTGGCTGCCACCGCCGATACCGGCGTTGACATTGTCTTTAACGGCAAGGTTAACGAGACGCTCGATATTACGCTCAAGATGATCGTGGCATTCGGGGTTTGTTTCCAACTACCTGTTTTGCTGACTTTGATGGGGTCGGCTGGATTGGCGAGCTCGCGTGGCCTGCGCGGCACACGTAAATACGCAATGGTTGGCATCTTGATCGTCGCGGCCTTGGTTACGCCGCCTGATGTCACAACGCAGTTGATCCTGTTTGTGGTGGTTTACGGGCTTTACGAGATTTCGATCCATTTGGTCGCCGCCGTCGAGCGGAAAAAAGACCGCGTGGCCCGTGCTGAAGGTATCATCGGCGAAGACGAGAGCCTTTTTGACATCGACGAAGATGATCTGGGCGAAGAAGTGGCACCAACTGACGCGGATCCGAAGCCTTGAGCAAGAAGACCCTTAAACGGATTGCTGAGGCGCTAGAACGCCTTAGCCCCGCGGCGGGCAAGGCCCCGGATTTTTCCCAAGCCTCTGCCTTTGTTTGGCATGCTGATCCGGACCGCTTGGAACCTGTCGCACATGTTAACCGCATCGGGGTTGATCTGTTGGTTGGTGTGGACAGGTCTCGTGATACATTGATGGCGAACACACTGCAGTTTGCGGCTGGATTGCCTGCGAACAATGCTCTGCTTTGGGGCGCGCGCGGTATGGGAAAATCCAGCCTTGTTAAGGCGATACATGGCGCAGCTTATGTGGCGCATCCCAACCTTAAGATGGTTGAAGTACAGCGCGAAGACCTGCCCAGTATTGGCCGTTGTCTAAACATGCTGCGCGGAGCGGATGCGCGGTTTATCATGTTTTGTGATGACCTTTCGTTTGGGCATGACGACGCGCATTACAAATCACTCAAGGCGGTTCTGGATGGCGGGATCGAAGGGCGGCCCGAAAATGTCGTACTTTATGCCACGTCAAACCGCCGCCATTTGATGCCTCGCGATATGATTGAAAACGAACGCTCGACCGCGATTTCACCGTCCGAGGCGGTCGAGGAAAAGGTATCGCTGTCGGATCGGTTCGGGCTTTGGCTGGGGTTTCATCCGTGTAGCCAAGACGAATACCTAGAGATGATCCGCGGCTATTGCGATGCACACGGAGTGGACATCGACGACGCCACCTTGCGTGCAGAGGCGATTGAATGGCAGGCCACCCGCGGCAGTCGGTCTGGCCGCGTGGCGTGGCAGTATTTTACAGATCTGGCGGGTCGTCGTGGGGTGCGTTTGGCGTAAGGTGGATCATGATCCACCTTACCTGATCAAACATCACGGCAGATAATCGGCCGGATCAAGACTTTGCAGACCGCGCCGCACTTCAAAATGCAAAAAGCTTGGGCTGCCCGCACGCACTTTGCCGATCGTCTGTCCGCGTGAAACACTGTCGTTCTTTTCGACCGTGAGGCCTCCCATTTGGGTGTAGACCGTTAACAGCCCGTCGCTGTGCTTTAGCACAACAATCGCGCCGCCGCTTGTGTCGGTGGTAACGGCAGCAACCGACCCGCTATCAGCCGCTGAGACATTCGTTCCAGCAGAAGCACCAATATCTATGCCTTCGTTGGACCCTGGCGCATAGCTGCGAATGATCGCGCCCTGCAGTGGCATCGAAAAACGGGCATTTGCAGTTGCTGGCTGTGTTGGTGTGCCGATATCTGGCGCGGTCGGTGCCGCAGCCGCAGGCAGCGGCACAGAAGGGGTCTCATCGGGTAGCGGTGTTGATGCACTTGGTGGAAGCGGTGTCGCTGTGCCGGCACCCGGTGCGGTCACGATCGTTGCTGCAGTTGGTGCAGGCGCGGCACCACCACGCGGCACCAGCAAGAACTGGCCTTCGCGGATTGTGAATTCGGAATTTAGTCCGTTCCATTCGGCGATATTCGTCACAGGCACATTATACAGCCGTGAGATTGAAAAGACCGTTTCGCCGCGCAAAACCTGGTGGCGGATCGGCTCAGAGCCTTGCAGCACAGGTGTAGCAGCTGCGGGGGATGGCGTCGCAGCAGGCGCAAGAGGTGCGGAGACGACTGCCCCGCTCGCATCTGCGCGGTCCAATGCGCTGGTTGCAATGGCAGAGACATCAAGTGGCTGAATTGGTCCCGTTGCAATGGCACCCGTTGCTGGTGACGGCTCTGCGACGCGCGACGGCAGTGCGATGATTTCATCGCGGCGCAAGATCGCATCCGCCTCAACGCCGTTGTAGGCTGCCAGTTCATCGGGATTCAGCCCAAGGCGGATTGCAATGCCGCGGATTGTGTCATCTTGGCGCGCAACGACAACCTGATAATTTGGATAGGAAATGACCCCACGGTCATCGGGGCGCGGACGACCGGGCAATTGCTGCACAGCAGAGGTGGTATCAAACCCATTCCCTATATCGCGCAAGTCGATATCAAAGTCTTCGCATGCTGCAAGAGTGGCCATTGCCACGCCCGCCATCAATACGCGTCGTACCTGGATATGCCTGTTTGCCATCCTACCGCTCCTTTTGCCAAGTCGCCCCTTATGTTCGGGGTCGTACCATATTTTGTGGCACTTTACTCTTGTCCTAGCCCTTCTAGCAAGGGGACAAAGCGAACGGCGCGTAATTCGTCATATTCAAAGCCCGTCTCGGAGCGTTTTACGCGGATCAGGCTTTGTACTGCGTCTGATTGTCCAACGGGCAGAACCATGATTCCGCCGACACGCAATTGCGCCAACAGTGGGCCTGGCGGGTCCTCGGCGGCGGCTGTCAACAGGATGCGGTCAAAGGGCGCTTGCTCTGCAAATCCGTGGCTGCCGTCTGCGGTGAATGTTGTGATGTTGGTGATATCGTTGGCCTCGAACACCGCGCGGGCGGTTTGGACCAACCTGCGGTAGCGATCAACAGTGTACACGCGGCGTGCCAGTTTGCTCAGGATTGCGGCCTGATAACCAGAGCCTGTTCCGATTTCGAGAACCTTGTCGCGTGGACTAATCTGCAAGGCTTGTGTCATCAGCCCTACAATGGATGGCTGGCTGATCGTTTGCCCGCATGCGATGGGCAAAGGCATGTCCTCGTAGGCGCGGTCAGCGAATGTGCCTTTGACATAGTCCGCACGGTCGACCTGTTCCATCGCTGTCAGCACGCGCGCGTCTGTGACGCCTTTGCTTCGGAGCGCATAGAGAAACTGCATCTTAGTGGCTGCGTCAAACGTCACGAAAGCGCATCCTTGAGGGTGTTAACCATCTTATAGTCCGTCAGATCCGCCCGCATTGGGGTGATCGAGATGTAGCCATCCAAGTTCGCTGCCGCATCCGTGCCGGGGGCTGTCGGTTCGTGTTGCGGCCCACCACGCACCCAAAGGAACTTGCGCCCCGTAGGTGATGTCTGTGCTTCTGCGCGAAAGCGGGTATTCAGCCGGAAACCTTGGGTGGTAGCGGCCATTCCTTTGACTGCCGACGCTGGAACAGGCGGAAAATTCACGTTGTAAAAGGGTTTGTAATCCGCGTCGTCGTCCCAAAGAGCTTCGTTCAGGAGCGCACGCACGGTTGCAGCACCGTGGACGGCTGCGGCCTCGAACGGGTTTTCGAGGTCTTTGTTATCGTCGCCATAGAATTGTGACATGGCGATGGACCGGACACCTTGCAATGCGCCTTCGATACATGCGCCGATTGTGCCGGAATAAAGCGTGTTTTCAGCGGCGTTGTTACCCCGGTTCACGCCTGACAGGATCAGGTCGGGGGTATTGTCTTTCATCACATCATAGAGGCCCGCAATTACACAATCCGCGGGCGAGCCTTCGGCGGCAAAGCGGCGATCATCCAGTTGCGCGATCATTGTGGGGTGCGTGTAGCTGATGCAGTGACCGACGCCCGATTGTTCGAATGCGGGGGCGACTGTCCAGACTTCGCCGTTCGATCCCGCAATCTCATGTGCGATGTCGTTTAGAACCTTTAGGCCCGGCGCATTGATGCCGTCGTCGTTGGTGATCAAAATACGCATTGGCGGCCCCTTATTGTCTTGGGACAGTCCTATGCCGTGCGGTGCTGCGCGGCAAGTCCACGGGCGCGTGTGGCTGCATGTTGGGCTCTTGCGTAGACCATCTGCAACGGTTTAGGGCGTCAGGACAGAATAAGGGGCAGCAAACGTGCGGCTTCGACGTTCGGTTCGGTCAATGCGCTGCGATCTTCGCCGGGATAGAACCTTGCGCGCGTCGCGGTCGGCATCGCAGCAGGTGTGAGGATTTTGACCGTCGGGCCGGTTTTCGCGCTTTCAGCCTGCCAACTGCGGGCGAGTGCGATTTGCGCCGCCTTCGTAGCACCGTATGCACCAAAGAACTGTGAACCGCCGCGTGGATCATCAAAGAACACGGCCTGTCCGGTTTGACCCAATAACAGGCTGACGTAGGAAATCAGGCGCGATGTTGCTTCGATATTGATTGATATGGACTTGGCTAGGTCCTTGGGGCCGATATGACCTGCGGGGGCCAAAGGGGCCGCGTGAACTGCCGTGTGCAGCCATAGGTCCAGACTGCCCCAGCGGTCAAAGATGCCACGGCAAAGCTGCTGCATTGCTTCGTCAACGCTAATATCCATCGGCGCAAGCGTGGCTTGGCCGCCTTGCGCTTGGATCGCATCATCAAGTTCTTCCAATGCCCCAACGGTCTTGCCGACCGCAATCACGTGATGGGTGGGCGCCATTGCTTTGGCCAATGCAGCGCCAAGGCCGCGCGATGCACCGGTGATCAATACTGTTTTTGTCATGGGCTGGGTGATGTTCCGAACTGCCGCCAAGGTCAAGTCTTAGCCGAGAGGCAATTGCAATGATTGGGTGCGACCCGCGCCATCGGTCAGCAGAATTTGTGCTTCGCCAATCGCTGTGACGGTGACGCCAAAGGCGACGTCTCCTGGGACGACCCGCACGATTTCTCCATCAGAGGACCGCAAGATCGCGACGGCACCGTTGTGGCCTTCGATTACGCCGATGACAGCAAGCGCTGTCAGGTCCAAGGCCTCGGGCAGGGTTGCTTTTTGCCCTGCTAAAATTGGATCAGGTTCTGACATTGTCTGCGCCGCTTTCATGTTTCGGGCGCTTCTGTCAGAGATTTCTGGCAAGCGAAAGTGGCTGCGACGGATCAAACATCTTTTGCGACATCACATCATCGTTAACCAAAGCAGTTTGCGCGCTGAAGTGTCTACTCCGCAGCGGTATTTGACTGAAAACCTTGTTCGATCATATCGGACGGTGCGATAGGATATTCACCCGAGAAACAAGCGTCGCAATAAGCAGGTTTGCTCGCGTCGCGACCGTTTGCTTGACCAACTGCGCGGTAAAGCCCGTCGATCGAAATGAACTTGAGGCTATCCACACCAAGATGTTCGCGCATTTCTTCTGCAGTCATCGTGGCCGCCAGCAGCTTGTCACGCTGGGGCGTGTCGACGCCGTAAAAACAAGGCCATGCCGTGGGCGGTGACGCAATGCGGAAGTGCACCTCTGCAGCACCCGCATCAAGGATCATTTCTTTGATCTTGCGGCTGGTCGTGCCGCGCACAACGCTGTCATCAACCAAGATCACACGTTTGCCTTTGATCAGCGCACGGTTGACGTTCAGCTTCAAACGCACACCCATGTTGCGGATGCTTTCTGTCGGTTCAATGAACGTGCGGCCCATATACTGGTTGCGGATGATCCCCATCGCATACGGAATGCCTGATTGCAGCGAGTAACCGATTGCCGCAGGCGTGCCGCTGTCCGGGACAGGGCAAACGAGGTCCGCATCAACCGGGGCTTCTTTCGCCAACTCACGGCCGATGTTTTCGCGGGTTTCATAGACCGAACGACCACCAAGGATGCTGTCAGGGCGGCTGAAATACACATGCTCAAAGATGCAAAAACGCGATGCGGCGGGACGGAAAGGAAAATGGCTGGCTACGCCTTTTTCGGTCACAACAACCATTTCGCCCGGCTCAATCTCGCGGATGAACTCGGCACCGATGATGTCCAGCGCGCAGGTTTCAGACGCCAACGCCCAGCCATCGCCGATTTTGCCCAAGACCAGTGGACGCACGCCCAATGGATCACGGCAGCCGATCAGTTTCGTGCGGGTCATCGCCACGATAGAAAATGCGCCTTCGACTTTGCGAAGTGCTTCTTCCATGCGGTCCGGAATTGTGCGGCCCATGGAACGCGCCATCAGGTGGATGATGCATTCACTGTCGGACGAGCTTTGGAAGATCGAACCGCGTTCGATCAATTCGCGGCGCAAGGAAAGTGCGTTGGTAATGTTACCGTTGTGGGCAATCGCCGCACCACCCATAGAAAATTCACCAAAGAAAGGCTGCACATCGCGCATCGCCGTCTGGCCCTTAGAGCCAGCGGTAGAATAACGTACATGCCCGATACCGATGGTGCCAGGCAAAAGCTGCATGATGTTGGGGCTGGTAAAGTTATCACGAACCAGACCCATACGCCGTTGCTGGTTAAAGCCAGTTTCTGGGTCATGCGTGACGATCCCGCCAGCCTCTTGCCCGCGGTGTTGCAGGGCGTGCAGGCCAAGCGCTACGAAGTTGGATGCATCGGTGACACCGACGACGCCAAAGACGCCACATTCCTCGCGCAACTTGTCATCATCGAAAGGGTGGGCAGGCGGCATCTGATTGGACAAGGGGGCAGCTCCGAATCCGTGAATATGAATTTGCCCCCTTCTTAGAGGGTCATGTCCCTCATGTCACGGAGCGATCAAGGCAGCGTGGCAAATTGTCGGGCTTTAGGCTGCAAACGGTCTGAGACGGGCGGCATCTTCACCATATGGCGTGGCCCCTTCGGGCAACTCGGGCAAAATCACGGCGTCTTTGTATTTTAACTGTTTAACCAAAACCGGCAAAAGTCGCCGAAATGCGGCGTAGATTGACGGGTCGGGGGCAGGGACATCGTGTTTGATCAATTCGTGCAATTGCGGCAGGCGGTAATACGGAACCATCGTGAACATGTGATGTTCAAGGTGGTAGTTCATATTGAGGTAAATAAAACGGCTGATCGGGTTCATTAGCACCGTGCGGGTGTTCAAGCGATGATCCGACACATTTTCGGCCAATCCAAGGTGCTGCAACAGGCCAGTCATCACGTGATGCCATGCGCCATAAAGCCGTGGCAGGCCAATCAGCATAAGCGGCAGGATAGATCCCGTCGCAAGGGCCGTCACAATCACCGCAGCGTAAATGCCCAGATGGATGCGGGCCGCGAGAAACGCAGAGCGGTGGTCGGCTTCGCGCAAGTACATCGCCTCGTCCGGGTGAATTTGACCGCTTGCATGCAGGGCAAGGCGGGCAAGCTGATGGGGGACCTCTAGCAGGCCAAACAAGTTGAGTACGATCCGTCCCAGATCAGGCGGGCGCATCGCCACGATTTCGGGGTCGCGCCCAACGATGATGGTGTCGGTGTGGTGGCGCACATGGCTGGCGCGCCATGTGATCGGATTTCGCATCAGCATAAAGCTGGCAATGTGGTATACGACATTATTCATCCACGCGGTCTTGAACGCTGTCCTATGGCCGCATTCGTGCCAACGGGCGTCTGATGCCGACCCATAAAGCACCCCGTAGGCGAGCCAGAATGGCAGCGACCACCATGATGGCCATAGTATCACCGCGATGGATCCAAAGACGACCATAGCCCCTAGCCAGATGACCGTGTCACGCAACGCAATCGCATCTGATTTGATCATAAGAGCGCGGATCGCGTCAGGCGCGACATCCGTGCGATACCATTTCGGGCTGGCCCGACCGCTTGCAACAGCGTCACGTCCTGCTGGGCCGGAAAGTGCGTAATCATTCGCCATTTCGTATGCTAGCGCTATTGCTAAACACCCGTCAATTTGATTGCGCGGTGGCGCTAGGCTCCAAAGAAAAAGATCACGAGGGGAACCGGCGACACACCGATCAAGATTGCAATCAACGTTGGCACCGGCGCGAAAATTCCACTCAAACCTGCCATCATCATGATACCACCACCGCCGCCAATAATTGCGTTGCCTGGGACGTTCACCGCAATCGCAAGCGCGACGTAGCGACGCCGAAGCACGAGTGACATGATGTTGGGGGGCGCTTCTTCCAACAGCATCCCAATCCTTTGATCCGGGGGCAATGCTGCCGCGCGTGCGATCAAGTCAGCAGCTCTGCGCATGCGCAAGATTGTCAGCAGTTTGACCAATGCGGTCGTTGGCAACACAAGTCCGATAACATATGCCAACATCATTGCTGTAACGGTTGCCGCATAGACGAGAGGCGCAATCGAGGCCCCAAAGGATGTCAGTAGGGCGATGCCAATCTCTGCGCCCGGCACAAAGGGTAGGGCCAGCAAAACTACATATGCCGCCGTTCCAAGCATTACCGCACTGTGCACGCCCTGTTCATTGCGTGGCATGATCTCGAGGTTGAGCGCATCGCGGATAAAATGCGCACCCCAAGTGGCCAGCAGAATAAAGGTCAAAAGTGCAAGGAACTTGACCGCAAGGGGCACGATTTTCGCGCCGGATTTGGGTGTCATGCGGTCCTAGCTTTCAGCAAGATGGGCGGCGGTCGGGGTTGTTGTGCCTTCGCCGATGACATTGATTTGATGTGTCCAGTACCATCTGCGTGTTGTCCATGTCCCTGCAAAGCTAAGCTTGCCGTCAACAACTGTGCCAAGAAAGGCGACCGTGTGCGGCGCATCGGGGCAACGGGTGACAGCATAGAAATGGAGCGTCTCGCCGTCTTGCCACGTTTTGTAGTCGGACCAGCCAAAATCGCAGTAGATCTGACACATTGCCGACTGAAAGGCTCCGTCTTTGAAATGGAATTCGTCTAAAATGACATCGCCAGATTCGATAACCTGATCCGTCGTGTAAAAGACAGAGCCGTCCAAAACAGACCCGGAAACCCAAGGCGCATCCGGCATAGCAAGATCAGGCATGTCTTCTTTGACGAGCGCGACCGTTGCAGCGCCAGTTGCGATAACTGCGATCAAAAGTGCGACAGCCTTTAGAACTGCTTTCATCTGAAGTCCTTTCCGGTTTGCTAAATTTAGATCGTGCATCTGTTTGGACAATAATCAATGATACGTTCGTTTAAATTGGTTAGCCGAGCTTTGAAGCGAGCAGTTTGAATTGCCATTTAAACGCTACAGAAGAACCAAAAACGGCCAGCGGATTGCACCGCTGGCCGTTCAAAAAATTATAGGCGGGCTGCTTACTCGGTTGCAGGTGCCGCTTCGGGTGTAATTGCTGTTTCGGGTGCACCACAGCTGCCGACCAACTGCTGGTACTGCTCTGTGATCCAACCCAAAGCCTGCTCCGGGTTTTGCGCTTCGATGCGAGCTGTCAACTGTGCAAAGACTTGTGCCGAACGGCTGTCATCAATCGCTGCGAACTCTTGGCTGGCAAAGATTGTGTCATAGACAAAGAAGGCTACCGCGACCAGCAAAACGCCGCGCAGGACGCCAAAGAAGAAACCTAGACCTTGATCGATTCCGCCAAGCGCGGAGCGTTGGATGACGGTGGAAAAGAGCGGAGTAAAAATTGAAACGACCACAAGGGCCACGGCAAAGACCGCTGCAAAGGCCGCGATGATCGCAAGCTCGCAACTGTCGCCGATAAAATCGCCGAGGATCGGGATTTGACGGATAAGTGGTTCAACCTGATCAGCAAAGATGAACGCGACAACTGTCGCACCGATCCAGCCCACGATAGCCATTGCCTCGCGGACGAAACCGCGGCTATAGGCCAAAACACCTGACAGTAGCACAAGGATCGCTACACCTGCGTCAACGAGTGTGAAACCTTCCATCGATCATCTCCTACTTGATAGCGCGTCACCTTGCGCCAAATACATCTTCAACAAAACCGGCCAGATCTGTCGCTGTGCGCAAATCCAGTCCCGCCACTTTAGGCTGTTTGGCCTGTTGTGGAACAATGCCTGACGTAAAACCAAGTTTCTGGGCTTCTTTCAATCTATTTTCGGTCTGAACCACAGGACGGAGCGCGCCGGACAAGCTGATTTCACCGAAAATAACGGCTTCAGCGGGCAATGCGGCGTCCTCGCGGGCGGATACCAAAGCTGCCGCCACGGCAAGGTCTGCACCCGGCTCTGAGATGCGTAAACCCCCTGCAACGTTGAGATAAACGTCCAATCCGGTGAAGGGAACACCGCACCGCGATTCGAGTACGGCAAGGATCATTGCAAGCCGTCCGCTGTCCCATCCGACGACAGATCTGCGTGGTTGACTGTGTGGCGAAGGTGCCACAAGCGCTTGGATCTCGCAAAGCAGCGGGCGGCTGCCTTCGATGCCTGCAAACACGACTGATCCGGGGGCAGGGGCGCCGCGTTCAGACAAGAACAAGGCTGAAGGATTCTTGACCTCGGCCAAACCTTTGCCTGTCATTTCAAACACGCCAATCTCGTCCGCAGGTCCAAAGCGGTTCTTGACCGAGCGTAGAATGCGGAACTGATGCCCGCGGTCGCCTTCAAAATAAAGCACCGTGTCGACCATATGCTCGACCACGCGCGGACCTGCGATTGTGCCATCTTTTGTGACGTGACCAACCATGACGACCGCCATGCCGTTGCGTTTGGCGAATGTGGTCAGTTCATGTGCCGATGACCGGACTTGGCTGACGCTGCCCGGCGCGCTGTCGACATTGTCAGCCCACATCGTTTGAATGGAATCGATGATCGCAAGATCGGGCTTTTCAATCTCAAGCGTGGTAAGAATGTCGCGCAGGTTCGTTTCCGAGGCCAGCAAAACGGGACTATCCTCGAGCCCTAATCTGCGAGCACGCATCTGCACCTGAGCATTTGATTCTTCGCCGGAAATGTAGATGACCTTTAGACCATTGCGCGCGAACCTTGCCGCTGCCTGCAATAGCAAAGTGGATTTACCAATGCCGGGATCGCCGCCAACCAATAGCGCCGATGCTTTGACCAACCCGCCACCTAACACGCGGTCAAGTTCGCCTACGCCCGCCAACGTGCGGGGTGGTTCGTCCTCTTGGGTTGCGAGGTCAGTCAGCGGAACTGGCTTGCCGCGCATTCCCCCGAGAGACTTGCCTTTTGGGCCACTGCTAAGCGCTTTGCTTTCGGTGATGGAATTCCACGCCTGACACGCGTCGCATTGCCCCGACCATTTGCGAAAGGCGGCACCGCATTGGGAACATGTAAAGTTAAGTTCTTTGGCCATGTTCACCTTTTGGACCAATTCAGTCTATTCGGCAAGTGCCTGTGATTTGGCTTTGGGCGTCAGCGCAGAAATCGCGATGGAAGCGAGGATACAGGCCGTAAACATATAAAGCCCCCAGCCGGTTTCGACCCTGCCAAAACCGACGCCTTTGATCACAACGATATAGAGCGCGATCAGAAACACATCCGCCATCGCGAGCTTTCCGATCCAAGACAGCGCCGGTAAAGTCTTATCTTTCAGCAGGTTAAAGTGCACCAACGCCAGCCCAATCGTCTTGAGGTAGGGCGCGAAAAGCGCAAAAGCAGTGACCAGCAAAGCCAATGCGACGTCGCTATCCCAAAGGGCCTGCATTCCAGAAATCACACTAATTTCGCTAAGGCCGAAGATCGGCAAAAGACCTGCACGCATCAACGGGGCGAACCATGCGATGGGAAATAGGATCAACAGTGAAAGGTTGGCGATGCGCAGAATATTCAACATTGGCGGTCTATTTGCCAAACGTCTTGCGGCGGTAACGTGCGCCAAGCTGCGTCAAAATCTCATAGCCAATTGTGCCTGCGGCCTGCGCCAGATCATCAACGCCTTGATGCGGGCCGATCAAAGTCAGCTTTGTCGGATCATCCGGCAGATCGGTAATATCTACCGTGATCAGATCCATTGAGACTCGGCCAACCAGTTTGCAGGGGGTATCGCCGTGATAAAACGTAGCCCGGTCAGACAAGATGCGCGGGATGCCGTCGGCGTAGCCGCCAGACACAGTTGCGATGCGCGACGGGCGGGCCGCTTGCCAGGCGTTGGCATAGCCAACAACTTCGCCCTCGGCCACATCGCGGATTTGTATAATAGGCAAATCCAACTCGACCACGGGCGTGGCGCTTTCAAATGGGAGTCCGCCATAAAGACCGATGCCGGGGCGCGTCAGGTCAAAGTGATACTCGGGGCCCAATAAGATACCACCTGTTGCCGCTAAAGAACGCGGCACAGAAATGCCATCTGTCATCTTTTTGAACTGGTCCAATTGATAGGGGTTCATCGGGTGATCGGGTTCATCCGCGCAGGCCAGATGCGACATCACAAGCTTGGGACGCTGCGCCAAAGCGAGCTCTGCCACGGCGGCCCATTCTTGCATTTCCAACCCCAAGCGGTTCATGCCGGTATCAAGTTGGATACCAAAAGGATGGTCCGGTAGGGTCTCTAGGTGTTGGGTCAGCTGTTCCACGGAATTGAGCATCGGGGTCAAACCCAGCTCGCGGATCAAATCAGTGTCGCCCTTCATGTGGCCGGAAAACACGCAGATTTCAGGCTTTGGGCCTAGTTCTGCGCGGATCGCCACGGCTTCTTCGGCGACGGCAACAAAGAACTGCCGCACGCCAGCTTTGAACAGCGCTTTGGCGACATTTGCAGCGCCAAGGCCATAGCCGTCAGCTTTGACCACGGCTGCAGTTTTGCAATTGGTCATACCATCTAACGCGCGCCAGTTGGCGACGACAGCGTCAAGATCAATGATTAGGCGTCCGGTACTCATAGCGACCTTTTGGCAGGGGCTGCTACGACGGGCAAGTAAATTGCACCGTCATTGCGATCTACCATGCCTTTGATGACCGCTTTGACAACGATCTAGGGGCAGTCACCTTGACCGTTCAACGCGGCGACAATCGCGACAGCGCGGTCCAACGGAATAGGGTCAGTCAGGGCAAATCCTGTGTCGATCCGCTCTTGGATCGTGATTTTTTGCATTTCATCGCCGCATACAAAAAACGATACGGGTTGATTGATATGCGTTGCGGTGAATGCAGCAAACGAAGCGGTCGCCGTTTCATTCATCGCAATTGCAATCTGGCGAAAATATGGATCAGTCCCCATCAGGTCTGCACGGACATCAGCGGCAGGCAAACGCAGGTTTCCCAAAAATCCGGTGAACCTCACGACAATGTCGGAGGAGGATTGCGCAGTCGCTGAACCAGCTAACATGCACAAGAGAACAACGAGCTTTTTGATGATTTCAACCTTTCTAAAACTGCGTATCGTCGCCTTGTTGCCAAGGCTTTACCAAATTGCCAAACCGTGTGAATTCCGCTGTGAATGACAGCTCGATCATCCCGATTGGGCCGTGGCGTTGTTTGCCTACGATAACCTCGGCTTTACCGTGCAAGCTAGACATTTTTTCTTGCCAGGCCGCAATTGCTTCCATGTTGTGATCTTCAGGCTTTTCACGCTCTGTGTAGTATTCACCACGGTATACAAACATAACCACATCGGCGTCCTGCTCAATAGAGCCGGATTCGCGCAAATCAGACAGCTGCGGGCGCTTATCTTCACGCGATTCGACCTGACGTGAAAGCTGGGATAGGGCGATGACGGGGATGTTCAACTCCTTGGCGATAGCCTTTAGACCCATCGAGATTTCGCCGATTTCCTGCACGCGGTTGTCCGACGTGCCGCGCACCAGCTGTAGGTAGTCAACGATCAGCACATCCAAACCATGCGTGCGTTTCAAGCGACGTGCGCGGGCGGCAAGCTGCGAGATCGGGATCGCGGCGGTATCATCGATATAAAGCGGGCAGGACTCCAGCTTTTTGGCGGCGTCAACAAAACGGCGAAATTCGGTTTCGGTCATGTCGCCTTGGCGGATTTTGTGAGACGAAATCTCTGATGCTTCGGCCAGAATGCGGCCTGCCAACTGCTCCGCGCTCATCTCTAGTGAAAAGAACCCAACAACGCCGCCGTCAATGGCGCCTTCGCTGCCATCTTGCATCGGGCCTTTGCGGTAGGCCTTGGCAATGTTGTAGGCGATGTTTGTCGCCAACGAGGTTTTCCCCATCGACGGGCGACCCGCGATAATCAACAGGTCGGACTTGTGTAATCCGCCCAGTTTCTTGTCCATATCGATCAAGCCGGTTGAAATACCAGCCAATCCGCCATCGCGCTGATAGGCGGTGTTGGCAACATTCACAGCCTCTGTCACCGCAGCAAGGAACGACTGAAACCCGCGTTCTGACACACCTTGTTCGGCCAATGAATAAAGCGCCTGCTCGGCCTCGATGATCTGCTCGCGCGGTTCGCTTTCTACGTCAACTTTGGCGGCTTTGTCGGTGATGTCACGGCCAAGGCGGATCAATTCGCGGCGGGTCGCCAGATCATAGATCATCTGGGCATAGTCACGCGCCGCAAAAGCCGAGATCGCCGCACCCGCAAGACGGGCAAGGTAAGGAGGGCCACCTAATTCCTTTAGGCCCTCATCATCTTCCATAAAAGCCTTAAGGGTGACAGGGCTTGCCAACATATTGCGGCCAATGCGCGAGGCAGCCGTTTCAAAAATGCGAGCATGGACAGGGTCGTAGAAATGCTTTGGACCAATGATCGCGGCAACGCGGTCAAAAATGTCATTATTGGTCAGAATAGCACCCAAAAGCTGCTGCTCTGCCTCAATGGAGTGGGGCATCGCATCAGCAGTCGCGTTTTCAACACCGCTGGCATTAAATGTCGTAATCTCGTTCATCATGTCCCCTCAAACATCGCACTGCACGCTTAGCAGTTGGGCACTGGAGATAGCTATCTTGATATCATCGGGGATATCTGGCGGGATAACCTTGTGGATAAATGCAGCAATTCTCAAATCATACCATATTAGGTAGGATCACGCAAAGTCCGCCCAACATACAGAGTGTGTTTGCGATTCCCGCGCCCAGTTGTGCACAGAGCTCGGGATAAGTTTTTTGCCTGTTACGCGGGCTTCCAACCTGCAGGATCGTTCAAATAGGCCTCTACTGCCGTCAGTGTTGCGCTGTCGTAAGCACCCCGTGCTTTGGCCTCGGCCAAGACGTCCCACCATGTGCAAAGATGGATGAGTTGCACGCCGTGTTCTGCCAAAGTCTCTTCGACGCCATCAAAGATGCCATAGTAAAAGATTACGGCCGTCGCACTGCAGCTGGCACCGGTTTCACGAATAGCATCCACGAACGACAATTTTGATCCGCCATCAGTTGTCAGATCCTCAACCAGCAACACGCGCTGGCCTTCGGTCATCACACCTTCGATGCGCGCATTGCGTCCGTAACCCTTTGGCTTTTTGCGCACATAGGTCATCGGCAGGGCCAAACGTTCAGCGACCAATGCACTAAAGGGAATACCAGCAGTTTCGCCACCAGCGATATTGTCAAAGGCTTCGAACCCGGCTTCGCGCATAATCGAAACGGCCATGAAATCCATCAATGTCGCGCGGATACGCGGAAACGAGATCAGCTTGCGGCAGTCCACATATGTAGGTGCTTGCTTGCCAGAGGCATGCGTAAACGGTTCCGTTGCATTAAAATCGATCGCGCCAATCTCAATCAGCATGCCGGCCGTCAAACGGGCCATTTCTTCTTTGGTGGGGAAAGAGGTGGGGATCATTGTATGGGCCTATTGCTTCTTATTTCTAAATAAACTTCCGCCGGAGGCATCCGGCAGGTTTTACTCCTCAACACGCCAGTGCAGGTCAAACCCCGGATCAAACACAGTCACAGGACCGTCCGCAGTCTGGATATGGCTTGGGTATTGCACGGGCTCGCCTTTGGTCAGCGTGATCGTGCTGGTGTTCGCGGGCAACTTGTAAAACTCAGGGCCATTGAGCGACGCAAAGCTTTCGATCTTGCGCATGCGGCCAGCGGCGTCAAAAACCTCGGCTAGGCAAGACATCGTGGTGGGCGCTGTGAAAATACCCGCGCAACCGCAAGCTTGTAGCTTTGCAGGATCAGTATGGGGCGCGCTGTCTGTGCCAAGGAAAAAGCGTTTGTCGCCAGAGATTGCAGCCTGAACCAATGCGACGCGGTGCGCCTCGCGTTTGGCGACGGGCAGGCAGTAAAAATGCGGTTTGATCCCGCCCGCAAGGATATGATTGCGGTTGATGATCAGGTGATGCGTCGTGATTGTGGCGGCAAGGTTCTTGTTGCTGTCGCGCACGTAATCTACGGCGTCTTGGGTCGTGACATGTTCCATCACGATCTTGAGGTCAGGCACTTTTTTGCGCAACGGCTTTAGCACACGGTCGATAAACATCGCCTCGCGGTCAAAGATATCGATATCGTGGTCTGTGACTTCGCCATGCACACAAAGCGGCATGCCGATTTCGGCCATCACCTCAAGCACGCCACGCACCTTTTCAAAATCGGTCACACCAGATGCAGAGTTCGTCGTAGCCCCAGCAGGGTACAATTTAACTGCGGTCGCAATCCCTGCAGCGTGGGCTGCGCGCACATCTTCTGGGTCAGTCGTTTCGGTCAGATAAAGCGTCATCAGCGGTGTGAAATCAGCACCTTGCGGCAAAGCATCCATGATCCGCGCACGGTATGTGACGGCTTGCGCAGACGTCACGACGGGCGGCACGAGGTTGGGCATAATGATCGCGCGGGCGAAATGGCGGGCTGTTTCTGGCAAAACCGCTTGCAGCATTGCACCATCACGCAGATGCAAATGCCAGTCATCAGGGCGGCGGATTGTCAGGCTTGTTAATTGTCTATCAGGCATGTGGCTGGATTACACCTTTGTGGGCATGGATGCCATAGGGCTTGTGATTGCCCTTGTAGATTACATGCGCTTTTAGGATGCTGATGTGGTGGAACGCCCCACTTATCAGGAGATGTCATCATGCTCGGTTTTTTGGTTGCTGCCGTTGCCGGCTTTTTCACGCCGCAACTCGAAGGACCTGTTGCGGGTCCGATTGTAAAGTTTCTTGAAGGCTACTTCGCAATTGAGCCTCACGAGAAACGGCTGATCGCCTTTATGGTCGCGCTGGTTGCCGCTGCAGTAGCTGCTGCATTGCTTGATAGCGGTACGACCTTCGGTGTAATCGCAGGTGCGACCTTGGGTTATTTTGGCGAGCGGATTTACAAGTTACTTAAGCGGATTATCGACGCGCGCAGCGACGCCGACTAGAGCATCGCGCCCACGCCATGCAATGACTGCATCGCGGCATTGCAGCCTTGGTGGTTTCGCTCAAGCCTCAGGGGCATATCTATCAAGCAACGCAAATAAGCTTTGATAGGAGCCCCGATATGGCATTTTACACTGATACAATCGAAAACCACCCCAAAGCATCCTTGGCTGCGCGTGTTCGGCAAGGTGTTGGGCGTTTCTTTGCTGGTTTGGCAGACGCACAGAACAGAACCCAAGCCGTAGAGCGGATGCAGGACCTAAGCGACAAAGACCTTGCGAAATTGGGTGTGCGCCGCGAAGACATCGTGCGTCACGTTTACCGCGACATCTACTATGTTTAATCGATTTGATTGGCTTGTAGTTCTTCGAGTTTCGTCTCGAAGAACTTGCTGATGCCGCGGTTCATCATGTAGCGGCAGATGATTTGCGCGAAATCGTCGTGGTTTGCTTTGATGAGGTATTGAACCAGCTTGCGGATATAGACCTGATCATAGCGGCGCGCGCGTAAAAGCTGTGCAAACCGCTTGCCATCCAGATTGCGATCCATCGCCAGTTTGATCATCACATCATGGATGCCCATCCGGTCGAATGAACGGTCAAGCTGCCCACCGATCAAAGGGCAGGGCAGCATCGTCACATGCGGTTTACGGAATAGCGCCGCATGGCCCGCATCCAGATGCTCGTACGGATCGTAAGCCACAAACACGTGCTTTGCGCCATCGATCATTTCAGGAGCATATCCGTAACGGGTCGCAAAATTCTTTTTACGCGCAGACTTGTAACGTTTGTCCCAACCCGTTGAACGCGCCTCAAGAGTGGCTTGCGGACGCAGTGCGATAACTGACGCGCCGGGTGCTGCGACTGAGAAGGCCGCCGCGGCATAGGCCGCACCACCGTCACTTCCGTGGAACAGCACATTTTGGAAGTCTTCAAAGAAACCATCATCCACCATGCGGTCGAAAAACGCATAGATTGCCGGATCGCGGAACCAGCTTTCGGTGAAAGAGATCAGCGCAAGATGCGACCAGCCGTCATGACGCGCATAGGCAAAGCCACGCGGTTCGGCATCAAGATTATAGGCGCGCACACTTTCGGCATTTTCAAACGTGACAAGCAAGTTGTTGCCTGCCTCAAGAAATCCGGCGCAGTGCCCACGACCAAGCTGTTCAAAAAAGCCAAAGTCTTCGCATACATCATCGATTGCACCGATCCACTGATTGGCATCGAGGTCGGTCAGACTGGTTCGAAAGTTAAGTTGGCGGTCTTCCATAAACATACTCCGCAACCCGAAGTACACTGGGTTGGTGGAACAGTTGTATCATGTATTTGAGGCAAAAGTAGGCATGTTCCGCACTACATTGTTACGAAATTTGCGCTAAAAGAACGCCTGAAGCCCTGTTTGTGCGCGTCCCAAGATCAATGCGTGCACATCATGGGTACCTTCATAGGTATTCACCGTCTCAAGGTTCACCATATGGCGCATGATCTGGAAATCCTCACTGATTCCATTTCCGCCGTGCATGTCCCGCGATGCCCGCGCAATATCGAGCGCTTTGCCGCAGTTATTGCGCTTCATCATGCTGATCATTTCAGGGGCGGCACGACCTTGCTCCATCAGGCGGCCCAGTTGTAGGGCAGACTGCGTGCCCAATGCGATTTCGGTTTGCATATCCGCCAGCTTTTTCTGGAACAATTGCGTCTGGGCCAGCGGTTTGCCGAACTGCTTGCGATCCAATCCGTATTGGCGCGCGGAATGCCAACATGCTTCTGCTGCACCCATGACCCCCCACGCAATGCCGTAGCGCGCACGGTTCAAACAACCAAACGGCCCTTTCAAGCCCTGCACACCGGGCAAGAGCGCGTCTTCGCTGACGGCTACGTTGTCCATGACAATCTCGCCGGTGACCGATGCCCGCAAGCTAAGCTTACCGCCGATCTTGGGTGCGGTCAGACCCTTCATACCTTTTTCAAGCACAAAGCCGCGGATCTTGCCGTCATGCGCATCTGATTTTGCCCAGATCACAAAGACATCGGCAATTGGCGCGTTGCTGATCCACATCTTGGCGCCATTCAGTACATAGCCATCCGCTGTCTTTTTCGCGGTTGTTTTCATACCAGCCGGATCGCTGCCTGCGTCAGGTTCGGTCAGGCCAAAACAACCGATTAACGTACCAGCGGCCAAGCCGGGCAAGAATTTCTGGCGCTGGGCTTCGCTGCCGTAGGCGTGGATCGGGTACATCACCAACGACGATTGCACCGACATCATTGAACGATAGCCGCTATCGACACGTTCGATTTCACGGGCGACTAGACCGTAGGTCACGTAGCCGGCACCCAGCCCGCCGTATTCTTCGGGGATTGTCAGGCCAAGCAAACCTGCGTCGCCCATGGCTTTGAAAATATCTGGATCCACAGTTTCTTCGCGGTAAGCGTCGGTGACTTTGGGTTGCAGTGCCGTCTGAGCGAATACATTTGCCGCGTCACGTAGCATCCGTTCATCTTCGGTTAACTGATCCTCGAGCCGAAGCGGATCGGTCCAATCGAAAGGTCCAAGGTCAGGACCGAAACCTGTCGTCAAAATGGGTTTGGAATCATTCATGGCTGCATCTCCGCTGGTGTTGGGGGCAGGCTATGCCGTTGACCACTTGGGGGCAATGCACGAGACAAGCTAGGTTAGAAATCGAAACGCACTGGATTGATGCAATGACACCGTCCCCCATTACCGACCTGCCGAAACTTGCGCTGGATTGGCACCGTGCAGGCAGAGGCGTGGCAATTGCAACGGTCGTGCAAACTTGGGGTTCGGCCCCGCGCCCCACGGGCAGCCAATTGGTGATCGATAGCAATGGGGCAATGGAGGGATCGGTGTCCGGAGGATGCGTCGAAGGGGCGGTGATTCTCGAGGCGATTGATGCAATTGCCGACGGCAACACGCGCTTGCTGGAATTTGGCGTCAGCGACAACGATGCGTTTGCTGTGGGCCTTGCTTGTGGCGGAGAGATCAAGGTTCTGGTGGAACCTGTCGGCACTGCGATTCCTGTTGCGGTTCTAGCGGACTTGGTTGCTCGCCGCGCGCAGGCAGAACCCGTGGCCTATGTCACCAACCTGCAGCAAGGCGGCCCCGCGTTACAGCCACAGTCGGCGTTTCCAGAGCGTTTTCGTATGGACCGTTCCGGCATCCAAGATGATGGGCAGACCTTTGTTGGCATCCATAATCCACCTTTGCGGTTGGCGATCATCGGTGCAGTTCACATCGCGCAGTATTTGGCCCCGATGGCGCGGGCTTGCGGCTATACACCCATTTTGATCGATCCACGTCCCGCGTTTGCATCGCAAGACCGATTCCCTGATGAAATGTTGGTTGATGCGTGGCCGGATGCGGCATTGGCAGCACTTGCGTTGGATGCGCGCACGGCAGTTGTGACGCTTTCACACGATCCCAAGCTGGATGATCCGGCGGTGATCGGTGCCTTGCGATCTAATGTTTTCTATCTGGGCTGTTTGGGGTCAAAGCGCACGCATGCCAAGCGCCTTTTGCGACTGTCAGATGCAGGGTTCAGCGATTTGGATATGGCGCGTATTCATGGCCCTGTCGGGTTGGATATTGGGGGGCGACTGCCTGCCGAGATTGCGGTTAGCATCGTGGCGCAAATGACCCAACAGTTGCGCCAGTCGCCGCAATAGCACGCACAAAAAAAGCCCTCAATGAATTGAGGGCTTTTATATTTCGTCGTTTGGAAAAGCTTACTTCGGAAGTGGTCCGATCAGCATGACCATTTGGCGGCCTTCCATCTTTGGAAAGTTCTCGACCTTGCCAGCGTCTTTGGTGTCTTCTGCAACACGCTCTAGCAGTTCGCGGCCTAGCTGTTGGTGCGCCATTTCGCGCCCACGAAAGCGCAGGGTGATCTTTACCTTGTCACCGTTGTCCAAAAACTTGAAAACGTTGCGCATCTTAACGTCATAGTCGTTGTTATCCGTGTTTGGACGGAACTTAACTTCTTTGATTTCGATGATCTTTTGCTTCTTACGTGCCTCAGCTTCTTTTTTCTGAGTCTCGTATTTGAACTTGCCGTAGTCCATGATCTTGCAAACCGGCGGGTTGGCATTTGGCGAAATTTCTACCAAATCGAGGCCCGCTTCATCGGCCATGACCATCGCACGTTCGGGTGTCACAACACCTACGTTTTCGCCTTCCGCACCGATAAGGCGGATTTCGGCGGACCGAATACGGTCATTAATGCGTGGGCCTGTGTCGCGTTGTGGTGGCGCGTTATGTGGTCTGCGTCCTATGGTCTTTATCCTTTGGTTGTTCCGTTCAAGTAAAAGACAAACTAAACCTCTGTAGTGTCGGCTTCAACCCGCAAAAGTTGCGGTTTTCTGCTGAATTTTCCCCATAACAGCATCTTTCGCTTTGCTTTGTGATCTGACATATCACCAAATAAGGGCCAATGGGGCCTAAACGTACAAATTTGGAAGGATTTGAACAATGCGCGCAATCGCAATTATCGTCATTTTGGCTGTCGTTGGTTTCTTTGGATATCAATACGCCGCAGAGGGCCGCAGCCCGGGCGAAGCGGTCGGTGTTCTATCGGGTGCCACACAACAAGCAGAAGCCGCCGCCGCAGATGCTGCCGCCGCCGCCGAAGCTGCCGCTGCGGAAGCCGCTGCTGCTGCCGAAGCTGCTGCTGCACAAGCTGCCGCAGATGCAGAAGCGGTTGCTGCCGAAACTGCTGCCGCCGAAGCAGCCGCTGCTGTTGAGGCCGCTGCTGCTGCCGCTACTGCCGCTGCAGAAGAAGCTGCCGCAACTGCTGCTGCTGAACGTGAAGCTGCTGCCGCTGCCGCTGAAGAAGCTGCGGCCGCTGCGGCCGCCGAAGTAGAAGCCGCTGCAAATGCTGCGCTTGAAGAAGCAAAAGCCGCTGCAGCCGAGGCCCTTGGCCAGACAGCAGATGTGGCCGAAGAAGCCGCTGAAGCAGTTGAACCTGATACAGCCGTAGAAGAAGTCGCAACCGAAGCTGCTGAAGGCAGCGAAGATCTGATGGCGATGGCCGGTGATCTGCTGACTGTTGACGGATTTGATGCCGACAAGGTTGTTGCCTTGCTTGACACTATCGACATCCCAGAAGGTGAAAAGACCACGCTGACAACCGCGCTTGGTTTTGCAAAGAACAACCCTGCTTTGCTGCAGCCAGTTCTGGACAACATCAAGAACTTGCTTGGTATGTAAAACTGGGTTCAATCCCAAATAAAAAAGGGCCGCGTCATTGCTGACGCGGCCCTTTTTATTGAATGATCCGGTGCCTTAGTCGAGAAACGCTTTTTCCACCACATAGTGCATCGGCTTTGAATTGGCGCCTTCGACCAGCCCGTATTCCTCGAACATTTCTTTCAGCTCTAGGTTAAACGCGAGGTTACCGCAGATCATCGCGCGATCAGTTTCGGGCGACAGCGGCGGTACGCCAAGGTCGGTAAATGCCTCGCCAGAGCGCATTAGATCGGTGATGCGGCCCATCTTTGGGCTCTCTTCACGGGTTGTGGTCGGATAGTATTTGATCTTTTTCCAGAAGCCTTCACCAATCACATCATTGAGCAGCTCATCAGTCTTGAGCGCTTCGATCAGGTCGCGGCCATACGTCAGCTCGCCGACTTCGCGGCAGGTGTGAGTGATGATGACCTCATCATAGTCTTCGTATGTCTGGGGTTCGCGCAGCAGCGATGCGAAGGGCGCAAAGCCAGTACCCGTAGCAAAGAACCAAATGCGTTTGCCGGGGATCAGGGCGTCATGCACCAATGTGCCAACAGGTTTGGGCCGCAAGATCAGCTCATCGCCCGGCTTGATATGCTGCAGACGCGATGTCAGCGGGCCGTCTTGAACCTTGATCGAATAGAACTCCAACTCTTCGTCCCACGACGGGGATGCGATGGAATAAGCGCGTAGCAGCGGTTTTTGCTTGCCAGTCTTTGGATCAGGATCACCCATTAAACCAATCATCACGAACTCGCCCGAGCGGAAACGCAAGGACACAGGACGCGTCACCCGAAAGGAAAACAGCCGGTCGGTGTAGTGTTTCACCTCCGTTGCGGTCTGCGTGTCGGGCAAGGTGGGGACAGCTTTGGCGGTTTGTGTGGTCACGGGTGTCTGCTCGGTCATAAGGATCATGGCAGCCTTCTAGGGCCACCCTCCGTCTTAGTCATTGATGTGGATCAGGGAAAGGGTCGGCTAGATATTTCTAGCCGCGCAAGCGGGCCTGATAGTTGTGATTTTGCCAATCTGCGCGGAATTTCCATTGCTCTGCGGGCTGGCGTGCAGCAAGGGCGCCGTCGATTTCGACCTCGTCAAAGCCGGACCTGCGCGCCATAGCGTATTGATCCGCTAGAACGTGCCCCTTGGCCCGTAAGCGCCCTTTGTAGCCTGCGCTGCGTAGCATCGCTGCGAGTGTAAATCCGCGCCCATCAGCGAAGGATGGGAAATCAATACGGATCATTGCGGCGTTGGTTAAGCCCACCAATGCAGTTGGTGCCGTATCAGAGGCCAGATCAATACCGTAGTCGCAGTCATTGGCAGCAATATCGGACAGTGCCACAAATCCACATGTGAAATCTTCGGGGGCAAAGCCTGTGTCGGTTACAATCACACTCATGCTGCTTTGACCTCGCGCGGGGAATTGTGGATACCACATTCAGTTTTTTCTGTTTTACGCCAACGACCTGCACGGTGATCTTCAATGTTGCTGGCGCGTGTGGTGCATGGCATGCATCCGACAGATGGGAAACCTTGAGCTACCAATGGATGGCGCGGTAGGTCGTGCGCGTCGATGTAGGTTTGAACATCCTCTGATGTCCAATTCGCCAGCGGATTGATCTTGATCTTACGATCTTCTTTTTCGAACAGCGGCAGCTGTGCGCGTTGCCCGCCATGGTAGCGTTTGCGCCCAGTGATCCAGCCCTCAAATCCTTGCAGAGCGTTGTTCAACGGCTGTGTCTTGCGCAGATCACAGCATGCGTCCAGGTCCGCCTGATGCAGCAGGCCGTCAACATCTTTGGTCAATACATCAGTACGATCAGGTCCGATGACGCGCACATCTGTTAAACCAAGTTGGGCAGACACATCCTGCTGGTACGCAAGCGTTTCTGGAAACAGCATTTCAGTATCAAGAAAGACAACTGGTGTGTTCTTGTCGATTTGCGCAACCATATGCAGCAACACAACCGCCTCTGCTCCGAAGGACGACACGAGGGCGACTGGACCCAATTGCACATCTGACAAGACGTGCTTGAGGATCGTTTGCGCATCAGATTTGCGGTGCAAAAGATTGCGGCGTTCAACGAGTTCTTTAAGCGGCATTTGCTTTGTCCTGTGCTGGGTAAAGAATTGATTTGAATGGTTGTTTGCCAAGGCGACGGTAAGCTTGCAAAAAGGTTTCGTCTGCGTCGCGGCGCAAACCAAGATACCCCGTGACCAACCGTTCAATTGCAGGCACGATTTCATCGGCACTAAATCCACGACCAGCGCGTTCACCGATCGTTGTGGTCTCGGTCCCGTCGCCACCCAACGTGATCTGGTAGCTTTCAACACCTGCACGGTCGAGGCCAAGGATACCGATATGTCCGACATGGTGGTGCCCGCAGGCATTGATGCAGCCCGAGATTTTGATCTTGAGTTGGCCGATCTCATGTTCGATTTCCAACTCGTCGAATCGCGTCGCAATCTCTTGTGCAATCGGGATCGAACGTGCTGTTGCCAGCGCGCAATAATCCATACCGGGGCAGGCGATGATGTCAGACGCCAGCCCGATGTTGGCTGTTGCAAGATCCACTTGGCGCAACGCCGCATAGACCTTTGCCAGATCGGATTTATGCACATGGGGCAGGATCACGTTCTGCTCGTGACTGATCCGCAACTCGCCGTGGCCATAGGTTTCGGCCAAATCCGCCATGACGCGCATTTGATCGGATGTCGCATCACCCGGTGTCGCGCCATGCTTTTTGATGCTGATGGAGACGATCGCATAGCCGTTGGCCTTGTGTTCCGCCAGATTGGTATCAGTCCACGACCGGAATGCGGGATTGGCAAGGCGCGTGGCCTCATATCCACCGATGGATTTCGTGACAAACGCTGGTGGCGCAAAAGCGGCTTCGATTTTGGCAAGCAAGTCTTGGTCATGTCCCGAGAAACCAGCGCGGATCGTGGCAAAGCGATCCTCAACAAGCTCTTGGATTTTCTCCAGACCGTTTTCGTGCACGGTGATTTTGATGCGTGCCTTGTATTTGTTATCACGGCGGCCGAGCAGGTTGTAGACGCTTACGATTGCCTCGCAATAAGGCAGCAAATCTGCTTTTGGCAGAAAGTTACGCAGCACTTTGCCAACCATTGGCGTACGGCCAAGGCCACCACCGACGATGACTTCGAAGCCAGCTTCACCTGCATCGTTGCGGACCATGCGCAGACCGATGTCGTGCGCCTTGGTGACTGCGCGATCATGCGCGGCACCTGTGACTGCGATTTTGAATTTGCGCGGCAGGAACTGGAATTCAGGGTGATCGGTGGACCACTGGCGCAGCAGTTCGGCAATCGCACGTGGGTCTTCGATTTCATCGGCAGCCGCACCAGCAAAATGGTCAGCGGTCACGTTGCGGATCGTATTCCCCGACGTTTGGATCGCATGCATGCCAACATCAGCCAATGCCTCAAGCATATCGGGCACATCTTGCAGTTTAGGCCAGTTGTACTGGATGTTCTGACGCGTGGTGAAGTGGCCATAGCCCTTGTCCCAACGGTCCGCGATATCGGCGAGCTTGCGCATTTGGGTTGGGTTCAAAGTGCCATAGGGCACGGCAACCCGCAGCATATAAGCGTGCAATTGCAGATAAAGACCGTTCATCAGGCGCAGCGGTTTGAATTCATCCTCGGTCAGCGATCCGTCAATGCGGCGTTCGACTTGGCCGCGAAACTGGGCCACGCGTTCGCGCACGAATGCTTCATCAAAATCTGTGTAAGTGTACATTATGAAAGCTCCACTTGCTTGCCGTGCGGATAATTGGATGGACCGCGTGTGCGAAATTCTTCGCGAAAATGGGTAGGGGCAGGGCCGTCTGAGTTTTGCTTTGCATCGACCAAATATGCGCCTGCGATTTCTGCCTTTCGCGATTGCGCCTCAAGCAGGCGCAGATCGGCGTGCGCTTCATCGGTCAGCAACTCTGCATCGCGGATGTCGCGGGTCCAAGTGTCGGCCTCGGTCAGCCAAACAGCGTCGCCTTCCAGCAGCGCATTGGCGGTGACGACTTTGGGTATGAATGTGCGGGACATTATGCAAATTCCTTAATCTGTGATGCTTGGGCTTGGGCGTCGCGTGGCGCTAGCCCGTAGAATGTGATCGCGGGGCCCTGCAAATTGGCTTGGGTCAAGGTGGGTTCTAGTTCGACCAGCGTGGTCGCGATGATCTGTTGATTTGCGCGGCTGACGTTTTCGATAATTGTCACCGGTGTTGCCGGATCAGCGCCATGCATCAGCAAACGGCCTTGGATAAAGCGGGCTGATTTCTTGCCCATATATATCGCGGCGACCTCGCCTTTTTGGGCCAACGCCTTCCAGTCGTGATCGGCATAGCCTTTGGTGTCATGCCCCGTGATCAGACGCACAGCAGAGTTCCGGCCGCGCTTTGTCAGGCTTTGCCCGATGTTCGCCACCGCAGCAGATGCAGCGGTGATCCCGGGGATGACAGTGTAAGGAATGTCATGGGCCGTAATCGCCTCGATTTCTTCATCTAGACGGCCAAAGACCGTTGGGTCACCAGCCTTAAGGCGCACGACATGCAGACCATCCAGCGCGTGTTGCACAATCAACGCGTCGATGTCGGACTGCTTCATCGCTTTGCCGAAACCTTCTTTGCCCGCGTCAATGATGATTGCTTCGCGCCGTGCGAGTTCCAGAATTTCACCAGTGACCAAACGGTCGTGGATCACAACATCGGCCTTATCCAGCGCGCGGCGCGCTTTGAGCGTCAGAAGTTCAGGATCGCCTGGGCCTGCACCGACAAGATCAACGTGCCCGCCTGTGTCTGTTGCAGTGACCGTTTGATCCAACAGTGTTTCAAGAGCAGGGATCACAGCGGCTTCGCCGTTCTCTGCAAATGCCTTTGGACCCGCGCCAAAGTAGAACGCAGACCAGAAATCGCGACGCTTTCGGCCCATCGGCAGAACTTCAACAGCATGCCGGAAGGTTTTGCCGATACGGGCAAGTACGCCCAGTGATATAGGCAGGCGGGCCTCAAGATCGGCTTTGATCGCACGCGCCAGCACGGGGGCGGCGCCTTCGGTACCGATTGCGATGGTGACCGGATCACGGTCGACGATCGCTGGAGTAATGAATTGGCTGTCGGCCAGGTTATCGACGATATTAACCAATGCGCCTTCGGCATGGGCAATGGCGGCGACGCGTGCGTCTTCTGCATCGTCTTCGTTGGCCGCGTAGAATAGCGCGGCGCACAGCGCATCACCGGGTTCCATCGCGCGTTCAATGACCCGCAGCTTGCCTTGCGCAGCCCATTTGCGAATATCATTCGCGATCGCTGGAGCAATAACAGTCAGATGCGCTTGGGTCTTCATCAACAGACGCAGTTTGGCCATTGCGGCATCACCGCCACCCGAAAGGACAATGCGGCGGCCTTCGACGGCTAGGAAGATTGGAAAGTGCTTCATGGTGGACCTCTGATTTCTTGACCTCAACATAGAATATTGTTCTGGTATTTACTTCCCCTTGGGCGCATCTAAGGACAAGTGTTCCGCCTTAATGCGAAATTGGACCGTGTGTCCTGTGAAATCGGAGAATAAAGAATGTCGGTACGGATTGACGCCACAGACCGGAAGATTTTGGCAGCATTGCAAGCGGATGCAGCCCAATCGCTGGATGAAATCGCCAAGAATATCGGGTCTTCCAAGACGCCTGTCTGGAATCGCATTCGTAAAATGCGCGAGGCGGGGATCATCGGACAACAGACCGTTATTCTAGATGCAGAGGCGTTGGGTTTTGAAGCCTGCTTTTTCGTTCTGATCCGCACGTCAGAGCACGATGCAGATTGGCAGGGGCGGTTCCTTAAGGCGCTTAAATCACGACCCGAAGTCCAAGAGGCACACCGTTTGGCGGGCGATATCGACTATATTCTAAAGGTCCGTGTCCAGAACGCGCGGGCCTACGATACCTTTTATCAGGCGCTGATTTCTGAAGTGAAAGTGCACAACGTGACAGCGCTTTTGTCGATGGAAGAGATCAAATCGACGGTGGCCTTGCCACTTTAGGCGCGGACCATCAGCTGTTCTAACCCGTGGAAGTGATAAACGTCGCCATATTGCGGTGTTCCCGCAAGTGCCAGATTGGGGCAGCGTTCAAACAGCACCTCAAGTGCGATTTTTAGCTCTAGCCGCGCGAGCGGTGCACCGACGCAAAAGTGGATACCGCCGCCAAAGCTGGTGTTTTGCGCACCTTTGCGCGACGGATCAAAGCGGTTCGGGTCAGGATAGGCGACTGGATCGCGGTTTGCAGCAGCCAACAAACAAGCAATCTGATCGCCGCGTTTGAAGGTGTGATCACCGATGGTCACGTCCTCGTAAACCCAGCGGGTGAACATGTGCAGGGGCGGGTCATAACGGATGATTTCCTCGACAGAGGCGTCGGTAATTTCTGGCACACCATGTTCCAGCAGGGTTTTCGTGCCATTGCCCAGCGTATGCACGGTTGCTTCATGTCCGGCGTTCAGCAGCAAGATGCAGGTGGTGATCAATTCGTCTTCGCTCAGGCGTTCGCCATCAGCCTCTGCCGCGATCAAGGTCGAGATCAGATCATCGGTCGGCGTCTTGCGCCGTTTGGCGATGTAGCCGCGCATAAAGCTCACAAAATCATTGGTGGCTGCGATCGTGTCTTCTTCGATCTGCGGGGTTCGGCGGGCTTGGTACATAGCGACCATCGCATTGGACCAGCGGACCAAATCATCGGCGCGGTCTTCGGGCACGCCCAACAGCCGCGATATAATCACGACGGGAACGGGTTGGGCATAAGCTGTTAGCAGATCAAAGGGTTGATCAGGAAATTCATCAATCAGTTTATGGCAAAGCGCGCGAATATCGGGGGCCAGCCCCGCAATTGTGCGGCTGGTGAATGCGCGCAGAACCAATGCGCGCAACCGCTTGTGGCGGGGTGGTTCGAGTTCCAGCATCGAATGCGCTTCGACATCGTAAAACGGCTGTAAATGAGGTGGAATATCAGGCGCCAATTCCGCAGGGCATTCGCGCCCCATGCGTCTGTCGCGCAAAACAGCATGTACCGTTTGGTGGCTGACAGCGCATGCCATATTATAATCGTTCCACCAGAAAAAATCACCAATCGCACGGACGCGATCATAAAACGGATAAGGGTTTTGGACAAAGTCCGGGTCGGTAGGGGATTGGCTAATTCTTTTCATTAAACAGCTTTGTCCCAGCCCAATCATGATTGCAAGTCCACGCAGACAGTTGCGTTCTCAATAGCTTAGGTCCATATCCGACCGCCGGCTTTGCCGCGACGTTCTGACACGCAGATCAAGCGCGAAACCATGATAGCCTGTATGCAATCGAATACACGTAACCGCGCCACATCCGTTGGCCGGAACGATTTGATTACACCAGGGGAGGGGCGTTCATGGCCAAAGTGTCACTGAACGAAAAAGCTTTTGATAGCTTTGAGTATAAGAAGGCCGATCAACAGATTAGGTTGGTCAATAAGAAATTACCGCAGCAAGCCGTTTCAGAGCTTGCCCGAGAAGTCGTGAGGCGACTTGCGTTTCGTATGCCAAATTCTGTCTCGAGAAATGACCTACCGACCGAGGACGAGATCGCTGAACTGTGCGACGCCTTGTTGTCACCCCAAGATCGCGCGGCAGATGATTTTATCTTGAATGTGCGCAGGAATAGCGCCGATATTGAAGTCGTGTATCTTAGCTATGTCGCGGGTGCTGCACGCCGACTGGGCCAGCTGTGGGACGAAGATCAAATATCATTCATGGATGTCACGCTGGGGTGCGGAAAGCTTTACCGCATAATCCGTGGTTTGCGGCATGTAATCGCGCCGTCAATCATCAAAGACCGTGACGAATACCCTGCGATGTTTGCGCTTGTCCCGGGCGAGACGCACACATTAGGAATTGAGATCGCCACTGATATCTTCCGCCGCGAAGGTTGGGACGTGGATATGATGGTTGGACTTGACCACGATCATCTGATCGAGCAGTCAGACCGCCGTACTTACCGCGCGATTGTTCTTGTCGCCAACTCTGACAGCATGATTGAACCTTTGACGCGTCTGGTCCTTGCACTGCGTATCTCGCATCCGATGTCGCATATTGTTGTCGCGGGCAACATCTTGAACCACTACCCGAACATCAGTTCGCTTGTTGGTTCGGACGCGGTAATCAGAGACATCGAAACTGCAGTCGTCAAACTACGGGACGTGTTGAACGAACCGCAGAGTTAAGCGTTCTCGAGGGCGGTGATGATCGGAGAAAAATCATCGGCCTTGAGACTAGCGCCCCCGACAAGCGCGCCATTCACGTTCTGCACTGCGAAAATCTCGGCGGCATTGCTGCCTTTGACCGAACCACCATAAAGCAGTGTAAATTCACCGCCGTCATCAAATCGTGCCGCAAGGCGCGTGCGAATATGGGCGTGCACGTCGGCGATTTGTGCGATTGTCGGGACTTTGCCAGTGCCAATGGCCCAAACAGGTTCGTAGGCGATGACGGTGTTCGTTGCTGTGGCCATATCCGGCACAGAACCGGCGAGTTGCCCGTCGATAATATCAAGCGTCGTGCCTGCCTCGCGTTGATCGAGCGTCTCGCCAATACAGATGATCGCTTGCAGGCCCGCACGGTAGGCGGCTGTGCTTTTCGCCGCGACATCCGCGTTCGTTTCACCGTGATCAGCGCGGCGTTCGGAATGGCCAGTTATGACGGCAGACGCACCGGCATCTTTCAGCATTTCGGCGCTAAGATCGCCTGTATTTGCGCCTGATGCGTGTGCATGGCAATCCTGCCCGCCGATCCGGACCGGCAAATGCGCGCAGGCGCTAATCAATGTGGCGGGTGGGCAGATCAAAACATCCACCCCCACGTTGGCGTGGCGTTCGGCCAACATGCGCAATTCGTCCAAACTGTTAGCCAGCCCGTTCATTTTCCAGTTCCCGGCGGCAAGTTTGCGCGGCATATCAGCGTCCTTTATTTATAGTGAGGCGATTGTGCGTTGTGCCAGTGTGCAGGCCTCTTGCGGATCGTCAAGGGCGGACATGGGCACGGACCAATAGGGCATGTTGTGAAATTGTGTTGAACCCGCTTCGGCCAATTCTTGCGCCACGGCGTCTTTTGCTTTGAGGTAAAGGGTGCCATCACTGCTTAGTAGGGCAAAAACCATATCTTGATGATACAGGCACATGCCGCCAAACATTTTTCGTGATGTTAAATCACCAAGGTCAGAGAGCAGATCAAGCACAAATGCGATATCTGCCTGCGAGACAGCCATCAGGTGGCGGAAATGCTTTCGTCGAATTTGATCGACTCGCCGCAACCGCAAGCATCAACGACGTTTGGATTACGGAATTTGAAACCGGATTCAAGCAGTGAGGTTTCATAGTCGATTTCAGTGCCAAACAGGAACATCTGCGCAATAGGCGCGATCATCACACGCGCGCCTGAAAGCTCGACAACCTCGTCCAGCGGGTCAACTTCGGTCACGTAGTCCATGGTATATTCCATGCCCGCGCAGCCGCCTTTTTTGACTCCGATACGCAGCCCTTGGTGACCATCTTTGGCCATGAGCTTGGCGATTTGCGCAGCGGCTTTTTCGGTGATCGCTACTGCTTGCTTGCCTGGAATGCCGAACATGAAGTTGCTCCTTTGACCCTAAAGATAGGGTATGTGGGTGTGTCACTCAAGTCTGCTTTACATAAAGCCCAGCTCAAGACGGGCTTCGTCGGACATCATGTCCATGCCCCACTGTGGCTCGAACGTCATTTCAACATCAACGTGTTTGACACCCGGCAAGGGTTCTACGGCGTCAGCAACCCAACCCGGCATTTCGCCCGCAACGGGACAACCCGGTGCCGTAAGCGTCATCGTGATATTAACCGCATTTTCTGCATTGATATCGATCGTATAAATCAGACCAAGATCATAAATATTCACCGGAATTTCAGGGTCATAGACGGATTTACACGCCATTACGATATCCTCGTAAAGCGGGTGATCTGTGGTGGATGGCGCAATCATAGGCGCGCCTTCAAGCTGTGCGTTGCTGTCTGTCATAGCATCCGTTTCCTGTATTCCTGACCAAACATATAGGGATTGGGTGCTGGTGCGTAAAGGGGGTGGGGTGCGAAGTTTACCCCACAGCCTTTGCAAGTGGTCCCGGCGTTTCGCGGATTGGCAAATGTATTAAGGCCGCAATCAGTCCCAAAGCGACCCCAGCCCACCACATCGGTGTGTAGTCGCCGAAAGCGTCAAAGATCCAACCGCCCATCAATGTGCCAAGAAATGCCCCGGACTGGTGGCTCAGAAAGATCAAACCGCCCAGCGTCGAAAGATATGTGACCCCTTGGGTTTGCGCGATGAGTGCCGTGGTAAGTGGCACGGTCGAAAGCCACAAAAGTCCCATTGCTGCTGAAAAGATATAGATACCGCCGGGCGTCAGGGGGGCAATAACGAACAGGCTAATGATGATCGCCCGCGTAAAGTAGATACCGCTCAGCAACCGTTTCTTGGAATGGCGTTGGCCGGACCACCCTGACAGGAACGACCCTGCGATATTGAAAAGCCCGATCAATGCCAATGACCAGGCCCCAAGAGCGGGAGACAGACCTTGATCCGCGATAAAGGCTGGCAGGTGCGTCGATATAGACGCCACATGAAATCCGCAGACAAAGAAGCCGATAAACAACAAGACATAGGCGCGATCCTGAAAGGCTGATTTGACGGCATAGCCGAAACGGCTTTGTCCAGCTTTCACGGTCGCTACAGAAACGCGGTTCACGAAAAATGCCATCGGTACGATAAGCAAATAACTGACAGAGATTGACATGATCGCCATCTGCCAACCGATTTGACCGATCAAGTAGACCGAGACAGGCGCCGCCAAAAACATCCCCGCAGAGGCGGAAGCTGTCCCAAGTCCCAGAATAAAACTGCGTTTGGACGCTGCGACGACTTTGCCAAGGGCGATGATCACGATCTGAAACGCCGCACATCCGGTCCCGATACCGACGATCACGCCCGACCAGATAAAGA
>NZ_JAFMHR010000113.1 GCF_017854415.1 Yoonia sp. | reverse complement strand
AGGCCGTCGCGTGCGCCTGCAAGAATACCATCATCGCCGCGGATCACCGCCTCGACTTGTGGCGAGTTTGACAGGCACAGGTGGATGATATCGCAGTGCTGCGCCATCGCGCGCGGGGTTGCGGCCTCTTGCGCGCCGTTGGCGATCAGGCTTTCGATCGGCTTGCGGTTGCGGTTGCCCTTGATCCACATAGGATAGCCGCCTTTGATCAGGTTTCTTGCCATGCCGTGGCCCATAAAGCCCACACCGATGAAGCCGATGGTCATATCTTGTGCCATTTTGAAATCCTCCGGACGCGCACCATTGACAAGGCAGCATCAAACCACGTTGATGAAATGGTATACCATCGTGGCAATGTTGCAAGCACGAGGCGCATAGGGGGATATGACATGAACATTCTGATACTCGGGGGTGGCGGTGTATTGGGGCAAAAGCTGGCCTTGAAATTAGCGACCAATCCGACGCTAAAAGGTCAGGCGATCACGCAAGTCACTTTGGCCGACGTGGTGGATCCGCCTAAGATCGACGCCCCCTTCCCTGTGCAAACCGTCACCTGCGATATTGCCGATGCCGCGTCCGTCGCGGGGTGCGTGACAGCACAAACCGATGTGATCTATCTGCTGGCCGCGATCGTCAGCGCCCACGCGGAAGAAGATTTTGACGCTGGCATGAACATCAATCTGTTCGGAATCTACAATGTGCTGGAACGCTGCCGCGCCTTGGGAACTGTGCCCACGGTGGTGTTCTCTTCTTCGATCGCGATCTATGGCGGCGAGGCTCAGGACCCGCTTGGCGATCACAGCTACCCCAATCCGCAGACGTCGTACGGAATGCAAAAAGCGGCGGGCGAGATGTTGATCAACGACTATTCACGCAAAGGGTTCATCGACGGTCGCGCGTTCCGACTGCCGACGGTTTCAGTGCGTCCGGGCAAGCCGAACCGTGCGGCCAGCAGCTTTATGTCGTCGATCCTGCGCGAACCGTTGAACGGCCAAGAGGCGATCTGTCCTATCGAGGCGGACTTCCTGCACTACTATATCAGTCCCCGCCGCTGCGTTGAAAATCTGGTCAAAGGGGCGGAATTGAACGCCGCCGACATCGGCCAGAACCGCGTCATGCAAATGCCGGGAAAGACGTGGTCCATTGCGCAAGTCATTGAAGCGATGACCGCCGTTGCGGGCACTGATCCTGCCAAACTAATCCGATGGGATCCGCAGCCCGACATCAAAAGGATCGTGTCAGGCTGGCGTTGGGACATCCACGCTGACAAAGCCCTTCGTTTGGGCTTGAAAGCAGACGACACATTTGAAGACAATGTCCGCTACTATTTGGAAGACGACAAACCCACTACCTAGCTGCGGTTCACAGCACTTTTGAATGTCGTCAACGCAGCCGACAATTCGGGGTGATCCTTGGCATAGTCTTCTACTTTCTCACCTGCTTTTTGTGCGGCAGCGGCTTGGCGTAAACTGGTGATACCTGCCGCAGGTCCGTCTGGGTGGCTCATGATACCGCCGCCTGCGCAGAACAGGAAATCGTCGTTACCGAGTAATTCCATCGACGGCCCGACTTGCCACGCGGTTTGACCAGAAGAAAACACCGGCAACGCGGCGTGTGACGTCATGTCGTTTAGTGGCGCTTGCACGGCGCGCGCGGCGTTGGTCACGACGATGTCACCTTCGGTAAACTTGTTGGCCAGACCGTTCACATGTAAATGATCGCTACCTGCCAGTCGCCACAGTTTTTGCATTGCAAGATATTCGATCCCCACGTGTGGCGAGCGCGACATCAGCCCCCATCCGTTACGATGCGCATGGATCGGCAGTGGGCTGTGATCGCGTATCGCCCGCAAGCCCACCAAGCCAATAGAGTTCAGCGATACCATGGCACAGGTCGCACCAAGGCTTTTGAGCAGGTCAATGTTGCGGCGCATCACGTCAATTTCGTCGGTGATATTGAAGGCATACATCACCTTGCGCCCTGCCTTTTGCGCGGCTTCGTTCAAAACGTCCATCACCAGTTTGGCGCGGTCGTCAAACGGACATGCGGGGCCGTTCCCTTGCAGCTCGTCATCCTTGATGAAATCGATGCCGGCCCGCGCCAGATCACTAGCAAGTGCGGCGGTTTGTTCGGCACTTAAGCCCACACTTGGTTTTACAATTGTCCCGATCATCGGGCCGCTTGGCGCTCCCATCAGCTTACGCGTACCGGTGATTCCAAATTGAGGACCGGGACAACCTATTGCCAGCGCATCAGGTATGCCGAGATCCACAAGACGGATCGCAGAGAGTTCAGCCAGTTCAAATAAATTGCCTGCAACAGTGGCAAGGATATTGGGCAAGGACGGGCCAAAGTTGTCCATAGGCCAACTGATCGTTACGCGGCCTTGTTCGTAGGTCTTAGCGCTTAGCCTGCATGGCAAGGCCGGATGGTCAGAAGTGCCTGTGATTTCAACATGATCCAGCCGCGCGGCGGAGCGGTCGCGCAGTGCGTCGGTCTCGGATGCGAGACGCACGAAGGTGCCTGTCGATTGCTCACCAGCCATAACTTCAGCGGCGCGCTGCACGCCCACGGGGCTTTCGATTTCATAGGTTGCTGTCAAACGTGTCATCTGTGGCCACCTCCGTTCAGGACCCATCCAAAGTAATCGCGGCTGCCCATCTGTCCGCCCTTCAGCGCCAACGTCAGGGGCCGCGTGCCGCCATGGGCGTTGCAAATTGCAGCACCTGGAATGGTCGGGGCGGCGGCGGTAAGTGCATCGATGCCCAAGGCGCTGCACACATGCCCCGATGTATCGCCACCCGAAACCACAGCGCGATCAAGGTCCGATTGATCGACGAGTTGCGCCAGAATACGTCCAAGGGAAGCACCAATATCATCGTTTACTTGTGCCAGATTGTCGCCAGCCGCCTCCCGCAATTGCATGACAGCGGGGTCGTCTGGGCCGCGCGCGGTATAGATTAGGGGCACTTGATCGCGTTCCAGCGCGGCTTTCGCGGCGGTCAAAGCACGGGTTTCTTCGGCTGCAAGATCACCGTCGCAAGCCTGTACAACATCCAACCTGATATCCGCAAATCCGTTGTCTAGCGCCCATGCAGTCTGATCTGCAGTTATTGGCGAGACCGAACCTGACACCACAGCCATTCGCTTGGCGTGGCCAATGCCTCTGGCCGTCGGTGACACGGCAAGTGCACCCGTCTTTTGGAAGTGCGCTACCAATGCATATGCGATCCCTTGTGACCCGACCACAAACCGATGCCCTGCGTTCCACAATAGCTCACCTGCGGCGGTGACATCTGCGGGCGTCATCTGGTCAATCGTGACCCCACCGCGTGCAGTGGCAATCATGTTGGTGGCCCGTTCTGGATCGGCCAAAACTTCTAGATTGAGGCATTGCATCGGCATTCTGGTTTGTGCTGACAGATGTATTGCCACGTCCGCCTCGCCCATGGGCGTCACGGGATGACGCGCCATGACGGGGTGTCTGTCCAAGCGGAACACGCCTGCGTCAGTGCCTGCAAATAACTGCCCGAACGCTTGGTAGCGGCGCATTTCAGGGGCAGCGATCATGACTGGAATTGTGCTGGTGGCGAACGTCTTTGAACCGATCTCCATCGCTTTGCCGATCGATCCAATACGCGGTGCCGAGTCGAGGGTTGAGCAGGTCTTGTATTGCACCAACTTCGCACCTGTTTGCCCCAGAACGTCAAACAGATCTGGTAATTCTGCGTCCATGCGATCGGGGTCAAACGTGCGTGCCATGCTGGCTATGCCGATCCCGCGCACGTCTGGAAAATCCGCCATCCGTTCCGGTGTTGGTGGCCGCAAGAACAGCACCGCTGGCAGGCCTGCGAACGCCAGCACTTCCATCACCGCCGCAGCGCCGGTGAAGTCATCACCGAGCCACGCCAGCACGGGTTTTTCGCCTTGGGCCATTAGGTAATACGTTGAATACTGGCGGCAATCTCGTCTGGTTCGAACACCCGCTTCCAGTCGTCACGCATCAGGACAGGCTTGCCGAATTCAATCGCCTTGTTGCAGGCGTCTGAGAAAACGCCGTCGACTTCCTCAAAGATTACGGCACCAAGGATGTTCATGTGGCCAAGCAAGAAGTCACGCGCAGCTTCCTTTGGTACGCCACGGCGCACGACCTCGTCCATCGCTTCGCGCATGACGTCTAGCAAGGATGCGCAGACGGTTTCGGACAAGCCCGGTTCTAGCAAGGCCATCTGTTCGACCGTGACACGGTGGCTGCGGGCGACGGGGGCGTAGATGGCGCGGCCTACTTTTTCACCCAAAGCATAGTGATTCTCGGGGCCTTGCATCAGTGCGTTTACGATACCCTGTTCCGCGGTGACTCCACCGAAGTAGTCCTTGCGGCCGGCTTCGGTTTTTTCATCGTTGTAGATCGGGGGATGGCAGGGATGCGTGACGAAATAAGTGACGTCGTCGCGGGCGGGTAGATGGCCGGCAAAGGGGCCCGCCGCGTCAAGGCAGATCACCATCGCGCCGCTTGGTACTTTGTCGATGATCGTGGCGGCGACGGCTTTGATAGCGGTGTCGGGGACGGCCAGCAGGATGACGTCTGCGCCCTCCATCGCGGTGTCGATGTTGACGCAGTCGACGCCCACGGTCTCTTTCAATCGCGCGCGTCCAGCTTCGGAGATCTCCACATGCGCCACGTCGAAATCCGCGCGCGCAAGGTTGGCGGCACTGCGCACGCCCATCTTGCCGCCTGCACCCATAAGAACCAGTTTTTCAGTCATGTTATTCCTCTTTTTTAGCTTGCCGTTCGCGATACCAAATGTAGACGCCGGCACTGATGATGATCAGCCCGCCGCCCACGGTCCAAACGGTTGGGTATGTGTTGAAAAAGACAATCCCTGCGAAAGCCGCAGAGAAGATCTGCAGATAGATGACAGGCGCCAGGATACTGGCATCGGCCAAACGGTGTGCCGACGTCGCCAGAATATGGGCAGTGCCGCCGAACACGCCGATCAATACGAAGAACACCCAGTCGGCGGCAGCATCAGGCCAAACCCATTGCGTGAAAGCAAAGGGAGCCAGACAGAATGTCGCCAGCCCAGAGGCCCACAGCTGTGCCGTGCTGTTGTTCTCAACACCCGCCAATTTGCGCGTCAACAAAAAATAGACGGACGCCCCAGCCAATGCGCCAAGGTTCAACAACATCGCTGGATGAAAACCAGCACCCCAAGGCTGCATTACGACAATCACCCCCAAGAACCCGACACAGACAGCACTAATGCGGTGACGCCCGACCTTTTCCCCTAGCACAGGGACCGCCAAAAGTGTGACCACGATGGGGCCTGCAAACATAATCGTGGTGGTAACCGTTATCGGTAAATACTTTAGCGCCATGAAATTCAAACAGGTCCCGATGAACAGACTAGCCGACCGGATGATCTGCAGCTTCGGGCTATGCGATGCAAACGCCGATAGCCCCTCGCGCGGGACGAATACGACAACAGCCAGCAAGAAATGCACCGCATACCGCAAGAACGCAACTTGCATCGCGGACAGCCCCGCCAACACCAACCATTTGGCTGAGGTGTCGATCATCGTGAACAGCGTGACTGCTAGCACCATCGATCCAAGCGCCATTACGATCCGCTCTTCGCGCTGCGCTACTGCATGTGCCATGTGTCAAATCACGATCAAGATTCAACGCTACAAGAAAACTGTGATAATATTTGGCCAGATCAACAGCGTTGAAAGTGCCAGCAACTGTAGCGCGATAAAGGGCAGGAAGCCTCTGAAGATGTCCGTGAGCGAGATTTCGGGCGGCGCCACTGACTTAAGATAAAACGCCGCTGGACCAAAGGGGGGCGACAGGAAGCTGACCTGCATGTTCATACAGAATACGACACCGAACCAGATCGGAATGTAGCGGGCGTCGATGCTACCCAAGAAGCCAATCTCCTCGGCTGGAAGTCGCACAACAATTGGCAAGAACACAGGCATGATCAGCAAAACGATGCCGACCCAGTCCATGAACATACCCATGATAAGGAACACCAGCATCATCATCAGGATGATCCCCATCGTCGGCAACTCTGCCCCGATGATCAGGTTCGCCACAAAGGTCGGCCCTCCGACAAGTGTATAGGCCGCAGCAAGTGATGCCGCACCAATGGTGACCCAGATAATTGTCCCGGTAGATCTGAGGGTTCGAATCAAGCTATCCCAGACAATATCGAAAGACATTTCGCGACGGATCATGCCAATAACAAACACCGCGATAACGCCCATGCCCGCCGCTTCGGTGATCCCAGTAATACCGCCATAGATGGATCCCAAAACGACACCGATCACCACGATCGGTGCAATCAGGCCTTTACCCATTTCCCAGCCACGTGCCGTGCGTTCGCGGCCAACAACCACGAATACAATCAGCGAAAAGATCGCAAACGCACCAATGATCCAAGGAATATCAGCCACCATACCCAGCGGGATAGGGTCTTGATTTTCGCGGATCGCGTTGTCGCCCGTAAGCGTAAAGAACAGGGCACGGATAAACAGAACACCAGTCACCCACATCGCAAAGCGCGAGATGAAGCCTAGGAACATCAGGCCCTTTTCCGACCCTTCAGGCTCTCCCGGGACCGGGTCGGGCAAAGGTGCCAGCGACGTGTTTATCCGCGTGCGGATCACGATGTAGAGAATAAAAAACGAAGCTAGCATAAAGCCCGGTAAAAACGATGCTGTAAACAGTGCCTTGATCGAAGTTTCCGTCACCAGACCATAAAAAATCAAAACGATCGACGGAGGGATCATTGTACCAAGCGAGCCTGACGCACAGATCGTACCGATCGCGAGATTGCGATCATAGCCTAACCGCAACATCTGCGGCAAAGCGATCAGACCGAGCAGCACGACTTCACCACCGATGATGCCGGACATCGCAGCCATGATGACAGCCATGATGGAAGTAGCGACCGCAATGCCGCCGCGCATGCGGTTCATCCAGACGTTTAGGGACGAATACATGTCTCTCGCAATACCGGACCGTTCCAGCATCGCGGCCATAAAGATAAATAAGGGTACCGATATTAACACATAGTTCGTCAACTGGCGGTAGACAGCCTGGCCTAACACAGACATTGGGCCACGGCCAAAGTCCCCCCAAAGCAAGTCAGGTGGAAACTTTAATGCAAGGGTGACGACCGCTAAAAATGCAGATGCAAATCCAAGCGGCATCCCTATTGCAAGCAAGGCGAACATGCCCAGCAAAACAATGAGGGAGAGTGTACCAATATCGACCATTAGTTCTTTTCCTCAAGAGTGCGGCGGATGTTTTCGATCTCGACCTCGTCGATCTCGTCTGCTGGCGTGTGTAACTCTGGCACCTTGTTCCAATCCGCGATCAGATTGGATACTGCTTGAATGCAAACCAGAACGATGATGATGAGCAAGGCTGGCTTGATAATACCGGGGATGGGTGGATCCCACGCTGTGCCGAATGTCTCCATCCGCATAAAGCGGTTCTCGGCGTCGGTGTAGCCGCCCCAAACAAGCGCGAATGTGAAGCCGACGATCAGCATGACGGAAATGACATCAGACGCTTTCTTCATCCACCACGGCATGATGTCATAGATGATGTAGATGCGGATGTGGCTGCGCTGCTGCATGGCGTAAAGCCCGGCGAACAAGAACACAAAGCACGCGATCCATAGCGATAATTCATTGGCCCATAGCGTAGGCCTCGAGAACACGTAGCGCGACACAACCTCATAAAACATAACTAGCACGATAAAGGCGGTCATGATCATCGCAAGGCGACCCAGCACCACCGACACAAGGTCGAAAAACCCGTCAGGAGGCGTCTCAATCGCGCCCTTAGTGTCAGACAAGAAGAGCGAGGCAAAGGTCAGCGCAGCGGCAAAACACGCAAGCATCACCTGGACAAGGGGCTTACCCGCAGGGCGGATCATTTCGAACATCCCGTAGGATTCAGCGGCAAACATCCGCTGAGAAATCAGGAACAGATACAGCGCAAATGAGATTGCACAAAAGACGATCATTCCCGTCTTAACCGGTGCCCGCATGCGCCCAAGAAAAAGTGATTTGTTCTGCATCACATGCCTACCCACATTGTTATGATCCGGATTTTCCTCCGGTTGAAAAAGGCGGGCCCGATCCGGGCCCGCCTTGATCGTTACTTAATCAGGACAATCATGCCTGATTATTCGCCGATAAGACCCAGCTGACGCAGATAGGTTTTGTGGCTGTCAACAAGCGCAGCGGCCTCGGGGCTACGCGTCGCCCAATCGTCCCATGCAGCTTGTGCTGCTACACGGAACTCAGCACGATCTTCCGGCGACCAAGCATAAAGCGTGACACCCTGCTCTTGCAGAGCGGCAGCCGCTTCGGTGTTTGCCTTCTCGTTCAACATCGCGATCTGGAACGACAGCTTCTGCCATGCGGTCTCGATGATGCGACGCTGCTGCTCGCTGAGGCCCTCCCACACGCTTTGGTTACAAGCGAGGTGGTCGGATGGCATCGAGTGGAAGCCCGGATAGTTGGCGTGCTTAACGATGTCATACAAGCCGAGGCCTACGTTATTGGCTAGACCGGAGGCGTCAGCACCGTCGATGATGCCTGTCTCAAGTGCGGTAAAGATTTCGGTGAAGTCCATCACGATTGGCGATGCACCCATCTTCTCGAAGATCTCCGTTTCCATACCTGGAGGCGAACGGAACTTCCAACCAACCAAGTCTGCAGGACCCGCAATCGGCTTGGATGACGCGAATGATTCCTGACCATAAACTGCCCAACCAATCAGCTGCATGCCCTGTGCGTTGTACAGCTCTTGCGCAGCCTCATATCCATCACCGTAGTACAGCCAGCTATACTGCTGCCATGGCGTGTCGTAGCCACCCATGATGTCGCCCACGAATTGGAACGCTGGGTTTTTACCCGTTTGATATGCGCCGCCGGTTGCGTCACAATCGAGGATACCATTGATAGCCGCGTCGAAAGTTTCGACGGTGGCTACAACGGATGACGAATAGAACATCTCGATCGAAATTTCGCCGCCAGACATAGTCTGTACGTCATCGATCCAAGTTGCCAACATCTTCCCTGTTGGATGCTCGGTTGCGTAGTGCGTTTGGATACGCAGTGTTACATCTTGAGCAAGCGCTGCACTTGCCAACGTCGCGCCGGCAACAGCCGACATAAGTAATGTCTTGAGTTTCATCTTAATATTCCTCCCTTGGCGGCAATTTCCGCCGTTAGCGTATTCACCCATCCTCCCAGAGCGTGAATCACGATGGTATACCATCTGAAATTAACGTTACCCACTGCTTGCTCGACAAGCAACAAGTTTCGGTATACCAAAATTGACACGCAAGATTGTCCTTTCACGGACGTTGTTCAAAGGACGTTAACGTCAAAAATGACAGATCAAACGCTGCCAGAAAAAATAGCAAATCAGCTGAGACGCGACATTTTGCGTGGCAAGTTGGTGCCCGGCGCTTCTTTGAAAGAGCGCGGCAAGGCGGCGGATCTTGGCGTCAGTAGAACCCCTATGCGCGAAGCGATCCGCATTGTCGCGCGCGAAGGTCTGATCACCTTACGCCCGGCCCGCAGCCCAATTGTCGCAATGCCCGACGTCAAAGCTGTTACCGACGATGTTGAGGTTTTGCTTTCCATTGAAAAGCTGTCGGGCAAGTTGGCCTGTGAACGTGCCACTGACGCAGACATCGACGGAATTGCTGCGATCACTCAGCACATGGAAGATAACTTTGATACCATGGACCCCCTCGACATGTTCGAGATCGACATGAGTTTTCATTCCGCTATTGCGATGGCATCGCATAATAAACCACTGGCAGAAATCCACAGTCGGTTCTTGGCCCGTCTATGGCGCGCACGTTTCCTTGCCGCAATGAAGCGTCGTAACCGCACGAATGTGATCGCACATCATACCGCCATTCTGGCCGCCTTGCGTGCCCGAGATGCCAGCGCTGTTGATGCGGCCATCGGTATACATTTGGATCGACTGACCGAAGACATCGGTGAAGTTATCCGCCGCGAGCTTCAGGATCTGCAGGACAAAGCTGACCAGTCGGCCGACTGAGGTTAGT
>NZ_JAFMHR010000112.1:2705-10207 GCF_017854415.1 Yoonia sp. | reverse complement strand
CATTGAGCACCAAAATCGCAAAACTCCAAAAACAAATGCCACCTGAAAACTCAGGTGGCATTCGTTAATTTCATAAATACTTCAAAGCGGTTTAGGCTGCAGAGCTACTGCGTGAACGGCCTCCGCCGCCTCCGCCGCCATTGCGGCGCTTTGCGCCACCACCGGGTTTTCCGCCTGCGCGTTGTGCACCACCGCGGTTTCCGCCGCCGCCGCCGCCAGCACCACGTCGGCCACCGCCGCCGCCACCATTAGGCCGCTTTTTCTGACCCGGCTGGATTTCCCACTCCCGACCCGACGCCACCGGAATGGTTTCCTTCATCGCTTTTTCGATGTCTTTCAATTCAATCATCTCGTCCGGTGCGACCAATGCAACGGCACTGCCATCTGCACCTGCACGCGCTGTCCGGCCGATCCGGTGAACATAGTTTTCCGCCACGTTGGGCAGATCGTAGTTATAGACGTAACGCACGTCAGGAATGTCGAGACCGCGGGCAGCTACGTCAGTCGCCACCAGCACCCGCACTTTGCCTGATTTGAAGGCAGCCAGCGCGCGATCACGTTGACCTTGGGATTTGTTGCCGTGAATTGATGCGGCGGCAAAGCCTTTTTTCTCAAGGACGTTGTATAGCTTTTCACAGCCATGCTTGGTGCGGCCAAAGACCAGCGCCAATTCATCACGGTGCTTGTCCAGCAGTTCGATCAACAGGTCGGTCTTAGCGGCTTGGGCCACAAAGTGCACAGACTGGTTGATTTTCTTGACCGCCTGGCCAGGTGGGTTTGCTTGGACGCGCACAGGATCAGTCAGGTACGTGCCTGCTAATTCAGACATCAGTTTCGGCATGGTAGCAGAGAACATCATTGTCTGGCGATCTTTGGCCAGCAGTGGCGCGATCTGGCGCAATGCATGGATAAAACCCATGTCGAGCATCTGGTCAGCCTCGTCAAGAACCAGATAAATCGTCTCGTCCAGACGCACAGCGCGGCGGTCCAGCAGGTCGATCAAACGACCCGGAGTTGCGACCAACAGGTCAACACCGCCCGCCAGACGCTTGGTCTGTGCCACGATGCCTGCACCACCAACCACAAGCGCCACCTTAAGGTGGCTGCCTTTGGTGTAGGCTGTCAGGTTTTCAGCAATCTGCTTGGCCAGTTCACGCGTCGGCGCAAGGATCAGGCCGCGCACGGCTTTCGGGTTTGGCTTTACGCCTGCCTTTAGCAACGCATGGATCATCGGCAGACCAAAGGCCGCCGTTTTACCGGTACCGGTTTGGGCAAGGCCCATCACATCGCGGCCGTTCATGGCGTGCGGGATGGCTTGGGTTTGAATCGGGGTCGGTTCAACGATCCCTTGTTCTTTGAGTATATTAATCAGTCGGGGCGCAAGGCCCAGCATGTCAAAATCCATGAATGGATATCCTATCTAATGCGGACCAGCGGCCCGCGCATATCAATGGCACACAGCAAAATGCCGTGAACCCGTGCAAGGTTGCGCCAATATACTGACTGCCGAGACCGCATTGTCCGGACGCCGATTTGGCGCGGGACCCCTGCGTGATGTGGGAACCTGAGGTTAGACGACGCATTGCAAAGATTTTTTATCTTGCTCTGCTCACGCGGCAGGATGCATCGGTTGACCGGCACATGATGGTTTCGACTACGTCTGTCAAGGTCTGGTGAAAAAGGGCCCGTACAGTGTTGCCTGTGCTTTCCCTTGTGACCACCACACCATATAGTGTCTCAAAGCTTCGAATGGTGGGGAATCGTCCAGTGGCGCATATTATCGTGGTCGGCAACGAAAAAGGCGGCGCGGGCAAATCAACTGTGTCGATGCATGTCGCGACTGCGCTTTCGCGCATGGGGCATAAGGTTGGTACGCTTGACCTTGATCTGCGACAAAAAACGCTGGGCCGGTATATCCATAATCGGCAGGCCTTTATGGCTAAGAAGGGGATCACTCTGCCAACCCCGTCTTATCACGAGCTGCCCGAAATTGACCAAAACACGCTGAAACCTGGTGAAAATGCATTTGATCATCGCCTGTCGATGGCTGTGGCCAAGATGGAAGCGAACGCTGATTTCATTCTGATCGATTGCCCAGGATCGCACACGCGGTTAAGCCAAGTTGCCCACTCGCTGGCGGACACGCTAATCACGCCCTTGAACGACAGCTTTATCGATTTCGATTTGCTGGCGCATGTGGACAGTGACGGCGAAGAAATCACCGGCCCGTCAGTGTATTCCGAGATGGTATGGAACGCCCGTCAGTTGCGCAGCCAAGCAGGGCTTAAGCCGATCGACTGGATCGTTGTGCGCAACCGATTGGGCGCGCAGGCGATGGTCAACAAAGAAAAGATGCAGCGCGCCATCACCAAGCTGTCTAAGCGCATCGGTTTTCGCACCGCGTCCGGTTTTAACGAACGTGTCATTTTTCGCGAGCTCTTTCCGCGGGGGCTGACTTTGCTAGATCTGCGTGATGTTGGCGTGAAAGGCATGAATATATCAAATGTAGCGGCGCGTCAGGAACTGCGCGAGCTGATCAAATCGCTTGATTTACCTGGTGTGACGCCGGATTTTTGACGCGAAACATACGAATTTGAGCGCAGGCATTCTTGATGCGCCCTTTTATTAAGCAAATCAGCCGCATAGTGTGACCCACAAATAGGGAGAGCTTGCTTTGCAGAAACTGATTTCGTTGCAGCGCTATACCACCTTCGCTGTCGTAGTGATTTTAACCGTGTTCTGTTTGATTGCCGGATTTTGGGCGCCGTGGGTGTTCATCCTTGCGGCCCTGTTTGGCGCGCTGACACTGCTGGGCATTCATGACGTCAGGCAAGATCACCACGCAATTTTGCGCAATTACCCTTTGTTGGGTCATGTGCGGTTCCTGTTCGAAAAGATCCGGCCCGAGATCCGCCAGTATCTGATCGAAGGCGATCAAGAGGAACAACCTTTTAGCCGCGAACAGCGATCCTTGGTCTATCAGCGCGCCAAAGGGGCCGAAGACAAACGCCCCTTTGGTAGCCATGAACGCGTCTATGACGCAGGTTATAATTGGCTGACCCATTCGGTCCAGCCAACCCATTTTGAAAACACAGATTTTCGCCTGACAGTCGGTGGTGACAACTGCAAAAAGCCCTATGACGCATCGCTTTATAATATCTCGGCGATGAGTTTTGGATCGTTGTCAGCGAACGCAATCGCCGCATTGAACAAGGGCGCAAAGTTGGGCAACTTTGCCCATGACACAGGCGAAGGCGGCATCAGCCGCTATCACCGCGAAGGTGGCGGAGATTTAATCTACGAAGTCGGCTCTGGCTACTTTGGATGCCACAACCATGATGGCACTTTCAACGCTGACAAATTCAAAACTCAGGCCAGCGACGATCAGGTCAAAATGATCGAGATCAAGCTAAGCCAAGGTGCCAAACCTGGTCATGGAGGGATGCTGCCTGCGGCCAAGATCACGCCAGAAATTGCCGAGGCCCGCGACATCCCGATGGGCGTCGATTGTGTGTCCCCTGCCGGTCATAGCGCGTTTGACGGCCCGCTCTCGTTGATGCAGTTCGTGGGGCAGTTGCGCGAACTATCAGGCGGCAAACCTGTTGGCTTCAAGCTATGCATCGGTCACCGGCGTGAATTTATGTGCATGGTCAAAGCGATGCTCGAAACGGGCATCATCCCTGACTTTATCGTTGTTGACGGCACCGAAGGCGGCACAGGCGCAGCCCCGTTAGAATTTGCAAATCACGTCGGCATGCCGATGATTGATGGTCTGACATTTGTCCATAATACATTGCGCGGTGCTGGCATTCGCGATCAGGTCAAGATCGGCGCGGCAGGCAAAATCATCAGCGCATTTGATATTGCACGCGCCCTTTCACTGGGTGCCGATTGGTGCAACTCGGCGCGTGGCTACATGTTCGCGATTGGCTGTATTCAGGCGCAAGCCTGTCATACAAACCATTGCCCCGTGGGCGTCACGACCCAAGATCCAATCCGGCAGCAAGCACTAAACGTAAACGACAAAAGCCACCGTGTCGCACGTTTTCACGCCAACACACTAAGGGCACTTGGTGAAATGGCGGGGGCGGCCGGTCTCAGTGATCCATGCGGATTTTTGCCTTATCATTTCATGGCGCGCGCAGGCGACGGCCAGATGACAGAGGCAGCGGATGTCTATGCGTATTTACGCGAGGGGTTCTTGCTGGACGACGGCGATGACAATCCGATTTACCGCGAACGCTGGGCGCGCGCGACGGCTGATAGCTTTGCCCCACCAGAGGCCCGCTAGGGTCAGTCTTTACGGATCGTCCTGCCGCGGCGGTGTCTTACCAGCAATGCGCATGAACAGCGACACACGCGGCGTCGTTGCTGTCTCGCCGCGTGAACGGGTCCGCAAAACGGGTGTGTTCTGTGATGTGCCACTGCGGCTTTCGCGCAATACGATATACATGCCGCTGGCGATGATAATGCCTGTGCCAATCGCGGTGGCCTGATCTACTGTTTCGTCAAAGAAAAAATACCCAAACAACGTAGCCCAAATGATTTGGCTGTATTGCATCGGTGCAATGATCGCGGCCTCGCCGGATTGGTAGGCGGCAATAACAAGGCGGCTGGCGAACCATGCGAACGTCGCGATGATGGCAAGCAGTCCCAAATGCTCGATCGGCATCGGCACATAAACGAAAGGCAATGCGCAAGCCATCAAGATGAAGTTCACCATCATTGGGTAAAGTAACATCACTACAGGCCGTTCGTCGTGGCCAATTTTGCGTACCACGATCGAGGCAAGCGCCCCACCGATTGCAGCAGCAAGAGCCGCGAGATGGCCCAATGCGAACTCTGTCTCGCCCGGACGTAGCACCACGAGGACGCCCACCAGACCAACAATCACCGCAAGCCAGCGGCGCAAACGCACTGTTTCTCCCAACACCGGAATTGCAAGGATCGTGATCAACAAAGGGGCAGCAAAAAGGATCGCATAAACCTGCGCCAACGGCAGGACCGAAAACGCGTAGAAGACAGACACGCCTGTAACAACTGCCGCCCCAGTGCGCAGCGCCAACCACCAAGGATGGCGTGGCACCAACGTGCCCGGGTTGGCGTCCCGCATCATCATCACGGTCGCCAGCGGAAAGCTAAGAAGGACACTGAAAAACACAATCTGGAACGGGGAATAAACCCCGCCCAAGACTTTCACCACGACGTCATGCGTCGAGAAAATGCCAAAGGCAAGCAGCGCTAGCAGCGCACCTTTGGCATTGGGCGACATCAGACGCTCGCGTCGAGTGCTGCGAGGATCACATCACCCATTTGCGTTGTGCTAAGTGGTGTGCCGTCTTCCGGCCCCATCAGGTCCGCTGTGCGTGCGCCATCTGCAAGAACCTTTTCAATCGCTGCTTCGAGGCGATCTGCTTCAGCGCCTTGATCAAAGGAATAACGCAGCGCCATCGCGAACGACAAAATACACGCAATCGGGTTCGCTTTGGCTTGGCCAGTGATGTCCGGCGCAGAGCCGTGAACCGGTTCATACATCGCTTTCGGACGACCGTTGGCCATTGGCAGACCAAGTGATGCGGACGGCAGCATGCCCAACGATCCTGTGAGCATTGCCGCGCAATCGGACAGGATATCGCCGAACAGGTTATCAGTCAGGATCACGTCGAACTGCTTGGGCGCGCGCACCAGTTGCATCGCGCCGTTGTCCGCGTACAAATGGCTCAATTCGACATCGGCATAATCTGCCTGATGTACTTCGGTGACAACATCGCGCCACAAAATGCCGCTCTCCATGACGTTGGCTTTTTCCATCGAACACACTTTGTTGCCGCGTTTGCGGGCCAAATCAAAGGCCGCACGCGCGACGCGCTCGATCTCGGCTTCGGTGTAGCGTTGGGTGTTGATGCCAACGCGCATGTTGTCTTCCATGTGGATACCGCGAGGTTCACCGAAATAAACACCAGACGTCAATTCGCGCACGATCATGATATCAAGGCCCGCGACGATGTCTTTCTTTAGCGAAGAGAAATCAGCCAATGCGTCAAAGCACTGCGCAGGGCGCAGGTTTGCAAACAAGTCCATTTCCTTGCGCAGGCGCAGCAGGCCGCGCTCTGGCTTTACGCTGAAATCAAGGTTGTCATACTTTGGGCCGCCGACAGCACCCAGCAAAACGGCGTCGACTTCTTGGGCTTTGGCCATCGTGTCGTCATGCAACGGCACACCGTGCGCGTCATAGGCCGCACCACCAACAAGGTCTTCCGAGACGTCAAAGTTCAAATCACGCTTGTCGCCGAACCATCCGATGATGCGTTTTACTTCGTTCATCACTTCGGGGCCGATGCCGTCACCGGCGAGGATCAACAGAGAAGGGTTTGCCATGGGTCATGTCCTTGTTGGAATTTGTTGGACTTGCCCTAGCGCGACCGCGCGTCAGGTTCAAGATACCAACGGGTGAAGTCCTTGCTCTAGTAGCTGCCAAACACGTCTGATGCGGGGGGTTTGGCGCATCGCTTCATGTGCGGTCAACCAAACGGGCAGCGTCGGAAGCGGGATACCAAGGTTGATTTCGGTCAGCGTTGGATCGGCCTTCCCCATACCCAATTGCCCAAAACCCACTCCACAGCCTGCACGCACCAATTCCCAATAGGCATTATTATCATCGCAGCGTATCTTGAAGAAATCACGGTCGATTGGCCTACCTGATCGTTTGAAGCCATCGATGATGTCGGAATTGACATCATAGCCGACGAAGTCATGGGTCAGCAGATCGTCAAACGAGAGCGGCATGCCGCGTGCAGTGATGTACGAATTTGCGGCAAACACGCCCAAGGCGATATCGCCAATATGCTGCGTCACAAGATCAAGTTGCGTGGGCCGATACATGCGCACAGCGATATCGGCCTCGCGGTAAAGCAGATTGCTACTGTCATCGCTTGGCACCAGTTCAATCGCGATCTGAGGTTCGTTTCTGCGGATATGTGCAATGATTGCGGGCAAATATTGCACTGACATTGTGGCACTTGCCGTGATCCGAACCGTCCCTTCAAGGCGGGCTTGTTGCCCCGCAGCCGTCAGAGTGATTTGGCGCACTGCATCGCGCATGGCCCGCGCAGGTTCCACCAGTGCGGCACCGGTTTCAGTCAGCGAAAAACCACGCGCTTGGCGGTGAAACAAGTCCGCCCCTAACTGTGCTTCGATCGATTTCACTTGCCGGCCCAGCGTTGGTTGACTGGTGCCAAGTGTGCGGCCCGCCGCCGACAAGCTGCCAGTTTCCGCCACTGCCAGGAAAGCTTGTACGAGCGACCAATCAAGAGAGGTAAGTGCTTTAACCATTCATTTATGAATACATAACAAACGCAATCTTGCAATTTCTTTTGCATCCAACTTCGCCGATCTTGGCATGAACAGCAGCAAAGGAGATACCAAATGCAACGTACAGTTCTCATCTTGGGCGGTTCAGGAAAAATCGGCAGCCGCGCCGCCGAAGCCTTTTGGGATGCGGG
>NZ_JAFMHR010000112.1:0-2443 GCF_017854415.1 Yoonia sp. | reverse complement strand
GTCAGAATCGCGATGGAGCATGCTTATCAAGCTTCAGGTGTCCAAACCCTGATCTTGCGGGCTGGCAACTTTATCGACCCTGACGGCAATGGCGACATCATGAGCATGTTAATCATGCGCGAGATCGCCAAAGGCAAACTGACCGCTGCTGCCGACCCCGACACGTTGCAGGCATATGCCTATGTTCCCGATTGGGCGCGTGCGGCCGTTCAACTGGCTGAACAGCGCGCGGAGCTTGGCAAATTCGAAGACATTCCCTTTCCCGGGCATGCCTTTTCGATCCACGACCTGCAGCGCTGTATTGCGGAAAACACCCAGCTTAAGACAAGGATTAACCGTTTTCCTTGGTGGATCATGCGATTGCTTGGCCCCTTTTGGGAACTCGCGCGTGAAATGCACGAGATGCGCTATCTGTATGAAATGCCGCATCAGATAGGTGCTGCGAAATTCGACCAATTGCTGCCAGAGTTCGTCCCGACGGCCCTAAAAGATGTGATGTTGGCAGGGCTACCGGCTGACATCCACCCAGACAAGGCTGTGCGGACCGCCAGCAGTACCCCCATTCACATCAGCAGCGGTTAAGCCGGCGTCAATGATGCGCCAATCCGAGGACGGTAGAACATAGCTGACCCTTAGCTTTCCTGTGCTGTCAGCCCCCCAATCAGCATTTGTCGTGCCGGGATGCGGATCATTCAAATCATCACGCGCCAAAAACGCAGCCATAGCTGCGCGGTCTCCCTGCCCGCCAGTTGGATCGAGGTTGCTGTTGCCCGCAAGAATGAAACTGTCCGGAGGTGGGCCAAATGTGCCATCAAGGACGTGCTCCCACAGTTTCAGTTCGTCGCGGCTGCGCAGACCGTTCATATCCTCGGGGCCATCAAATACCGGCGGGGTCGCGGCAAAGGCCATGATTGATACCAGCGTGTCATTGGGCAAGCGGATCGGCACGATCCAATGCGCCGTCGAAGAAAGCCGTAAGATATCTTGTACTTCTGACGGAAAAAAAGGCGCGCCACCGACCTGCGGCAGTACCGCATCCGGCAAATCGCGCCACAGCATTGTACTAAGATCGGTGACTGCATCAACCGCAACAGGGTAGCGCGACAAAATTGCTATCCCGCCATCACCTGCGAACCGCCCATATCCTTGGGCGTCGCGTGCTTCGCCCGTCCAACCATTGCCGTCAATATCATAGCCTGTCGCAAGTCCCGCGTTGGGCCTGCGGGCGAAAAGATATGGATAGTCTGCCCCAAAGCCTTGCGCAAAGGCGGCAAGCGCAAGCCCGTCCAAATCATAGTCGAAGTCTGTCAGCACCAAGACATCAGGTGCCGCCTGCGCAATCGCGAAAGTGATTGCAGTCAGGCTGTCGTCTTCGCCTTTCTGGATATCGCGCAGCAGCAAGCCTGGTCCATCACGGCTAAGCGGGGCGGCAAATGTAGCGATGCGCAATTCCGCAGCTTGGGCAATACTTGCCCAAAACAAAAGGATCAGACTGCCATAGCCCCTTGCGATTCTTCGCGTTCGTAGGCCCGCAGACGCTGCTGATGGATCATATTCGCCACGCGGCTGAGTGCGACACCGCGCATCAGAATACTGGCTGGCAAGAATGCCCATGCGGATACGGTCCAAATCAAGGTCTGCGTGCTTTCAAGATTGATCGGCGTCCCAAGGATATCCGACAACTTAACAACCGCTGGCACCAAGAATGGCAGCAAAAGTCCTAAGATAATGTTAACGCGGCCATCGCGTCTGAGCCGTTTGACGACATCTCCGCCCGCTGTTGGATCAAACGTCGGTAAGTTGATCCAAACGTTGAAGGCTTCTGTGCGGCGCGGCCACTGGTAGAGAACCAGCAATATCACGAACCAGATCACTGAAAAAAGCGCTAGCAAATAGCTTAGACCTGCCGCATCGCGCAGGCGTTGGATCACGGCGGGGTCTGTTCCCTCTGGCAACGTCAGAACCATCAAACGGACGGGTGAATAGCTGAAATCAATCGCCTGCCCGATTTGTGTGCCGCTATTTTGGAAGAATGCTGTCACCTCGGACGGGGCCGTTTCGCCACGAAAAATAACCGAAAGGCAAAGCACGGTCGCAAATAGCGCGGAGAACCTGACGCGGTTGAACGGCGGCGCATCACGAAATTCAACCAAGCTGGGGCTGCTTGAGCTGTATTCAACAATCGTAAAAAGCGCGCCGAAAATCGCCACAAGCGCCACGATCTGCGTGCCGTCTTGATTGCTATCGGGCAGCAGCGCAAATGGCATGACAATCAACATCACAACCATCACAGCACTTGCCAATGCGCCAGGCAAACGAAACAGCACTTTTTATATCCTTTACGGGCCGCAGTCGGTACGCACGGCCTAGAACGAGTAGGCAGGAAATGATCCGCCATACCTAATAGACTGAACAAATCAACACGCGCGCATCAATATCGTTA
>NZ_JAFMHR010000111.1 GCF_017854415.1 Yoonia sp. | reverse complement strand
GCCGCGCAGTACGTTACGGCGATTGGTCTGCATCAGACCTGGATTGAATACTTTAGTCATAATAGTCTCCTTGTTAAGATGTCAGAGGTTTGAAAGCTGTTCTTCAAAGCGGGCTTTGGCGCCACGCGGAATGCGTCCTTCGAGGAATGTCTCGGGGGCTTCGGTTGCGTCGCCAACGGCGATCACCATGACCATGCCCATGGCAAAATGCGGCTTGCACATCACGCCATAAACACCCGCCACGTCGTAGGTCACAACGATCTCTTCGTTGATGCGGCCTTCAAATTCAGTGCCGCCCTCGGGTGTCATCGTAGGGATGGATTCTGCATTGTGGCCGCGGTCCGTTGGGATAAACGTGACCGTGTCACCTGGTGCGAGGCGCAAGAACGCGGGCGCAAAGATCATATTTCCAGCCTCACCGCGGTTCAGCATCTGAACCTCGAAATTCTCGGCCCATGCGGCACCTGACATGGCCGCGCAGATCGCTACTGTGGACGCTATTATTCGCAACATCGGTTTTCCCTTCGTGTTTAACTGACCTCAGGATACGCTGTTGCGGGACAGCGAGTTTGCGCTAGCACAACCAAAATCACCCTGTTTTGTTGATCGAGATCAAACACGTGGCGCAAATGGCAGGTTTGTGGGACAAATGACCGATGAAGAACAATCGCCACCCCGCACGTCACGGACTTCTTGATGAAAGTCTTTTGACGCAAATGCCGCCATTCGCGATGTTGCGCACAGATCAGATCCGCGAGATCCTCGATCTGGCGACATCGCGCCGCTATGAAGCGGGTGTAGCGGTGTTTGAAGAAGGCTTTGACGCAGAGCGATTTTATGTGCTGCTTGATGGGCATATCCGTGTGGTGCGGATATCCGAACAAGGCGAACGCATCATCGCTCTTCATATCCCTAGCGGACAGCTATTCGGCATCGCGGCCGCGCTTGGCCATACGACGTATCCTGCAACGGCAATTGCGGCTGTGGAATCGGTCGCCCTGTCGTGGCCGATGCATTTATGGCCCGACTTCGTGGCGCGCTATGATGGGTTTGCAACACAGACCTATAAGACCGTCGGGCACCGCATCGAAGAGATGAGCTCGCGCATGTTGGAACTGGCCACTCAGCAGGTCGAACAGCGCATTGCCTGCGCGATCTTGCGGATGATCAACCAGTCCGGTCGCAAAGTGGACAACGGGATCAAGATTGATTTCCCTATAACCCGTCAAAACCTGTCAGAGATGACCGGTGCGACGCTGCACACCGTTAGCCGCACGCTCAGCGCATGGGAGCGCGACGGGATCATCGAAAGCCAGCGTAAACATATCACTGTCTGTGATCCCCATAAGCTGGTGATCTTGTCCGGAACGCTGGCACCTACCTAAGGGTCGCAGTCAGTTCGGCGTAGAACGCATCAATTTCCAACCCATATTCTTTACAAGCGTCCGTAACCGTATGAAACGGCGCTACAAGGCAGCCCACGCAGAGCATCTGATGGCGAAAGAAGACCTCGACCGTTTCGGGCCAGTCTGCGATCAATTCATTTAGTGGCGTGTCTGGATCGTAAAAACGCTGCAAAGGCATTTTGAACCTCCATTTTCCGGACCAGTTTACTGGAAGCTCGGCGCGTGACGTTGCGCTTGCGCAAACTTTGCTCGGACGTCACAGGAAATGAACGTCATTCGTCGTAAGGCGGGCCAGTTCCGATGCTGGTCACAGCACCCGCCCTCTTTTTTCGCGATTGCCAAGGCTGTATTGTGAGCGAAGTATCTCAAACATCTTGCGATATGCCGGGCGGTGACGGTTGCGCATATTCAGGCCTGCAAAAATGGGTTGCGTTATGACCGGTGCGTCTTTGACAGCTTGGCATGTGCCTAACGCTACCAGTTGATTGGCCGAATCCTGACGCACATATGCCGTCCCTGACAAAGATGTCAGCAGATCAACCATCGCTGCATTCTGCCCAATTGACAGCCATGCCTGCATCAAATCAGGTAAGAGCGCCGCGTGTGATTGCATGAATGCGGGGGCGTAATTGGCAAGGATGTATGACGACGGGTCCACATCTGCCATCGTCTGCGCATGGGTCGAGACCATCAAATACCGGACTTCGCCTAGCATTTCGAAGTACAAATCCGGTTGGGTTTTCGGAGAATAAAGAACTGCGACATCTTGGGTGCCTGACACCAGATCGGCACACATCTGACCTGAATAATCGGCTTCAAACAAGAAAGCAGTTTGTGGAAACACAGTGCGAAATCGATCAATCAGTCCGCGAATGTCAGTGTTGACAAGATCATGCTGCAGCCCGATCCGCATTGTCACACCGCTAATGGCAGTATCGCGCGCCGCGTTGAGCGCCGTGATCCAATTGTGACGCAGACCGCGCGCATGGGGTTCGAACCGCAAACCTTGGGTCGTCAGCGACGTGCCGGATCGCGATCTTCTGAACAGTCGTGCGCCAATTGTCTTTTCGAGGGATTTGATCCGGCCAGACACGGTCGATTGCGTCACCTCCAGCCGTTCCGCCGTCTGGTTGAAGCTCTTTGTTTCACAAAGATCAAGGAAGGTATCGATCAGTTCTATCTGCATAGACGCGACTATGTCCTAATCGGCAAATCCGATCAATAATAACCGGATGACCTGATTGATTGATTGCGTGTGCGGGGGAATACTCGGCCATCGAGTTGAGGAATGACCATGACGGAAACCAAACGCAGATCAGGTGGGCGCGCTGCCCGTGTCGCAATGCGCAGTGCGCCATTGGCCGAAGATGTCCGCCCAGTACGTCCGGGGATGTCGGGTGGACAATACAAGCCATTGTCTGATGCGGATGTTGCGCGCATCCATGGCGCAGCGCTTGATGCGCTCGAGCAGATAGGTCTGTCTCAAGCCCCGCCTTCGGGGGTCGAGATTATGACCAAAGCGGGCGCAATTCAGGGCGATGACGGCCGTCTTAGATTCCCGCGCGCGTTGGTTGAAGACATGCTGGCCAAAGCGGCGCGCAACATCACGTTGCATGGCCGCGAGGAAAAGCATGATCTGCATCTGTCAGGCACCAGAGTGCACTTTGGCACTGCGGGTGCCGCCGTGCATGTCGTCGACGTCGAAACGAATACTTACCGCGATAGCACCGCCCAAGATTTGCATGATGCTGCCAAGATTACGCACGCCCTTGATAATATTCATTTTTTCCAGCGCGCGATGGTTGCCCGTGACGTCACAGACAACCTAGAGATGGATTTGAACACCATCTATGCGTGCTGCGCCGGAACGACAAAGCATGTAGGCACATCATTTAGTGACCCGTCGCATGTCGCACCCGGCATGGAAATGCTGCACCGTTTGGCTGGCGGAGAAGCCGCATGGCGTGCCCGTCCGTTCGTGTCGAATTCGAACTGCTTTGTTGTCCCGCCTATGAAGTTCGCTGAAGAAAGCTGCACTGCGATGGAATCCTGCATTCGCGCAGGTATGCCGGTACTGCTGCTGTCCGCCGGCCAAGCGGGGGCAACGGCACCTGCACCCATCGCGCTTGCGATCGTGCAAGCGGTCGCCGAATGCCTTGCGGGTGTCGTCTATGTCAACGCTATGGCCCCGGGTCATCCGGCTGTTTTTGGGACGTGGCCATTTGTGTCTGATTTACGCACGGGTGCGATGTCTGGCGGATCAGCAGAGCAGGCCTTGCTGACAGCGGGTTGTTCGCAGATGCATAAATTCTACGACCTGCCGGGCGGTGCTGCGGCGGGTATCTCGGATTCGAAACTGCCTGATATGCAGGCCGGATGGGAGCAGGGGATCACCAATGTGCTTGCCGGACTATCAGGTCTGAACATGGTCTACGAAGCGGCAGGGATGCATGCGTCGCTGCTAGGCTTTTGCCTGGAGTCTTTGGTCTTGGGGGACGATATTCTTGGGCAAGTCATGCGCACCGTGCGCGGAATCGACGTGACCGAAGAAAACACCTCGCTGGATGCAATGAAGGCGGTTTGTCTGGGCGGTCCGGGGCATTACCTTGGGTCCGATCAAACGCTGGCTTTGATGCAAACCGAGTATATCTACCCCAAGCTGGGCAACCGGATGAGCCCCAAAGAGTGGAACGAAGCCGACCGCCCGATTCTGATCGACAAAGCTATCGCGCGAAAAAATGAAATCCTTGCAAATGCCCAAATCAAGTTCGATCCTGCTTTGGATGCGGCAATCCGCGCTGACTATAATATCTACTTCAAATAAGGACTGATGATGCATTACGGCTATATTGGGCAGGGAAACCTTGGCGCAAATTGTGCGGCTTGCCTGTTGCGTGCGGGGCTAGATGTTACCGTGACCGACATCAACAAAGACGCCGCAGCGGTGGCGATGGCCGAAGGTGCCAAGTGGGCGGACAACCCGGCGGACCTCGCGGCTTCGGTCGATCATATCATTACATGCCTGCCGTCGCCCGCCGTGTCGCAAGCGGTGGCTGCGCAAATGCTGCCTGCGATGCGTGAAGGCGCGCATTGGATCGAGATGTCGACACTGGGCCGCGAAGAGGTGCTAGCATTCGCCGCAGATGCCGCGAAACATGACGTGCGCATGATGGAACTGCCCGTCACTGGCGGCGTTCATCTGGCAGCACAAGGCAACATCACTATGCTTGCTGGCGGCGATAAGGATATGTTCGATCTGCATCTGCCTGCGCTGCATGCAATGGGAAATCAGGTTTTTCATATGGGACCGCTTGGATCTGCATCAATCATCAAGGTGATCACGAACATGTTGGCCTTTATCCACCTGAAAGCTTGCGGCGAGGCGATGATGCTTGCCAAGCGCGGCGGGCTGGATTTGTCTCAGGCGTGGCATGCGATCAAGGCATCGTCTGGTACATCATTTGTGCATGAGACCGAAGGGGCCTTGGTGCTGAATGGGTCTTACGACGTGGCCTTCAATATTGATCTTGCTCTAAAGGACTTGGGTTTCGCCATGGGATTTGGCCGTGAATTCGAAGTACCGCTCGAATTGGCCGCGGCGACCGAGCAGACTTATGTTGCAGCGCGTGCGGCCTATGGGGGTGACGCGCAGTCACCGATGATCGTCAAACTGCTTGAGGATTTGTTGAAAACAGATCTGCGTGCCGAAGGTTTTCCGGCACGTTTGACCTAAGCGTCAGTCATCGCATTTGCAAAAAACGGTACCCACGCATCCAGCACATCTTGCGGGTGCTGTTCGGCGACGTAGTGCCCACCAGGCAAAGCCCAGCCTTGCACGTCGTTGGCGCGTTCTTTCCACAGCGCCAAACAGTCGAAATGTGCGGCAATAGCACCATCGGCACCCCAAAGCGCGAGCAACGGAGTCTTTGTCTTGCCGACCTCTGCATCATCGTGCGCCAAATCAATGCTGGCCGCCGCGCGGTAATCTTCGCAAGCACCATGGATTGCTTGGGTGTCGGCGAAACACGTCAGGTATTCGTCAAGCGCCTGCTGCACAAACGGCGATAGCCCCGCGGCACCAGCCCCACATTTGCTGAGCCAAAAGAACGCAGGGTCTGCGCCGATCAATGTCTCGGGGAAAGGATGTGGCAATGTGAGCCAATACCAATGCCAGTAGGTATGCGCAAAAGCGCTGCCCGCTTCTCGGTACATTTCGCGGGTTGGCGCAATATCGAGCGTGGAAAATGCAATGACACGTTCAGGATTATCAGCCGTCAATCTATGTGCGACGCGGGCGCCGCGATCATGTGCGCCGATAAGGAACCGATGATGTCCTAGATGATCCATCAACGCCAGAACATCGCCTGCCATCGCGCGTTTAGAATAGGGCATATGGGCCGCGTCCGTCTTCGGCTTGAGCGATCTGCCGTAGCCCCGCAAATCGGGGCAAATCACTTGATAGGTCTGCGCTAAAGCCGGTGCTATCGCGTGCCACATCGCCGAAGTTTGCGGGTAGCCATGCAGCAATAACAACGGCGGGCCGTCGCCCTTTGACCTATAGAAGATCGGGCCATCGGGGGTTTCAAATGACTGCTCTGCGAAGCCCTCAAAGAACTGGGTCGCGCGTGGTGCAGATTTGGCCGCCGGATGCATTATTGAAAAATTGAGCGCCAAGACGCATGCAATGCGCCCAGCTTTGCAGGATCATAAACCATCAACGCAACGTCATCGCCCGCCAGTGCCAGGGCTGCTGTATTGCCATCATCAAGCGCGCCTTCAAGACAGATTAGCTTTGGACCATCTTGGTGGTTCGGCAGGCTTTCTTGCGCACGTAAAAAGGCGTCGACTTGGGTATCCCAAATCGATTGCAGTCCAGCGATATCGCCGTAAGTCGCTAGAATATCACCGGCGCTGACAAGAAGGACCGCGCTAAATGCAGTCTCATTGACGCGCAAAAAGCGCGACATCGGCGGCAAAGGGGTCTCGCTAATGTCGATTTGCCAAATCTCGGCCAAACCAGAAGCTGAAATGCCACGTTCGCCGCCACTGCCAAAAGGCTCTGCCGGAAGGCTGCGCACGGTAAGTCGGGCCGCCCCTGTAAAAATATCAGTCAAAAGTGCAAATGCCGCGTCGAGCATTGCAGGTTCCTGGCGCGACAGGGTCTTGCCGAATAAATCTATATGATCACCTGCCGCAGGTGAAACAGCAATCATACCGCGCAAGCGGCGGCCGGCTGCAATGACGCTCACCACAACGTCGCCTACCGCAAAGTCCAACCTGCGTTCAAGCACCGTTTCGTCAACGACGGCTAGGAATGCAGTCATGGGCGCAGGAACGCCGCCTTGCGATATCACCCGCGCGCCGTCTTCAAAGACGTCATCACGTGCGGCCAACGCATTCAGTTTTTGCGCCAAGGCAATCATATCGCTCATAAGCTGGGTCCCAAGTTCATCTATTAACCGCCGCTGATACGGTTCAGGCATTTGGTTGCTTCGTCCACAAGTTTATCAACATTTACGTCCGGGGCACACACACAACATAGTACATCGTCCGGCTCATCGCTCGCACGCAAAAATAGGTGAACGGATGTTTTTTCCGCCAAAAGCGCAAGCCGACTAGGGTTTGCACCCAAACCAATCTTTCCATGCGCCCCTAAAACAGTAGCGGCCTGTACGCAAAGTGCATCAAGCGTCTCGCGGGGTAATTTTGACCGCGTATCTGTCACGAGGATCATGCGCGTCGACAGGTCAGCAAATGCAATCGCCTGACAGCCGACGCTGGCTGCAAGTAACGTATCTAACTCATTAACAACCATCACCAGCCTACTTTTCTACAGTTACTAACTTTGTCGCTATGCCCGCGCGATGCGGATGATGCAACGCGCCAATCCACCAGATCTAAGTCGGCCGAACTGGACGAGCGGCCGGTCTAGTTGCGCCTTCGGTGCCGTCTTTTGTGCGCTGAACGCGCCGTGGCATGACAGAGGTCACGACCGCCGCAGGAATATCAGATTCTGTCGTCAGGTTATAAAGCGGGGTTTCTGTACGGGCGGTTAATGCCGCCAGCTTTTCAATGCGTTCAATCAGATGTTCGGTGAATGGTCCGGCGCCACTGGCTTCCCATAAGGCATAGTCTTCGCCTGCCTTGATGGCCTGCAAAAGCGAAATCGGGAAAGTTGCACCAAACTGGCCTTTGGTTTCGCGGGCAACGCGCATAATGACGCGGCTGCGATCACGTTCTGTCGTCAACTTGTCGTAGCGGGTGATCAACAAAATAGAGTTTTCGCGCACTGTATTTGGCATCGTGTCCCAAACAGCTGCTTCGGATTGACGCCAGGCTTGGGTGGCGTGGGTACACCAAATCACGGCATCGACCTCTGTCAGCATACGTTCCCAGACGTCGGATGACATGTTGGGGTCTGAAATGCCTGGAAAGTCGATCAGGTCGCAAACTTCAAGGATGTCCGCTTCGATGGATAAATGGATGAAGCGTGTTTCAGATACGGGCACATCCTCGAGACGCTCAATCGAGATAGGCTCTTGCCACCCATCGACGTCTACACGGTAGGGCGCGTCGGTGCCGAATGTGATCCACACCGGGGACAGCCGTGTAGCGGTTACTTTTTCAGGGAGCGGTCGCACGCCCATCAACAGGTTTGACAACGTGCTTTTGCCAGCGCTGAATTCACCCATCAGGGCGATACGAGGTTTGCGGGTGGGGGCTTGGTCGGACATTAAGCTTTACCTATCGCAATTGTATCATCGCGGAGTTCTTCGAAGATGAACTCGAACAATTCTTCACGTTCCTGCTGGGCTTTGATGCCGAATACATCCTCGAGATCTTCGATATCAAGCTCTGACTTATTGCTGATGTCGCTCAACAGTCCGCGCTGTTCAGACAAAAAGCTGTGCAACTCGCGCTCCGCGCTTTCGCGGATATCATTTGCCTGACGCATTTTGAGTTCTTCGACGATGGGCTTGGTTTCCGCCTCGATCAGGTCATAAAAGCCGCTTGCAAAAGCACGGTAGCCCTTGCGGCGTTTCCACCAGCCTTTCCACCAAGACGTCTGCAAATCCAACGCGATAGTTTGCCCCAAGGAGACGGGCGCAGGAACATCTGGCGGCGTCGGTGGCGTGATCGTGAAGTTCTCGACAGCCACACCAAAAGCCGACCGGCAAATTTCTGCGAGGTCTTGGGCGGCAGATGCATAAACTTCTTCGCAGGTCGAGGCGACGTTGCGGCGCATGACTTGATAGCTGGTTCGCAACAACATGCGCAGGCCGTCAGGGCTATATTGCCAAACCTCTTCTTCGCCTTTGGTCTCAAGATGCTGCAGCAATGATTCAAGGGCGCGGTCAAGGAAGCGTTTGTGCGATTGATCGACCCGCGCGCTAAACTGTTGGAACACCGCGTCCATGCGGTCGCTAAGAAGCTTCATGTTGTCTTTTTGCAGCTTATCAAGGTGCTTTTCTAGCTCATCGGCCATCATGACCGACACCGTGTCGCCGTCCAAACGCATCGAAACAACAGCGTTAGAGGCACGTACACCACTGACAAGGTTCAGCGCCTTTTTGCGCGAAGCCGAAAGGATTTCCGCGCCTGATCCTTCGACGATACGCTCTGACAAGGCTGAATAAAGCTGCGGCATGCCGGAAAGTTGCCACACCAATTCATGCGTATCCATGTCGACGGTTTCAGCGCTAAGCGAGGCTTCTGCCCAGTTATAAAGGGCATCTGCACTGTCAGAGATGATGTCATCGAGATCATTCTTAAGCGCAATATTGGCCCAATATGCACTGCCAAATATGACCTGTGGATTTTCGGGGCCATTGTTGTCAGCCAAGGTCTGCATGATGCTGTCACGGATTTCCGGCACTTGCTCTGCGGGATTGGACAGTTCGTCAATGCGGTTCACGAAGATCAAAACCTCACGGGCTTTCACATTCGAAATCAGGCGGATCAGGCCCATATCCATAGCGCTTAGCGCCTGATGTGCTGACAGGACAACAACACAAATGCGGCTGTCGCGCAGCGCATTGATGGTGATCTGTTCGCGCATCATGAAGGTATCATTCACGCCTGGGGTATCGCGAATGCAAAGCGGGATCGGCAGTGCTTTTGTATTCAAATACAAATCCGCCGATTTTGTGATATCGGCAAAGCGCCCCTGCTGGTCAGCTTGACCAAGGTCGTCAAAATCATCGCCCATACAGACATAGCGCTGGATCAAATCATCGTTGAGTTGGGCGTAGCTATGTTTTTGACCAAGCAGTAACTCGAATTTGCGACCCAAGCGTTGCTTGGTCTTATCGCGCATCGCAATGATCTGGGTCCGAACTTTTTCTAATTCTTCGTCAGCACCGGCGCGCGCGGCTAATTCGCCGATTCGGCCACCGTTTTCAATGAGATGGTCCCATTCGCCTTTGCTAAAGAACTGGAATGCCGCAGTCGGCGCGTCGGGCGGAAGGGGTGTGTTGAGGTGCAACGACGTCACGACAGAGGTCCATGGGTTGACGTCAGCAGGCAACAAATCAGGGCGGCCGACCATCGCGTTGACCAGCGACGTTTTGCCTGCTTTGACTTGACCGATCATTGTAACGCTTGGTTCAAACGCACGTAACTGTTTGATTAGTTTCGCTGATTTCTTCTCGGCATCAAGCCCACCAAGTTTTACTACATCAGCAAGCGTGGCTTCCAAATCTACGATTTCGTCTTGAAATGCTTCAAGCTTTTCAAGGCCACGACGCATGAATGCCGGCTGTGCAGTTGGGGTGGGTCGATCCCCGTCGCTTGTCAGCTCT
>NZ_JAFMHR010000110.1 GCF_017854415.1 Yoonia sp. | reverse complement strand
CAGCCCCATCATGGCCGCAAGAACAGCGAAAAGCAGGATTTGAGGTAAGGACATGTGGTTGGTCTTCCTGCTGGGTTTACTGGCAGATCATAAGAACAAGAATGACGGTTTGAAAGCGTGTCTGGAAGGTGCTGCGGGAACCGGCCCCCGTTTTACAAATTTTGCCTGCAGGGCAGCAACGGATGCTCGCAAGCATTGGACTCTATGTTCTATGCGAAGCGCGGCACCTTCTGGCCAGACCTTATGGCCTTGCGGCGCAAATCATCCAGCGTTTCTTCGGTGAAATCGGCGGCGCTGCCTTGCAGACTATCTGTCCGCGCTTTGCTATACTCGCCCAAAGATTTTAGGAGTGCTGCGAGTTCGGCGCGTATCTCGTTTTCATAGTCGGCATCCGTTGCTTTGTTTTTTAATGTGTTTTTCAGTGACCTTGCGAACCGTTTAAGTGGCGGTCGCGTCAATATTGAGAATTCACCATTCATTGCCATGCGCTCATTAACATCCGTCAACAACAGGGGTGCAAAAGTCGTTTAGCGTCGACGGCGGTACGTATGGTGCATTGCGGGACAACCCCTGCGAAATACGCTTAAGGACAGGGCATTTGAATGAACGAGCAATCCCAAGCAGAGGTGATTTCATTCCTTTCAGACGAAAGGAACCTGCCGGTCCATGTCCCAGTCGGAATTATTCGTACGCATAGCGCTGTCGTATTTCCAAGCGGGTCGACCGCCGACAAGATCAAGCGTGGTGTGCATTATGATTTGGCGTTTCTGATGGTCGATCTGCGCCACAACGGACTGGAAAGTGCCGCCAACATCACCCTCAACAGCTATCTGCAGCGCGCGGGTCTCTTGGACTTCTACGCGAGCCTGTCGCTGTTGCTACGGTTCTTGAAGAGCGGCCCACAAATTTTTGCTGGGGCTCGCCACAACTGGAGATCATCCATGACCTTTGCTAAAATTGCATGCATCGACAAGACGGATGCTGATACTCTGCGCACGGTCTTTCGTGAAGTTTTCGTTCAGGCACTGGAATTCCTGCCTGATCATCGCGATATTATTGATAAAGCTGCTAGCCGTCTGCAGGAAAACGAAACAATGCTTGAACCCGCATTCCGCCCAAGGTCTGTGCGGCGCGGCGCACGCAACACCGAAGGTCGCAATGAATGACTGATGATCCATACAAGGTTCTTGGCGTCGCCAAAGGTGCCTCTCAGGCCGAGATTAAAAAGGCTTATCGCAAACTAGCGAAATCCCTGCATCCTGATTTGCACCCCGGCGACAAGGTCAAGCAAGCCCAGTTTCAGGCCGTAACGGCGGCCAATGATATTGTGGGTGATGCGGAAACGCGCAAACGCTTTGATGCAGGCGAGATTGACGCCAGCGGGCAGGAACGCCCGCAAAGGCAGTACTATCGTGAACATGCCGCAGCGGACCCGCAAGGGCGTTACGATTCATCTGCGGGGTATGGCGATTTTGAAGATCTGTCGGGTGTTTTTTCTGATCTGTTTGGGGCGCGTGCGCAAGCTAGAACAGGCCGCTCGCAGGGGTTTGCCGCGCGTGGTGGTGATACGCGTTATCATTTGCAGGTCAGCTTTATGGACGCGGCTGTAGGGGGCAAACGCGCTGTGCCTTTGCCAGACGGGACGACAATTGATCTGACCATTCCTGCGGGTGTGCGCGACGGCCAGACCTTGCGGTTGCGGGGCAAAGGCCAGCCGGGGGTCGGTGGCGGGCCTGCAGGTGACGCCTTGGTCGAGATCGCGGTGGCTGCGCATCCGGTTTTTACCCGCGATGGAAATGACGTCGAGGTTGATCTGCCGATCGGCTTTGACGAGGCGGTATTGGGCGCGAAAATTGATGTACCGACGTTATCTGGAAAGGTGTCGATGACCATTCCCAAAGGCGCGTCGACCGGGCAACGACTGCGGCTGAAGGGCAGGGGCGTTAAGCCAGCCAAGGGGACGGCGGGTGATCAGTATGTCCGGCTTAAGATTGTGACACCACCAAAACCTGATGCGGAAATGGAAGCGATCGCCCAGCGTTGGCGCGATCATGTCACCGCCGATCCGCGCGCCAAACTTTGGAAGGATTTGTGATGCTGGATGAACGCGATGTCGTCGCCACCGTGCGCCGCCTGCACCTGAAAGAACTGAGGCTATGGGTCGAAATGGGGTGGGTCAGGCCCGCCAATAGTGACGGTGGGCCGGTCTTTGATGATCTGGATGTGGCGCGTATCCGGCTTGTATGTGATCTTCGCGAGGATATGTCGCTGCCCGATGATGCGGTTCCGGTCGTCCTGTCGTTACTAGATCAGATCCACGGATTACGCCGCGAGTTACGCGGCTTGGTGGGGGCTGTGGATACGCAACCGGACGAAATCAGGCAAGCAATTGTCGCAGCATATCGCACGGGATCATCTCGGTAAGGGAGATTTTTGGCACAAGTCAAATAGACTGCAGACTCATCTGTTCCGCATTCTGTTTTTGAGATTTGTTAATTTATCAGTGTCTCGAAGCCGTACCCTAGGGCATGCTTTTCCAAGAAGTGCGCAGTGCTTTCCAGATCGTTCAGACAGGTGTCGCTGCGGGGCTTTGATGTAAAGATCGACCCAAGCTGGCTCTTGATCGCGGCGTTGATGATGGCAGCCTTTGGCCTGCTAGAGGCGCTGATCGCGATCCTTGTTTATCTGGCGCTGTTCAATCTGGGGCCCGCCTTCCCGTTGGATGGCGGCCGGGTGTTGGGTGCGCTGCTATGGAAGCGCAGCGCCTTATGGTTCTGGCCACAAAGCGCGGATGTCTTCAGGCAAGTTCCCGCGAATGTCGTTGATCTGTCCCGGTGAAATGCGGGCATTGAGAAGTTTGAGGACAGTTATGATGTCCTGTTGGCCACGAAATTCCATCATATCGCCGACATGGTGTTCGATCGCTGTGATGAAATCGCTTGCACGGTGCCCACGCAAAGGCACCAGATGCGGCTGCCACCCTTCAAAGAACATACCCCGGATCATGATAGGAAGCTGCGCCGAAAGCTGTGCCGTCTCATTCACATGCACCCGATCACGGATTTGGTGCAGTGTTGCGCGCAACAAACGCAATGCATCGCGATCGCTACTCCAGCCTAGCCGATCCCTTAGATCGTTCACCCATTCGTGCGTTTTATGCCATGTGCGATCTAGAACTTCCAATCCTGTGGCGGACATGTGGGCTCTCCTGTTTGGGACACTTACCATCACATTTTAGCGCCTGATGGCTCTGCGTATTTTGACAAAAATCAAGCGTAGCGCGTGTACCTTTACAGGGTCGCCAAAGCCGCACTTACTGGTATGCTGGAACCACAAGAGCGGCGAGGATCACAGATGACCGGAAAGAAAACGCCAGCAACAAAGTCAGGCACGCGCAAAACAACGGCCAAGGTAAAAGCGAAACCCTTTCCCATTGTGGGCTTGGGTGCGTCGGCCGGAGGCCTAGAGGCGTTCACGGCTTTTTTAAAGGCGACCGCGCCTGATAGCGGCATGGCCTATGTCCTCGTGCACCATGTAGACCCGACGCACAAAAGCTTGATGGCGGAACTGTTGGGCCGACAAACGAAAATGCCGGTGCATATGGCCGAAGACGGCATGGTCGTTGCTTGCGATCATGTGTATGTCATCCCGCCAAATCGCTACATGGAGATTGAAAAAGGCGTGCTGCGCCTGTCAGAACCGACGGACAAACGCGGGACACGCCTGCCGATCAACAGGTTCCTGACGTCGCTAGCCCAAGATCAGGGACGCAATGCAGTTGCCGTAATCCTGAGCGGGACAGGTACCGATGGGTCCGCTGGCATCGCCGAGATCAAGGTGCAGGGCGGTATCGTTCTGGTGCAGGACCCAGCGCAGGCCCAGCAGGGCGGTATGCCGCGTAGCGCGATCGCGACAGGGCACGCCGATCATATCGTCCCAATCGCGCAGATGCCGACGATCATATCCGGCTTTGCCAATCACGCCTTTGTCAAATCATCGAAGCCCGAGGCCGCATTTGGTGAAAACGCCCGTCCGTCCTTGTCAGGGATAGTCGCGACCCTCAAAGCGCATTCTCCGATCAACTTTGACCTCTATAAAGAAGGCACGCTTTTGCGCCGGATCGAAAGGCGCATGGTGCTACGGCATTTGCAAGACTCGGTGGATTATCATGCCCTACTAATGGACTCGCCGGACGAGGCCGAAGCCTTGTGCCGTGATTTGCTGATCAGCGTCACATCGTTCTTTCGTGACCCGCAAGCCTATGCTTGGCTCGAAAAATCGGTTGTCCCGGATTTAATCGCATCACACGCGGCAGGACAGGCTGTTCGGATCTGGGTGCCGGGCTGTGCGACGGGCGAAGAAGCCTATTCAATCGCCATGCTGCTGATCGAACGTATCTCGGAGCTGCGCAAAGACATAAAAATCCAGATTTTCGCATCTGATGTCGATGACTACGCCTTGGCTGCTGCGCGTACCGGCATCTATCCCGATTCCATCGAGGCAAACGTGTCGCAACAGCGTCTGGACCGGTTTTTCATCAAAGAAGATCACAGCTACCGCGTGACGCCAGAGTTGCGCGATACGGTCGTCTTTGCCAATCAGAACCTGCTGTCGGATGCGCCATTTTCCAAACTGGACATGATTTCGTGTCGCAATCTGTTGATTTACCTCACCCCCGAAGCACAGGACCGCGTGTTGGAGCTGTTCCACTTTGCGCTAAACGATGGCGGTGTGCTGTTTTTGGGCATGTCGGAAACTGTGGGCGAGAGCAACACGCTGTTTCAACCGTTGTCCAAACAATGCCGCGTTTTCAAACGTGTCGGCCCGTCACGCGCGCATCATCTGCCTATCTCGGGCATAGCCGATCGCCAGATGCACAGTGGTATCACTCCTCGGTTGTTCAAACAAAGCCTGCCCAACGGGGTGCGGCTGGCAGAGGCAAGTCAAAAAATACTGACCGAACACTATAGCCCCGCCGCTGTCTTGGTGGATGATACTGGCGAAACCCTTTATTTGGACGGGCGCACGGACAAATATATCAAAGTGCCGTCAGGCGAATCCAGCCGTGATTTGCTAGCGATGGCGCGCGACGGGTTGCGTACGCGCATATCATCTGTGCTGCGCGCTGCGCGTGAAACGGGTGAAGTCGCTAGCCGCATGGCTACGGTCAAGCGCGATGGCGTCAGCGTGACCGTCGAAATACAGGCCCATCCGGTTTTGATTGATAGCACGCGGATGTACCTTGTGACCTTTCAGGACCAAGTGCCGCCTGCCCAAACGACGACCGAGCATGCTGGTGATTACGCCGCAAATAACCTGCTGGAACAAGAGCTGGAAAAAACTCGCACCGATCTGCGCAACACGATCCGCGACTACGAACGCTCGACCGAAGAATTGAAGGCCAGCAACGAAGAAGCCATGTCGATGAACGAAGAGTTCCAGTCGACGAATGAAGAATTGGAAACCTCGAAGGAAGAGCTGCAATCGCTGAACGAGGAACTAACTACGCTGAACACGCAACTTCAGCAAAAGATCGATGCAGAGCGGCACCTGTCGGATGATCTGAACAATTTGCTGGCCAGTTCCGGGGTCGCCACGCTGTTCTTGAACCGCGAACGACAGATCATGCGCTTTACGCCCACAACACGCGCATTATTCAACCTGATTAGCGCAGATATCGGGCGCCCGATCAGTGATATCACCAGCAAGATCGACGACGCTGCCTTGTTTGGTGACATCGCGCAGGTGCAAGAAACACTTGTGCCAGTTTTGGTCGAGGTGCGCGCACAAAACGGCAAATGGTACAACCGCCAAATCCTGCCCTACCGCACGCAAGATGATAAAATAAACGGTGTCGTGGTCACTTATTCCGATGTGTCCGACCTTAAGGATTTGCAGGACAGGACCCTTATGGCGCAGCGTTTCGCCGAAAATATTGTCAATACAGTACGCGCTCCTTTGCTGGCGCTGAACGCTGATCTGGAATTGGTCTGGGCCAATCGCTCCTTTCACCAACTTTTCAACACGTCAGACAGTACTGTCGTCGGCAAAAGCCTGTTTTCTTTGTCCAAAGGTCAATGGGATATCCCTGAACTGCGCCGCAATCTTGAGCGCGTCCTGCCCGATGATCGGCCTTTCGAGGCGTTCAGCCTGCAGATTGACGTCGCGGGCAAAGGCCGTACAGATTTGGTTCTGGATGTTCGAAAATTGGCCAATGACCATACAGAAGGTGACTTGATCCTCGTGGCCTTGGACAACGTCACAGAGCAAAAGCAAGCGCGACAGGCACTGCTTGACCGCGAGGCGTGGCTAAAGGCCATTTTGAACGCGGTGCCAGAAGCGATTATCACCACGGATGCAAAGGGTATCGTGACCAGTTACAGCCCGTCTTCGGCGGAAATTCTGGGCTATACCCAATCCGAGGTCGTGGGTCGCAAGGTGAATATGTTGATCCCTGAAACAGGCCGGGAAAGCCACAATAATTGCATGGCTACTTTCCTTGAAACCGGAGAAAAAAGGATCATCGGCAAAGGCCGTGCATTGGATGCCCGCCACAAATCTGGTGCAACTGTACCAGTCCATTTGACAGTATCCGAATTAGAGATGGGCGCTAGTCGCCAGTTTCTGGGGGTTATTCGCGATTTGACTGCTGAACGGGAAAGCCGAAAACAGCTGGAACAAGCCCAGAAATTGGAGGCAGTGGGCCAGTTTACGGGTGGCATTGCGCATGATTTCAACAACCTGCTTACGGTCGTGATCGGCAATCTTGAACTTGTAGAAATGCTCCCCGACAGCCCCGACCGCGATGCGATTTTGGACGAGGCACTGGAGGCCGCAAATATTGGCGCGGCACTGGTTGCAAAATTATTGCTGTTTTCAAAGAAGCAGACGCTAGCCCCTGAACCTCTGAATTTGGCGCGCGTTATCGACGACCTCTCGCCGCTGCTGCAACGCACATTGGGTGGGCAAATCACGCTCACGACTGACTTGGACGATGATCTTAAGCGGGTGATGGCTGACGAAAGCCAGATCCAGAATGCAATGCTGAATCTCTCGATCAATGCGCGCGATGCGATGCCTGACGGTGGAAAACTCGTGATTACCGCGCAAAACATGGTGCTTGAGAAAGGGCAAACCCTTGAAGACAAAGCCAGACTTGTACCTGGCCACTACGTTGCCATTTCGGTGCGCGACGAAGGCATAGGGATGTCTTCCGAGGTACTAGACCGCGTCTTCGAGCCGTTTTTCACAACCAAAGAAGTAGGTCGCGGGACAGGTTTGGGCCTTCCGATGATGTACCGCTGGGCCCGCGAAAGCGGCGGCGATGTCACGCTGGACAGTGCGGTTGGCGAAGGCACAGTCGTAAAGCTTTATTTGCCAGCAATCGCGATTGAAAAAGCTACACCGCCCATGTCACAAGCCGCCACTGCGACACCTACAAGTCCTATCGGCGAAGTTGTTTTGCTTGTCGAAGATGACCGGAAAGTGCGCAATCTAACCCGCAAGCGCCTTGAACACCTTGGTTATGTGGTGGTTGAGGCCGAAAGCGGCGCTGCGGCATTGGAACAGTTGGAAGTGCGCGATGATGTCGCCCTGATGCTGTCCGATATCGTCATGCCTGGGGGAATGGACGGACTTGAACTGGCTGATAACGTAAGCGTGCTTTACCCGTCGCTGAAGGTTATTCTGGCAACAGGATTTGCCCCCAAAGCAAAGGATGCGCCGTATCCCGTGCTGCGCAAACCTTATAATATCGACACTTTGTCAAAGGGTCTGCGCGCCCTCTTGGACGAAAAACCCTGACATTCCGACTTGGCTTTTTGCGAAATATCAATCGCAACACCTGTAGCTAACCTATATTCAAGCGGTCGGCGAACCATCGTTGGTTTGCCCCGTATGCGGAGACGGTCGATGCAGTTTAATTTTACCGAACACGGGTTTTTTCGTGCACAGAGCGCCCCGATCGCAAGGCAATCGCGCTTGGCTGTCGAAATGACCGACCTTGGGTTTGATGATGGTATCGATGTGGTGATCTTTGAGGAAACCTCTGGCAGGGTTTTGTTCGAAACTGTGTTGGTTGATGCAGGCTCGCAGGTGTTGCTGACCTTTGGAAGCCCCCAAACCGAAGCGTTCTGGGACTGTCTGGATACACACGAATGTCTGCACACGGCACAGCGACTTTGTCTGGCTGCGCGGTGCCACTTTAGCCTTTTGACGCCCGCGATATCATTGAGCGGGATGGGGCAGGCGGAACGCCGCAATGCCTGCTTTTTGCGACTGGTCGAAGCACTGATAGATGAGTTTCGCACCCGTGCGTCTAAGGTGCAGGTTGATGTCACCCTGACCCACCGCAACCGCGCGATTGAGAGGTGCATCAACTATCCTTGATATGGCTCTATTGCTTCGGTCTAGGGTTGAAATGGGCCGTACCAAGTCACCAAATAGCTCTTATCTGACAAAACCAAAGCAAGGACGACACATGCTGTTGACCCAACTCCGCAAACTGTTGCTGCCGATTGTGTTAATGTTCCCTGTGTTTGCAAATGCCGAGGACGCAATGACCCAGTTTTCATTATCTGATCAATCGCGCTGGGATTATTTCAGCGATCAGGTCATGGGCGGTGTTTCGCAAGGCAGGGCCAGTTTCGAGCAGGTCGCAGGCCAGCCCGTGTTGCGTCTGACCGGCAAGGTCAGCACAGCCAACCGTGGCGGCTTTATTCAGGCGCGCACGAAACTGGACGAAGCCTTGCCTGCTGACACACGCGGTGTGATCTTGAATGTGCGCGGCAATGATCAGACATATTTTGTGCATCTTCGCACGTCGGGAACGCTCCTGCCTTGGCAGTATTATCAAGCACCTTTCGAGGTGACGCAGGACTGGCAAGAGGTCCGCATTCCGTTTGAAACCTTCGTCGCGTCTGGCGGGTTCTTGCGCGAAACGCCGGTTTCCAAAGCGGTGCGCAGCCTTGCAATTGTGGCCTTTGGGCGTGATCACGATGCCGATCTGTCCGTCCGCGCCGTCGGGTTTTACTAGGCGCTTGCTGCGTGGTGTCCTTTATGGGGCATTTACCACTGTTGATGCGGCGACACTCTGGGCTTGCGATCATTTTTTGTGCCGACATTTGGATCAAAAAAACGCAGCAAAGGAGATATCGAAATGGCAAAAGATGATAAAACCAGCGCCACGGTCCCGGCACGGTGCGCCGCGAATGGCGGCGCATCTTGCGTTTAGACTTATGATTTTTGACTGCTATTGAACGGCAAGATATTCACGTCGCTAGGGTGTTCAGAGAAATTGTGAAATTTTGCACAATGCGCACATAGGTCAACCCAATCCGAAACGCTGTGCAAGACAGTGTGGGGTGCTTTAGCTCCGCCAACAGTGGTTCTTGAGTGCAGCGATTTCTTGCTGTTTTGGTTGGGTGCAATCGGATGCATGGTCGCCTCGTTGGGCAATTGTTGTGTCTGGAAATCACCATGCCACCCCGACGCTTCAGCGGCTTTAACAACGGGCAAAGACCCATCGTTCAATTGCGTTTTATCAATTCGAGTTTTTACCGTGCTGCAAGACTAAGAGTCGAATCGGGCCGACAGTCTTATGTACGCTTTGCGACCTGATCTTCTTGAACTCGGAAATGAGGGGGGCGCACATGTCGCAAGCAGTCGGTCATATCTTTGGGGCACGGGTTGAATACTCTGTAACGGCTCATCAAGGGGCGTCAGATCAGCTTGAAAAGACCCTTAAACTACACTGTCGCAACATAAAGCCCGGTCAGCCAATCATCATCGAAGGTGACAAGACAAATTCGGTTACATGTGTGCTTGGCGGCTGGCTTTCGTTATCAAAGTCACTGCCGGATGGTGAAAGCCAGATCGTTGATTTGGCGCTGCAAGGCGAGATCATCGAGGCCGGAGGACCGGTGTCTTCTGTAACGATCGAAGCTGTGTCGCAAGCCAGCGTCGCACTTGTTCCGGTGGCCGCTTGGGACGCGATCAAGCTGCAGCGACCGGATCTTGACCGGATATCCAAGGCCATTCGCGCGGCGTCACGGTCGCGGATGGCTGAACGGATGTTGCGGTTGGGGCGCGGGCGCGCGGCGATGCGCATGGCCTATGCTTTGCTGGAGTTGAACGTCCGCCTAGAGGCCCTTGGTCAGGCCCGTGACGGAAAATATCACATTCCCATGAACCAGCGCATTCTTGGCGATTTTGTCGGTTTGTCTTCGGTTCATGTGTGCCGGACTTTGGG
>NZ_JAFMHR010000109.1 GCF_017854415.1 Yoonia sp. | reverse complement strand
TTCGCCCGATGTGAAGTCGCGGATTGTGTCGCGGCCACCATTGAAAATAAACGTGTCCGCGCCCGCGCCACCAATCAGGGTGTCATCCCCAAAACCACCTGAAAGCTGGTCGTCGCCTGCGCCGCCATTCAAGTGGTCTTGGCCATCGCCGCCTGACAGAATATCGTTACCTGCGCCGCCTTTTAGCGTGTCGGCACCGGCTTCGCCTGAAAGGAAGTCATCGCCAGCGCGACCAAAAAGAATATCGTCGCCACTGCCACCCATAACGCTGTCGCTGCCGCCACCTGAAAAAATCAGATCGAATCCGGTACTGCAGGTGAAGCTTTCAGGTTGATTCATTCCGTTGATAACCAAGCCGTCTATGGCCGAGCCTTGATCACCAAGCGCATTACGCAAGGCGTCAATGTTATTGACGGCAATCATCTGCAAAGGTGTCAGCGTATTGTTCGGCCCGCCTTGATCCGCAGCGGGGTCGGGTAATGGGTTGCTATCGGGTGTTGGTTTTGCAGGACCAGGGTAGCCAGGCACGATGATCGACGAAAGACGTGACCCACCAATCAAGTCCGAGGTTTGCAGGCTGCGATAGTCGATTGCACCACCATCTGCGCTTTGGACGATCAGGGTTTCTGGTCCATATACGATTTGCATTCCGTCAGGACGAATTGAAATAGAGAGCTGGCTAATATCGCGCAGCATTGGCCAAAGCGACAAATCAAGCTTGTCCTCTCCAACTATGAAGTCCGTGATTGTATCGGCTTTGCCATCGGCAGTGAGAATAAACAAATCTGCGCCAGCACCTCCCGACATGATATCACCACCCGCACCGTCGCGTAGTATGTCTGCGCCAGCACCGGCGTTGATGACATCTGCGCCGTTATGACCTTGTAAAATATCGCTGCCCGCTGTGCCAGTTAAAGCACCGCCCGCAAAGACGGCAGTCGCTGTGATTCCGGCAAAGCCAGTCTCATAGTGTAGCTGTGAAATGCCTGCCTCTGAACTGCTTGCCACAAAGATATCCAGACCTGAGGCACGCCGGATTGCGGCCAATGCGCTCACGTTATCAAGTGTGTAGTCAACCGTATCCTCGATGCTTGCGCGGTGCACCAACAAGCCGCCATCGAGTAACATTAGCACCGACAAACCATCGTCCGCCCCACCTGCGATAACATATGTCTTGCCGTCGCTTTCAACGATTTCCAGCGCGGTCACCCCTCCAAAGCGTGTTTCGCGGCTGTCCATCAAATGGTCGCGCACGGCCATGCTGCCGTCGGGCGCGATTTCCACGACGCTTAGGCTGTCGGTGTTGGCGCTGGCCACAATCGCGTAGGTTTTCCCACCGATAAAGGCGGTCGCAATGGCTGTTGGCGCATCGATCCAAAGGCCGTCACTAGTCCCAATTGATTGCACGTTTGTTAGCGTGCCATCAGCGGTGACGCTGCGACTGGTCAGGCCGTTCTGGTTGGCACTGATGCTTAGCAGAAATACCTGTCCTGCTATCGTGACGTAGGTGGTGCCGGTAATTTGCGACGCAGTATTTGCCGTTGGGTCTTGTAGGACAGTATGACCAATCAAAGCACCTTCGTCAGTGAACCGCATGCGACCAATACCAATGGCGCCAGCGAGCGCACCAAAGACGGCTTGTGTGCCATCGGGCAACGCGATCGTGCTCGCGTGTTGAAATCCATGAAACGTGGGGGGAAGCGTCGTAAGCGCACTTGCTGCTGTGAACGCCCCCGTTCCGCCCAAACTAACCAGTTGTAGATCCCCGTTTTGTGCGCCGCCTGTTAGAATGCCTGTTGAAGACCCCAAAGAAATCGTGGCCAACCCGCTTACTGCGCCAGCCTGCAATGGGCCCTCAAAGGCGCGGTTATCCCCAAGTTCAATCTCGCTAGATCGAATGTCCCAATGTTGAAGAACCCCGTCATAGCGTGTCGTGCTATACAGATGCGTTGATCCGCCGACCATGACCAGCGCCAAGTCGGTAATGCGCGAATGGCCGACGCTATCGCCGGACACGGCGAAGCCGGTAAAGTTGAGTGTTGACATAAAAGCCCCCCCCCGGAACCAATGGTCGTCAAAATATCAGGGTATTTTGGCACCCTCGGGGGATTGGTACGTGAACCATGCAAGTCACCAAAGTGGAGCTTGGCGCGCAATTGATTCAACAAAACGATACAATTACCTCAAAAGCACTTTGAGTTTGAACGAGCCTCGCTCGAAGCCCTGGAATCAGAAATCTTTAACTGGTCGTGATGACATCGCAAGAGCACTGCAGGCGTAGCTCAAAACCTGGTGCTTGCGCGGAATGTTATCTGATCCAGTCTAGGGTTTTGCGCTGGCACCCATTGCGGTTTTTCCCATGTTTGCCGGAGTGTTAGAAGATCAGGTCGTGCCCGCATCGTCTTGGGATACAGCGGATATTGTGCAAATCGAAGCGCGAAGGATTAGGTGCGCGGCGCACGGGTTTTGGCTTGTCTCATGCCTCTCCCTAACTGTTGTTCCAAATAACGGGCGGCATTGCGATTTGATGGTCGCTGTGCGGTTTTTTCAGCCCACAGAAACTGCTTAAAATTCGATACAACTCATGGCGATGCGACCAAACAGATCACCCTAGTCAGTATCGTACCCATTGCGGTTTTTGGATTGCCACGCCCATGTGCTTGCAGCCATGTCGTCTAAGCCATGCGTTGCGTGCCAGCCCAGTTCTGCGTTGGCACGGCTTGCATCAGCTTGCATTGCTGCCACATCACCTGCCCGACGCGGGCTTTGCTTGGTGGGAATATTGCGCCCTGACGCGATCTCGAACGCTGCAACCATATCGCGCACGCTGTAGTTCTGTCCTGTGCCAATGTTGAAGGGCCGTGCGCCATTGTGCACAGCGGCATAGCCAAGAGCCGCGACATGTGCCCGCGCCAGATCAACGACGTGGATATAGTCGCGTAATCCTGTGCCATCAGGCGTGTCATAATCATCGCCAAACACCTCGAGCACGTCCCGTTTGCCGATGGCAACTTGGGCAATAAATGGCATCAGGTTGTTTGGAATATCGCGCGGGTCTTCGCCAAGGTCAGCCGAGGGATGCGCGCCGACCGGATTAAAATACCGCAGCAGCACGGCCGTGCGGTCTGCGTGCGCCGCGACCCAATCCGTCAAAATCTGCTCTGCCATCAGCTTTGTGCGGCCATAGACCGACATGGGATTTGTTGGGTGGGCTTCATCATAGGGCAAATACTGCGGTTCCCCATAAACGGTGGCAGAGGACGAAAAGATGATGCGCTTGCAGCCAGCGCGCTCCATTGCGTGTAGCAGCGTCAGCGTACCTGTGATGTTTACATCATAGTAATAGAGCGGTTTTTGCGCGCTTTCACCAACGGCCTTGAGGCCCGCAAAATGGATCACGGCCTCTGGGGCGAATGCTGCCATCACTTCGTCCAGTTTTTTGGCATCACGTACGTCACCGACGAAATCGGTGATTTGGCCGTTAGAAAGGGCACGCACGCGGTTCAGGACTGTGGGGGTCGCGTTCGCATAATTGTCGAGCACGCAGACCACATGGCCCTGCGCCATCAGTTCCAGCAGTGTGTGACTGCCAATGTATCCCGCACCACCGGTGACCAAAACGCGCATATAGTTGTCTCCATTAATTCCGTTGGAGACTAGGCAGTCTGTCGGCGCGGTTCAACGGCCAGATCAGTGCGCACGGTGCTGCAAGGGTTCATTCAGCTATGAATGCGAAGGTTGGCGCGATTTAACCCCTTTCCGGAAGGTTGCAACGCACATGTCAAATGAAACTCCGAACCTGTCTTTACCATTCATCATGCCGGCGCAGGCGCAAAAGCACGTCACGCATAACGAAGCAATCGAGTTGCTGGATATGATTGTGCAGCTGACGCTTGAAGGAGTGGCGGCCACTGTTCCGGCTTCATCGCCGATCGACGGTCAATCTTGGGCGCTAGGCGCACCTGCGACGGGTGCTTGGGCTGGCAAGGACGGGATGATTGCATCTTGGCGCGGCGGTGGTTGGCTTTTTGTTGCCCCGCAAGAAGGTTGGACGGCGTGGTGTAAAGATGACGCTGACCTCAAAGTCAGGACGGGTGGGGGGTGGCAAACAATTGCGTCGATCGCTGCGGCGTCCTGACGCGATTCTAGCCTCGCATGCTAAAACGACAGTTTTTGCCGCCGCGTTAGCATCGACTGACAGTGAAGACACTCGAAACGGAGGCGTTTGACCAGATTGGTCATGCGCCTTTTTTGCCATGCAAGCCAAAACTCCTGAAAGATCGCCAACTTTTGCGGCGGAAAAGCTGGCCAAGGGGGCCGACGACCCCATATGCGACGATAAGGGGCGGAAACTTGTCGCTGGGTGCTTGCGACGCCAACGGGCCTCTGTTACATCGCGCAAGATTTTGCTGCTCTCGCATAAGCGGGGGCCAACCAAATTGCCCTCTTGTTTTGCCCGATCTTCGGGTATCAATGAGACTGGGCCCAAGATATCGGAAGGCTACACGTGTCCGAAACTGCTGGTATTTCGACAGGCATCGCCAAGCGCTATGCAACCGCTGTGTTTGACCTCGCCACTGAAGGCAAGGCCATCAAGGCGCTCGAATCAGATGTCGCTGCTTTGGAAGCGGCAATGGCTGAAAGCGAAGATCTGCGCACATTGCTGAATTCACCGCTTTATAGCCGTGATGATCAGGCAGCTGCGATCGCTGCTGTCGCGAAGAAAATGAAACTCTCTGACACCACAAGCAATGTGCTGGCGCTTTTGGCCGCAAAGCGCCGCTTGTTTGTGATGCCGCAACTTATTGCCGTCTTGCAAGATATGCTGGCGGATGCGCGTGGCGAAGTCACAGCCGAAGTGACTTCTGCAAAGAAGCTCACGAAGGCGCAGACTGAAAAGTTGGCGCAAACACTCAAGTCCCAAGCGGGCAAATCTGTTACCATCAAAGAAACCGTCGATGAAAGCATTATCGGCGGTCTTATCGTAAAAGTGGGCTCTAAGATGATCGACACGTCGATTGCCTCCAAGCTCAACGCACTCCAGAACACAATGAAAGAGGTCGGATAAATGGCGATCCAAGCGTCTGAAATCTCTGCGATCCTAAAGGACCAGATCAAAAACTTTGGCCAAGAAGCCGAAGTGGCCGAAATTGGCCGCGTACTTAGCGTAGGTGACGGTATTGCCCGCGTTTACGGCCTAGATAACGTACAAGCCGGTGAGATGGTCGAATTCCCCGGTGGTATCCGCGGAATGGCTTTGAACCTCGAAACTGACAACGTCGGTATCGTTATTTTCGGTTCAGACCGTGACATCAAAGAAGGCGACACCGTAAAGCGCACGAATTCCATCGTGGACGTGCCTGTTGGTGACGAACTGCTTGGTCGCGTTGTTGACGGTCTGGGTAACCCGATTGACGGCAAAGGCCCGATCAACGCGAAAAAGCGTGCGGTTGCTGACGGCAAAGCCCCTGGCATTATCCCACGTAAATCCGTTCACGAGCCGATGGCCACTGGCCTGAAGTCCGTTGATGCGATGATCCCGATTGGCCGTGGCCAGCGCGAGCTGATCATTGGTGACCGTCAGACAGGTAAAACTGCTGTGGCGCTGGATACGATCCTGAACCAGAAGTCGTACAACGACGCTGCAACTAAAGAATATGACAAGCTGTACTGCGTTTACGTGGCGATCGGCCAAAAGCGTTCAACAGTTGCGCAGCTGGTTAAGAAACTCGAAGAGTCCGGCGCGCTTGAGTATTCAATCGTTGTGGCTGCGACAGCATCCGACCCCGCACCTTTGCAGTTCTTGGCACCTTACGCCGCAACAGCGATGGCAGAGCACTTCCGCGACAACGGTCGTCACGCACTGATCATCTATGATGACTTGTCCAAGCAGGCTGTGTCTTACCGCCAGATGTCCTTGCTTCTGCGTCGCCCACCAGGGCGTGAAGCTTATCCTGGTGACGTTTTCTATCTTCACTCCAGACTTCTTGAGCGTTCATCAAAGCTGAACGAAGATAACGGTTCTGGTTCCTTGACGGCGCTGCCGATCATTGAAACCCAAGGTGGTGACGTGTCTGCGTTTATCCCGACAAACGTTATTTCGATCACCGACGGTCAGATCTTCCTTGAAACCGAACTGTTCTACCAAGGTATCCGCCCTGCGGTGAACACTGGTCTGTCAGTTTCACGTGTTGGTTCGTCTGCACAAACGAACGCAATGAAGTCCGTTGCTGGTCCTGTGAAGCTTGAGCTTGCGCAGTACCGTGAAATGGCTGCATTCGCGCAGTTCGGTTCCGATCTTGATGCCGCAACACAGCAGTTGCTGAACCGTGGTGCGCGTCTGACCGAGCTGATGAAGCAAGCACAGTATTCGCCACTGACGACCGCAGAAATCGTCTGCGTGATCTATGCCGGTACGAAAGGTTATCTTGATAAGATCGCCGTAACTGATGTGGGCCGCTTCGAGGCTGGTTTGCTCAAGCATCTGCGTACAAATGCGTCTGATGTGCTTGAGATGATCACCAAAGAAGATCCGAAGATCAAAGGCGACGCCGAAGCAAAGATCAAAGCCGCTTTGGACGCATTCGCAGCCGATTTCGCTTAATTCTTAAGGTAAGGAGACGAACACGTGCCTAATCTTAAGGATCTTAAAAATCGGATCGCGTCGGTCAAGTCGACCCGCAAGATTACGAAGGCTATGCAAATGGTCGCGGCAGCAAAACTGCGCCGCGCCCAAGAAGCAGCCGAAGCGTCACGCCCCTACACAGAGCGTTTCAACGCTGTGATGGCAGGGCTTGCCGCGGGTTCTGCTGGATCAGAAGCTGCACCAAAGTTGTTGTCCGGTACGGGCAGCGATCAAGTGCACCTGCTGATCGTTATGACAGCGGAACGCGGCCTTTGCGGTGGCTTCAATGGTAACATCGCCAAGCTTGCAAAAGCGCATGCGAAAAAGCTGTTGGCTGCGGGAAAGACTGTAAAAATCCTGACCGTCGGCAAAAAAGGCCGCGATGCGATCAAACGCGACTTGGGCGATCACTTTGTCGGCCACGTTGATCTGTCTGCTGTTAAGCGGCTAGGCTATATCGACGCGCAAGGCATCGCAAAAGACGTGCTGACACGCTTTGACACTGCAGAATTCGATATCGCGACGATCTTTTTTGCGCGTTTCGAAAATGTGGTGACGCAGCATCCAACTGCGCAGCAAATTATCCCTGCAAAGTTTGAAGTTGCCGAAGACGCCGAAGTCACATTGTACGATTACGAGCCAAGTGAAGAGGAAATCCTCGCGGATTTGCTGCCACGTGGTGTGGCAACTGCGATCTTTTCTGCGCTGCTTGAAAATGCAGCGTCTGAGCAAGGTGCGCGGATGTCCGCAATGGACAATGCGACCCGCAACGCTGGCGAGATGATCGACAAGCTGACCATCCAGTACAACCGCTCGCGGCAGGCCGTCATTACCAATGAGCTGATTGAAATTATTTCGGGCGCGGAAGCGCTTTAGACTGACAGAACCGGAGACGAAACATGGCTAATGCAAAAGGCAAAATCACGCAGGTGATTGGCGCCGTTGTAGACGTTCAGTTTGGCGATGATCTTCCTGAGATCTTGAACGCGCTGACGACTATGAATAACGGCAAGAAACTTGTGCTTGAAGTGGCACAGCACCTTGGCGAAAATACAGTGCGCGCAATTGCGATGGACGCGACCGAAGGTCTGGTCCGTGGCCAAGAAGTGATCAACACTGAAGGACCGATCACGGTTCCTGTTGGTAATGGCACTTTGGGCCGCATCTTGAACGTGACCGGTGATCCGGTTGACGAACAGGGCCCGGTCAAAGCGACAGAGCGTCGTTCGATCCACGGTGAAGCGCCAGCATTTGCTGACCAGTCCACCGAGACAGAAATCCTTGTGACAGGTATCAAGGTAATCGACCTTTTGGCGCCTTACACAAAGGGTGGTAAAATTGGCCTCTTCGGCGGTGCGGGTGTTGGTAAGACAGTTTTGATCATGGAACTGATCAACAACATCGCCAAAGTGCACTCTGGTGTGTCCGTGTTTGCGGGCGTTGGAGAGCGTACACGCGAAGGTAACGACCTTTACCACGAGATGATCGAATCTGGCGTTATCGTTCCTGATGACCTTGAGAAGTCAAAGATTGCACTGGTCTACGGCCAGATGAACGAGCCTCCAGGTGCGCGTATGCGTATTGCATTGACAGGTCTTTCCTTGGCCGAGCAGTTCCGCGACGACACAGGTTCCGACGTTCTGTTCTTCGTCGACAACATCTTCCGCTTTACACAAGCGGGTTCCGAGGTTTCGGCGCTTTTGGGCCGTATTCCTTCTGCTGTTGGCTACCAGCCTACACTGGCCACCGACATGGGTGCGATGCAGGAACGTATTGCTTCGACAAAATCCGGTTCGATCACGTCCGTGCAGGCCGTTTACGTGCCTGCCGATGACTTGACCGACCCAGCACCAGCGACATCGTTTGCGCACCTTGATGCGACAACTGTTCTGGACCGTGCGATTTCTGAAAAAGGCATCTATCCGGCTGTGGACCCGCTTGGTTCCACATCGCGTTTGCTTGATCCACAGATCATCGGCGAAGAGCACTACAAGGTGGCAACAGACGTGCAGCAAGTTCTGCAGCGTTACAAATCCTTGCAGGATATCATCGCGATTTTGGGCATGGACGAATTGTCAGAAGACGACAAACTGGCCGTGACACGCGCACGCAAACTCGAGCGTTTCTTGTCCCAGCCGTTTGACGTTGCCAAAGTCTTTACAGGCTCTGACGGTGTGCAGGTTCCTTTGGAAGAAACAATCGCGTCCTTTAAGGCGGTTGTTGCGGGTGAATACGATCACCTGCCAGAAGGTGCTTTCTACATGGTTGGTGGTATCGCTGACGTGAAAGCCAAAGCCGAGAAAATGGCTGCAGCCGCAGCTTAATAGAACCGTAAGGAGCCTATGATGGCAAACCTACAATTCGATCTGGTCTCGCCCGAGCGCCGTTTGGCGTCGGTCGAGGCGACCGAGGTTCAGATCCCGGGCGCAGATGGCGACATGACAGCAATGGCTGACCATGCACCGACCATCACAACATTGCGCCCCGGTATCTTGACCGTGGTTCACAGCGGCGGCTCTGACGCGTATGTGGTATCCGGCGGTTTCGCCGAGATCACAGCGACAAGCGTTTCGGTTCTGGCCGAGCAGGCCCTGCCAAAGGCAGAGGTCACGCAAGAGGTTTATGAGCAGATGGTCGAAGATGCCAAAGCTGCTTATGGCCGCGCGCAAGAGACCTTCAAGAACGAGCCGGGCCCAGTTGATGACGCAGCAAAGCTGTTGTCTGATATGGTAGCAATGGGCGGGCACATTGGTCTGATGACCAAGAGCTAAGCTTTTGAAAAATTAGTAAAAGGGCCTCGCATTGCGGGGCCCTTTTGCATTTATGGAGGGGCTGGTTGAAGCACGCCACGCAGTGTCGCTTGATCATAAGATGCGACCGCGCCATTTACGGTACTGTTCGAGCCACCAATAATCTGGCGCGCGTTTAGGCCCGCGCCTTCTGGACCAAAGAGTGTGCCCGAAAGCGTGTTGTCGATGACGAACGTGTTGACCGCATCGTCAAGAGTCCCGGAAATTCTAAACGAAATTGCAGCTTCGCCGCTGGGTCCTTCGGTCAGTGTGCCGCTCAAGAAATCGATTGTCCCCTCATAGCTGACGACTTGTGGCACACCGTTTTCATCAGGTGGTTTGCCAAGGAATCCCGTGGCACTTCCCGAAACCGTGCGATCTATGACCCCGACGGACATCATTGTTTCACCTGTGATGCTAGCACCTACGGCAGCATCGGTGTTTCCAACAAGGAGGATCAGATACCCCTCATAGTCCAGATTACCCGATGGCGGGATGTTGGAGGAAGAGAGTAGGCCACTCATCGGCGTGACGCCACCTTGGATAGCATTTCCGAAAACGACATTCTGCTCGGCTAAGAAGGTAGTATAGACACCATCTGGATCGGCGACATCAAGGACACGAAAAGCGGTGACAAATGGCTCTTCGCCCCCTCCGCCACCATCACCATCACCATCACCATCGCCACCATCGCCCCCGCCGGATCCGCTGCCACCTCCACCGCCAGAGATGGGATTGCTGGCTGATGTACTCGCACCGCCGCCGCCGCATGCTGACAGTCCCATGGTAAGTACCAAACCCGACAAAAAAAGAACAAACATACGTGGCATAATAAAACCGACCCTAGCGTTTCCAAAATATTAAGGATTAGCTATCAGTTAATTATTAACCAAATCT
>NZ_JAFMHR010000008.1 GCF_017854415.1 Yoonia sp. | reverse complement strand
TTCTCCGGTCTGCAATTTGCCCTTATTGACCAGAAAATCATATGCGGTCGTCGCGCCGAACGGGATCGCCGCCGCAACTTCGAAGCTTAGGTGCGCGGGTTTATGGACGATCTTACCGTCCTCTGGCATCACGATGTATTCTGCATGGGCACCAAATCCCGCACCTGGAAAACCGATCACTTCGTCGCCCGCCTTGAACGCAGTTACATCACTGCCGACGACCACGATGATCCCCGCGAATTCCGTTCCAAGAACAGGCTTTCGCGGCTGTCTAATTCCAAAGAAAAGCCGCGCCACAAGCCCCATACCGGCAGGGACTGTCAGGCTTCTTGCGCGCCAGTCCCCCGCGCTGACCGTGGTCGCGCAAACGCGGATCAAGACCTCGTTTGGTTTAGGGGTTGGCATTGGCAGTTGGACATAGTTCAGAACGTCAGGGCTGCCGTATTCAGAATAAGTATAAGCGTACATTGTTGAGTTTTCCTTTATGCAATTTGAGAAGCAGGATTAGGGTGACGGACTGGCGCACGCAGTCCTTGAACAAGCAGGCCAATGAAGGCGCGATGAACATGATCTAACGGGTCAGTACGCTCATGCGAATTGACGAAATCCTGTGGTTTGATATGCATAAACGTATGGATTGGCGGTCAGTAAAATTCGATTGGAACAAAGCACGGGCCTTTTTGGTAACCGCAGAGGAAGGCTCTTTGTCAGCCGCGGCGCGCGCTTTGGGCATGGCCCAGCCGACCCTCGGCCGTCAGGTCGACGGGCTAGAGCAAGAGCTTGGCATCGTACTTTTTGAGAGGGTTGGTCGCGGTTTGACGCTCACGCCAAGTGGGCTGGAATTATTGGAACACGTCCGCGATATGGGCGAAGCTGCGGGCCGCGTGTCATTGACGGCACTGGGTCAATCTCAAGCGTTAGAAGGCACGATCTGCATTTCGGCCAGCGAAACATATGCAACCGTCTTATTGCCGCCACTTGTCGCCAAGCTTCGCAAAATGGAACCTGGTATTCAGGTCGAAATAGTTGTCGCCAATCATGCCAGCGACCTGCGACGCCGCGAGGCAGACATCGCGATCCGCAATTTTCGACCCACCGAACCGGACCTTATTGCCAAGAAAATAGGTGATGCTTATGCGGTTCTTTATGCAACCCCAGAATACATCGCGCAGATTGGAAGTCCGACTAAGCCCCATGACTTGCGACATGCAGATTTCGTGAACATGGACCGTAGCGGCATGATGCTGAAAGGGTTGAACACGCTTGGGCTTGGCTTAACGGAAGCAAACTTCCCGCTTTTGACTGAAAGCTATCTGGTGATGTGGGAACTTGTGCGCCAAGGGGCGGGCATTGGTGTTCTGGATGCCCACATTGGCGATGCTGATCCTGCCGTGCGACGCGTTTTGCCGGATCTAGAGCCGCTTGTGTTCCCAATCTGGTTGGTCGCCCACCGTGAACTGACAACCAACCGTCGCATCCGCATGGTCTATGATTTTCTGGCAAAAGAGCTGCGAAGGTCGTGAACATTGGACTTTTGACCATCTGCAAAAGCCTTAAGCCAAGTTCAAACACCCCGTAGGCACAAAATGAACGTCATCCTGAAGCCGATATTCAAAAGTGGTTCACGACACGCGGTATAAGCCACTTCAAATCGTGCAAAAAGTGGCCATGTCCACCTGCTTTGTCATCTGATAAGGAGTGAAAAAGTGAACATTTGTTCGCGCTCAAAGGAGGGTCTGATGCCCGATACGACACAAGCCACAAATACACTTCGCCTTGCTGACCCATCGCTCTTTGAGACCCGCGCCTACGTTAACGGTGCATGGGTCCAGAAGGATGCAACCTTCGACGTCACGAACCCGGCCAACGGCCAAGTGATTGCGCAGGTTGCTGATCTTGATGTTGCAGACACAAAGCTTGCGATCGATGCGGCCTATGCCGCCAAGGCAGATTGGGCTGCTTGGACCGGCAAAGAACGTGCGGGGGTTTTGCGCAAATGGTACGACTTGATCGTGGCAAATGCAGATGATCTTGCGACAATCTTGACTGCGGAAATGGGCAAACCATGGCCAGAGGCGCGCGGTGAAATCATCTATGGAGCGTCATTCATCGAATGGTTCGCCGAAGAAGCAAAGCGGATTTATGGCGATGTCATTCCCGGCCATCAGCGCGACAAACGCATTGTCGTGCTCAAGCAGCCAATTGGTGTTGTTGGATCGATAACACCGTGGAACTTTCCCAATGCGATGATCGCCCGCAAGGTCGCCCCTGCCTTGGCTGTTGGTTGTACCTTTGTGGCCCGCCCTGCCGAACTGACGCCGCTGTCTGCCCTCGCGATGGCGGTGCTTGCCGAACGCGCAGGCATTCCAGCAGGCGTCTTCAACGTGATCCCGTCATCCGACAGCGCGGGCGTCGGCAAAGAGCTGTGCGCGAACGATAAAGTCGCCAAGATCACATTCACAGGTTCAACCCGCGTTGGCAAAATCTTGATGAGCCAGTGCTCTGACACGATTAAAAAGATGTCGCTGGAATTGGGTGGGAACGCCCCGTTTATCGTCTTTGACGACGCTGATCTGGATGCCGCAGTCGAGGGTGCGATGATCGCTAAATTCCGCAACAATGGCCAAACCTGCGTCTGCGCGAACCGTATCTATGTGCAAGACGCCGTCTATGACGCCTTCGCCGCGAAACTGGCTGCAAAAACAAAGGGCCTGAACGTAGGCGATGGTTTTGCCGATGGTGTCACAACGGGCCCATTGATCAACGATGCGGCCGTCGCCAAAGTCGAGGACCACATCGCGGATGCAGTTTCCAAAGGTGCCACAGTCGCCTTGGGCGGTGCGCGCGCCGATCTTGGTGGCAGCTTTTTCCAGCCAACAGTTTTGACGGGCGTGACGACGGACATGAAAGTCGCCAAAGAAGAGACTTTTGGCCCCGTCGCCCCATTATTCAAATTCACCGATGAAGCAGAGGTTGTCGCGATGGCCAATGATAGTGAATTCGGATTGGCCGCTTATTTCTATAGCCGCGACCTCGCGCGCGTGTGGCGTGTGGCAGAAGCGCTGGAAAGCGGCATGGTTGGTATCAACACCGGTTTAATTTCAACAGAAGTGGCCCCGTTTGGCGGCGTAAAACAATCGGGACTGGGCCGTGAAGGGTCGAAATACGGAACCGAAGACTATCTTGAGATCAAATATCTCTGCATGGGTGAAATTAGCTAGGACGTAGGCCCAAAAGCGCACGGGCCTGCGCTGGTGTCGCAACAGGGCGCCCGTAGCGTGCACAGATTTCGGCGGTGCGCGTCACAAGGGCTGCGTTTGATGGGGCAAGTGAATGCTTGTCCCAGCGCACGTTGTCTTCCAGACCAGTGCGGGTATGGCCGCCTGCGGCAATGGCCCATTCACTGACCTCCACCTGCCCCGCCCCAACACCTGCAGCACACCATTGCGCATCAGGGGCAAGACGTTTGACCGTTTTGATATAGTAGTCAAACACATCGCGATCGACTGGCATCGCGTTTTTCACCCCCATCACGAACTGCACATAAAGCTGCCCCGTGATGCGCCCGTCACGGTTCATCGCGGCCGCTTGATGGATGTGTGACAAATCAAAGGCCTCGATTTCCGGCTTAACATCGTAGGTGCGCATTTCAGAGGCGAGCCAATCAACCAACTGCGGCGGGTTTTCATAAACACGGGTCGGAAAATTGTTCGAACCGACAGACAGCGACGCCATGTCAGGGCGCAATGACAGCATCCCGCCTCGCTCTGCGCCTGCCCCTGATCGCCCACCGGTGGACAACTGGATGATCATGCCGGGGCAGTGTTTTTCGACGCCTTCCTTAAGCGCTGCAAACTTGTCGGGGTCCGACGATGGTGTCTCATCGTCATTGCGCACATGGGCATGGCAGATCGTGGCGCCTGCCTCATATGCGGCATGGGTCGACTCGATTTGTTCGCTGACAGTGACAGGCACCGCAGGATTATCTTGCTTGCGCGGCACAGAGCCTGTGATCGCGACACAAATAATACAAGGGTCCGACATGGGCGATCCTTTAGCTTTGTAAGGCGGTTTCAACAGCGCCTGACAGCTGTTGAACAAGTCCATCAATCTGGTCATCGCTGATGATAAACGGCGGTGCTAGCAAGACGTGGTCGCCGGATTGGCCATCAACTGTTCCGCTCATAGGATAGCAACATCACACCCACAGCAATCCTCACCATGGACGGCGACAGGTGGTAGCTGCTTGGTATGATGGGGGGAAATATGTGACATATGCGTTGCTTATGCAGCACCGGGGATCTGCACCCTGCGCCCGCCTTCTTGGAAACCATCCATCGTAAGGTCCCAAGTCGTATCAGGCCAACGGATTTCCATTTGCTGTAATTTCGGGCGATATACAGCAGTATATAGCGTGCCAAAACCTGCTGAAAATGCGGTCGAATAAAGTGGCGGCTTCAGAAACGCCCCGATAAACTTTTCTTCTGGATCACGGTGCAGCGTCAAGCGTTGCAGCAGGAACCGCTCGCGTTCCACGGTCCCTGTGAACCGCGCGTGGCTGATCCATTCGACGTTTTCCTGATGATTGGTGGCCACTGCAGCATGGGTGATCACCGCAGGCCTGTCTGGGGCCATCATTGCCGTCAGATAGCGCCGCTTTGCGTCCAACACTGTCACGTTATAGCTCATGTGGGTGGGGACACGCGCCAAGACGGCACCCGCCTCTTTGGCCGTCGTGCAAGTTTGCAAGACATAGCGCAGGATCAGTGGCACGCCAAAACCGGTGCCGACAACGCGTCTGCCACCGAATGTCAGCGATATCGCAAGGCCCGCATCGTTCATCCCGTCAACCAGACCCCACAGCCCGTCAGACGTTCCCATGACCCGCCTGCCAAGCCAATTGGTATGTAAAACGAGGCTATCAAACGCATCTGGATTGTAGTCGTAGTTGCGTACCAAGACCGGTTCTTTGCCCGGCCATATTGCTTGGCTGCACCCCGCCAAGTACGGCGGAGGGCAATAGAAGCTTAGGAAACGCGCCGCTTGGTCACCGCCGCCTGCCTGTTCACACAGATCATCATAGAGCGGGACAATCTCTGGCATATGTTCTTGCAGGGCACGTCTACTGACGTGATAGCTGGCGCGCGCAGCATCGCCTTCCTTTAGCCACCACTGTTTGTAGTGGGGCCAGTATTCGGCGAATAGCCCGGCCCATTTCGGGCCGGGCTTGTCTTCGCTGATTGCGCGCCAAAGCATGCGTCTTCCTTTACAGTATTTTGAACGCAGGCTCTGCCAGAACCGGACCGGCATTGGCAACAGGCAAAGGCTTGCCTTCAACTGTTTTCTTGATGCCGTGGATCCATTTCTTTGCACGTTCGTTCAATTGGAAGTTCTTCGTCATTGACCGACCCCGCGTCACGAGAATGCCGATGTCGGCACCTTCATAGCGGTAGTCACCGGGCTGCAAAATCCGCAAGAAAAACGCTTCGTTCTCGGATTCAACGGCACGGCGGTGATAGTCAAATCGGTCGTAAACGACACTTCCGTCAGCCAGCATTTTGTAGATGCCTGTCTCTGGCGCCTCGGTGCAGATATCGACGCTGTCTTCGGTATGTTTGATGACCATCTGTGACCAACTGTCGATCATGTTGGGGTTGGCCCACCGATCATTCAATTCAGTCGTATCAAGGTCGAACTTCTTCTTCGAGAACTCTAGCAGGTGGAACAAAAAGAGCGGCGCATCCGCATGGGCAAAGGCTGCGTGGTTCGTCATCGAAGACGCGCCTGTAATGCGCGGGTTCAATTCGCCCAAGTACAATTCGCCGGATTTCTTATCGATCAGGAAATCAAGTTCGAAGTAACCGCGATAGCCTTCTTTGCGCAGTTGTTCACCAAACTTGAACGTCATTTCTCGCGCCTTTTGACGTACTTTTGGCGGGAACGCTGTCGACAGGATTTCGTTACCACACCAACCGCCGCGATATGGTGTCAGATCACTGAAACCAACCAGTTCGGTCATAAGCGGGCCAACGATCGTGCCTTCTTTGGTCGCACAGGCTTCGATCGCCGATCCACGGCAATCGATCCGCTTCATGATCTTGATCTCGCCTTCGCCAATGATCTCGTGCTCATGCCGACGGAAATCTGCTTCGGTTTTAATAAAGAATGTCGTATGTCCGCTATCGCCAAAGGCAGATTGCAGCACCAGATCATGGCCGATACCCGCTTTTTCGCAGGTCTTCTGAAGGTCCTCGTAGGACTTCACTTCGGCCAGAACGTTCGGCACGGATGGCACGCCAGCTTTGTTGCCGATACGGACAGTTTCGATCTTGTTGTCCATGCTTGTGCGCAGTTTGGCTTTCGGGAACCAGACATCAGCACCCAGCTCTTTTGACAGGCGTTCTGTTTCTTCGTCGAACATCAAGAAGACAAACTTTGGCTTACCACCGCGGCGTTTGATGAAATCGATGACCTCTTTGTGCTGCAGCAGATAGTTGTTGATGTCTTCGATGGATTGGAATTCCGCATGCGGCTGCTCGGATGGGCAAAACACGTTCGGGTGCTTGCCGCCATAACAGTCGATGTAGCAGATATATTTAAAGTTCTTGACCCATTCATCGAGGCCCAGAAGGTTAAAGTTCGTCGCCGAAATAAAGTAGATCGGGTCTTCGTTACGGTGGAAAAACCTGCGGATCTCGGAGATATTCTTAAGCACTGTTGGCATAGTATGGTCCCTTCGTTATTCGGCGATAGATTTGGTTGTTTTGGCTTGTGGCAAGGCGGCCAAGGCCTCTGGCGTGAAGACGCGCAAACCAAGGTCGGCGCGATAGCCGTGGATTTCATTGACGTCCAACGCCAGCATAAACGCTAGAATTTCTTGGCTAATTACCTGACCAGGAACGAGGATAGGAAAACCTGGCGGATATGGAATGATAAAGCCCGCTGATACGACTTCGTCACCCGCATCCAGGGCTTCTTTCAGCGATCCAGTTAATTCCAGATAGTCACAGTTGGATTCTTCGTAGCTCAGGTAATACGCGGTCCGAATGTCACCTTCCGGTGTTTGATGATCGGGCCGGAACGCATCATGGAAACGGCTAAAATCGGGCAATGGCGGGTAGTTCTCCGTCAAATTCTTGACGCGGCGGTCAAACGACAGCCGTTCCATCTTGGACGCGTCATCCAGCAGATCATCAAGCTCGTTTGCGATCTCGACCAGCACCTCGATCAGATAGGCAACGGACGAACGGGTCGTCCCGATATTGGTCATGAACAGCACAGTATTGCGTGACGTCTTGTTGATTTGGATGCCATATTTATCCATTAAGACATCGTTCTTGAACGTGTCCCCGTCCCATCCGGTGCCGCCAACAGCCAGCGTAACGCGCGTGGCATCAAGAACGAAATCGTCCTGTTCCCAGCAATCCCACATGTCCGTCCAACCCTGATCATTGTCAAAATAGCTGGTCACGCCGCTTTGACGGTGATGTTCGGGGATCATGTCGCCAGCTGTGAGCACCTTGAAGTACTTTTGAAGCAACGGATGACTGCTGATCGCTTTTCGCATCGACATTGCTGCTTCGATCTGGCGCTGGACAAATTCGAAGCCTTCCAGTTCCACTTGACGGCGCCCCACATCAAGAGAGGCAATAATCTGATAGTTCGGCGATGTAGATGTATGCGTCATGTAGGCTTCGTGGAACGACTGCTCTACCTCGCCTTTAAAGTCCTGATCACTCACATGGATCATTGAACCCTGTCGCAGCGACGTCAGTGTTTTGTGGGTCGATTGGGTCGCATACACGCGAATACGGGCGCCCGGAGGTGCGATCAGCCTTGTGTTCAGAATATCTTCGTCGGTGGCATTCTTCAGCTTCTTTTGCTGCTTTGCATACGCCTTGGCATGATCTTCGGTCTTGAAACGTTTGCGCAGATTATTTGCCGTGCGCATACCTGTCCGCTGGCGATATGTCGGACTGAACCGCGCAAAGGCAAACCATGCTTCATCCCAGAGGAACACAAGATCAGGTTTGATGGCGAGGCATTCTTCCATTACCCGCTCAACGTTATAAACTAGACCGTCGAATGTGCAGTTAGTCAAAAGCAGCATCCGCACGCGATCGAGTTTGCCTGCCGCCTTCAAAGCCAAAAGCTGATGCTTGATTTCGCGTAGCGGCACGGCGCCGTACATTGAATATTCGTTCAGCGGATAGCTATCAAGGTACACGACTTCTGCACCGGCAAGCACCATGCCGTAGTGATGCGATTTGTGGCAATCACGGTCCACCAAAACAATGTCACCGGGGCGCACTACAGCTTGCACGACGATCTTGTTGCAAGTCGATGTGCCGTTCGTTGCAAAGAACGTCTGTTTTGAGCCAAAAGCACGGCTGGCAAGTTCCTGCGCCTCTTTGATCGGGCCATGTGGTTCCAAGAGGCTATCCAGTCCGCCAGAAGTGGCAGAGGTTTCAGCCAAGAAAATGTTGGGGCCATAGAATGCACCCATGTCTTGTATCCAATGCGAGCGGGTGATCGATTTCCCCCGACTGATTGGCATCGCATGGAATACGCCCGTTGGTTGTTTGGAATAATTCACAAGTGCCGTAAAGAACGGCGTCTTGTTGCGGGCCTCAACACCACGCAGGATGTTTAGGTGCAATTCCATAAAGTCTTCTTGGTTATAAAACACCCGACGACAAATCCCCAGATCAAGACCTGCGATATCTTCGACAGACCTTTCAGTAACCAAATAGGCATCTAGTTCTGGGCGAACGCGAGCAATCAGGCGACACAGTTCCGGCCCGTAGTCTTCGGGGTTCATCGCTTCAAACGACTCGCTGCTACCCGCGCGATTGAGGTATTTTTGTAGGATTTCATTGTCCCACTTGGACTTCAGGGTCAGGCCGGGGCGAACCACAATCGCCTGAATATTGTGATTAAACAATACCGCGATCAGCGCATCCTCTAGGCTGGGCACGACAACTGCTTCGTAGATGAACGGATCTTCTGCGCGGCGCATATGCGAGACGTTATTCTTCAACCAACGCTCTTGCTGTTCGCTGACATCATCAACGATAAGTACCTCGAAATAGGGCTTGGTCAGCGCGCGCGCCTCTGGCGACAAAAGCGCCTCGTCGTCATGTTCTTCTTTGGTGTCGTGGCTATCGCGTTCCAACGGAATGCGGCGACGGCGATAGGCACCTGTTGTCAGTGCGCGGGTCACACGGTGCACCGCAAATGCCAGATCTTCGAAACTGTTATGCTCAAGCTGGCGACGCATATGTTCAAATGCAGGCATGCCGGGGAATGCCCAATACGGTTCGATCAAAGCAAGAGAGTCGAACAAGTCGTGGGCCTTTGCCCGATGAGTTGCCGAGATCTTAGTGGAGGCCTCGCGCGCAAGTACGCCGGTAACTTCACGCAGCGCGCTCCATCTATCAGAGCGTAGTTGCGTCGCAGAGTAGTAGTCACTGACGGAATCCATCGGTCGTTCTCCTTAAGTGGGGTTCAACACGATGGGTATGTGCCACAGAATTTGCTGGGCCCCATTGCGATTGACCTATTTAGTCGCCTTGCAGGCTTCGCTTCTGACGCCGCGTTGCGGCGCCAGATCAATACGATGGTGATGCAGCGGTTTAGTCAACTGATGAACCGTCTGTTCCGGTGAACACACCCGGTTTGACAGGTGGGTGAGGCACAGACGTTACTTCAATTGCCGCTTCGGCAGTTGTAGCGTCCGGCGCTGGTGCTGCAGTTCCAGCAGTTGGATTTGGCAAAGGCTCGGGCGCGAAGGCAGGAGGGGCTTTTTGGGCGTAGTTAGACCCAATGCCAGACCCCGTTATCAACTGAGGATAAGGCACGCGCAATTCAGGTGCCACTGTATCAAGGCCTGCGGTTGCGCCTTTGCCTGGTGTCTCAAGCGGGCCCAGTGTTTTGAGATATGCGTCCGTGCCACTGGCGCGGTCATATACGGAAAAATCAGTTGAGCGGTCGCGGAACGACTTAAGCACTTGGCCCAGACCTTTCATCCCGGTTTCCCGCTGGCGGCGCACCATGTCGAGGTCGATCTCGATTGGGAACATGTCCTCTTGGCCACCTGACTGGTGCAAGACCATGGATGTCGGGTCAACAACGCATGACTTGCCAATACCGCCGGCACCCAAACCGTTCACGTCAATCACATAACATTGGAATTGCACCGCCGTAGCACGAGCAATTGCCAACTCTGCGTCACGGTCAGTTGTGCCGGTCAGAACCGGATGCAACAAAACTTCGACCCCTTGCGAGGTGATCTGGCGCGTTGTTTCCGGGAACCACATATCATAACAGATTGACAGACCGAAACGGCCCACATCGGGTACGTCAAACACGCAAAAATCTGTGCCTGCAGCAACGCCAGCCTCGTATGGGCGGAACGGGAACATTTTGGCGTAGCGGCGGATGATCTCGCCTTGCGGGTTGATCACGAAAGAGGTGTTATAAATGCGTCCATCTACGGGATCAGTGATAAACATCGAACCGGGGATCAGCCAAACGCCGTGTTTTACCGCTGCGGCCTGAAACTGCTCAAGCGTTTCGTTTTCTGGTGCCAACGCGTATTGGTCCAAAGGACCGAACGGGGCAAGTTCTGAGAACAAAACCATCTGCGTCCAAGGAAAGCGTATCATTAAGATATCAAGGCGCTGAAGCATCCCTTCAACGTTTGATTCAAGCGCATGTACGTGCATCTGGACGCCAGCAATTGCGAAAGGTGTCATATCCTAAATTCTCCATAAGGACAGAGGCAGCCTGAAGAGGCTGTCATTATCTCTGCTTCAAGCATCTACTACGACCTTACGACTAGAACGGTAATAGGTGATCTACGCACAACCCTGTCAGCGTTTGAGCCGACCAAAAAACTAAGCTTTCGGTAATTTTTCAGGACGTTCCTATTAATCCTACCGAACGCCCAAAGTTGTTTCATACTTATGTCGTTAAGAACGTGTTTGCTCACAAGATCTTCCAGCGCGGCCCTCCGAACCACGCACAAAGCGTGACAGTTTCTGAACACTGACAAGGTCGGTTGATTTCTGCAACAAAATTCATGATTTGCCACCAACTTTGTTTAATATTATCATCAATCGGCGCGATATTCGGCACTCTGCGGTTCTAATTCTTGGGATATTTCGACCCGAATACAGGTCCTGCAAACAAAAAAGGCGGGCCCTAAAGCCCGCCTTTAAGTCACTTTCAGAACCAACTGAAGTTCAATTTTCGGCGATTGCCGCAGCAAGTGCTGCCTCGAAGATCGTCAAACCTTCATCAATGATCGCGTCAGATGCTGTCAAAGGCACCATAATTCGAAGGGCATTGCCGTGCATACCACAAGCCAGCAAAATAAGACCGCGTTGCAAGGCATGTGCAACCACCGACTTTGTCAGGGCAGCGTCAGGTGCGGCGGTTTCAAAGTCAGTCACAAACTCGACAGCTAGCATCGCCCCCAAGCCACGAATGTCCCACATACGGAACGGTGAAACGCGCGCGCCAATTTCCGCAAACCGTGTACGAAAATATTCACCAAGCGCAGTGGAACGCGCAAGCAGCCCTTCGTCTTCAATCGCTTGGATTGCGGCAAGTGCGGCAGCGCAGGCAACAGGGTTGCCACCATATGTCCCACCCAAACCACCGGGAATAACTGCGTCCATGACTTCGGCGCGACCAATCACGCCAGCAATCGGATAGCCGCCTGCCATAGATTTCGCGACGGTGATCAGATCGGGTACAACGCCTGAATGTTCAATCGCAAACCAAGTACCCGTCCGGCCAAAGCCCGCCTGAATTTCATCAGCAATCAACATGATACCGTGGGTGTCGCAGATTTCGCGCAAAGCTTGCATCATCTCGAACGGCACTGGGGTATAGCCGCCTTCGCCCAACACAGGCTCGATTATGATTGCGGCAACGCGTTCTGGCTGCGCATCTGTGAGGAATAGGTTCTGAAGGCCAGTCAACGCATCTTGCACTGTGATCCCGTCGCGCAAGTTGGGGAAAGGTGCGCGGTAGATGTCAGACGGAAACGGACCCACGTCCTTTTTGTAAGGGGACACCTTGCCGGTCATACCCAAGGTCAAAAGAGTGCGGCCGTGGTAGCCGCCCGTAAAGGCGATGATGCCAGGACGGCCAGTTGCAGCGCGTGCAATTTTTACAGCATTCTCAACGGCTTCGGCACCGGTGGTGACCAAAAGCGATTTTTTCGCATGATCGCCTGGCGCAAGTTCGTTCAGCTTTTCGGCCAATGCGACGTACGGCTCGTAGGGGACAACCTGAAAACTGGTGTGTGTATAAAGATCCTCTTGTGCCTTTGCGGCAGCCACGACTTTTGGGTGCCGGTGACCGGTATTCAACACCGCAATACCGCCCGCAAAATCAACAAAGCGGTTGCCTTCAACGTCCCATAGTTCAGCGTTTTCCGCATGATCAGCAAAAATCGGTGCGGCAGAGGCAACGCCCCGTGCAACAGCCGCTTCACGACGCGCAACCAGACCCGCATTTGTTTTCACATGCATGACGACATCAGGAACAACCGAAATGTTCGGGTTCTTCTTGGCAGAGGTCTTGCGCGGCTTCTTCTTTTCGGTGTTTGCCATATCGAGAGTATCCTTGTGAGACTGGACTGGTTTGTCCGCAACTTCAGACGTTTAAAATTCTCATAATACGTTTATTTTATCTGTCAATGTGAATTCCTTCTAGATACCTGAGACATATTTAGTGCGCGTGCATGGCGTCGATTTGCCTATCGAATTTTGTTTCGATAATGATCCGCCTGCATTACATTGATCTTGCAACCAAAAATCCGCAACGGAAAAAGGAATGCTGTGTGAATATCGGAAAGCGACTTCAGGACATCCGTAAAGCCCACGGCCTTTCCCAACGCGAACTTGCGTCACGCGCCGGTCTAACGAACGGAACGGTTTCGCTCATTGAGCAGAACAAAACCAGCCCGTCGATAGCGTCACTCAAGAGCCTCTTGGATGCGATTCCCATGAGCATTGCCGAATTCTTCGCAAACATCGAACAAGGGCAGCAGGACAAGTACTTTTATGGCTCCGACGAGTTCATTGAAATCGCGCCCCAGTCCGATGGCCCTGCGGTATCTTTGCGTCAGCTTGGTAACGCGATCAGCCACTCGCTCCAGATCCTTGATGAAATTTACCCGCCCGGTGCAGACACAGGGCCCGAATTGCTGACCCACACAGGCGAAGAAGCGGGCATTGTGACAGAAGGCGAGATTGAAATTACCGTTGCCGATCAAATAAAAGTCGTGCGCGTCGGCGAAGGATATATCTTCGACAGCCGCCTGCCCCACCGGTTTCGTAATGTCAGCGGCGCGACGTGCCGGGTAATCAGCGCATGCACCCCGCCAACGTTCTAAGCTGATCGCGACTTCATTGTTCTTGGGCGTTTTATTTAGACCTCACCGCGATCCGGACCAGCCTTTCACACCCGTCAGCAGGAAGACCGGTTGTCATCCATGAGTATTACTCATCTATCGCGTGATAATATCTCGGTGTTTTATGGCTCAAAGCAGTGCTAACAAAAGATGTGGAAGTGAATCGCGGCATCATTCTTTTGGATTTGAAGGGGGTTCGGTCCCAACCCTGCCCCTGCAGCATCGCTTCCACAGCCGTCAAAGAATTCGGCGGGTGTGGAAACTGACAGCTTTATCAAAATTATTTCATTGAACATGAAACGAGTTCTGCTCATGCTTCCACAATGGACATAACCCTTCTTAAAACATTCCTCGAAGTTTCAGCGACCGGATCGTTTGTGTCTGCATCAGAGCGGCTATACGTCACCCAATCAGCCGTTTCACTGCGCATTCAGCGGCTAGAAGATACATTGGGCAAACCTTTGTTCACGCGGTCCAAAGCCGGGGCAGAAATGACGAACGCTGGTCGTGAATTTGAACGCTACGCGCTTTCGATGATCCGCATTTGGGAGGAAGCCCGCCAACAGGTTGCAATCCCCGAAGGTTTTACCAAAAGTCTGACAATCGGCGCGCAGTATTCGCTTTGGCCGCGGTTGGGATTTCGCCTGCTTGATGGATTGCAGGCACGTATGCCCGAACTCAACATTCGCGCCGAACTGGGCATGCCTGACCGGCTGACGCGGTTCTTGATCGAAGGAATAATGCAGGTCGGCTTGATGTATATGCCGCAGCTTCGACCGGGGCTATCTGTTGAACCGGTCATGAACGAGGACCTTGTTTTGGTGGCGTCTTGGCCAAACCCGACGCTAGACCTTGAAGGGCGCTACGTGTTTGTGGACTGGGGACCCGAATTTGTGAATGCCCATACCATTGCATTGCCAGAGCTTACGAACCCCGGCTTAACGCTATCACTTGGCGCACTGACTGCAGAATACGTGGTCAACCGACAATCATCAGCATATCTGCCAGCACGCTACATCAAAAAGTACCTTGATAGCGGCCAGCTTTATCTTGTGCCCGGGGCCCCCACGTTTCCCTATCCGGTTTGGGCCGTTTGGCGCGACGATCTAGACCCCGAGATAATGGAAGCTGCACGGTTTGTTCTAAAGCAGGTTGCCACGGATGCCGATACGGCGAATGAGGTCGTGATGGAACAGCTTACCCAGCTTAGCGACGTTTCCACGGTTGAAACGCTTGGGGAAAGCACAATCGTTCGGCAAACTGATCCATAACCAATTATCGCTTCAAGCATGGTTATTTTAAATTTTTCTTAAGTATAAACTTTCTCTAGACGTTCCAACAGCAGAAATGCTCCCGTTCCCTGAACAGGACGGGTCACCTTGTTGGGAAAGGCTAGACCCATGAAAAACGTATTTATTATCGCTGCAATCAGTGGCTTTATTGCGACCGGTGCTGTTGCACAGACAACTGCATTCGTTAACCAAGATGCATCCGCTGACGCAGTGGAAGCAATCGAAGACGCGATCGAAGATGACCGCGAGCGCGACATTGGTGGCTTTGGCAACGAAGGCCGCGAGATTGGCAACTACGGCTCTTTGGCGATGCGCGGTACTGCTGCAAATAACAACGGTGCCACATCTGGCGATCTTGGCCTTGGCATGCGCTACGGCACTTTTGATGGCGTAAATGGTTTTGACATCACTGCCACCTATACTTACGGCGACGTTGACGGCAAAAAAAGCAAAGACACACTGCTGGCAGGTATCGACTATCGTCGCGAGCTGACATCTTCCGTGTTTGCATATGGCAAACTTGAAGCATTCTTTGACAACGCTGCTGCTGACTTTGCAGCCGACGCTGCTGCTGAAGCTGGGCTTCTCATGCTTACTGAAGAAGTTGACCCGAATATCATTACACAGGACGTCTTTGTTGGTGGTGGTATTGGTTACCGCATCGTCAACGATGCGGACACACAGTGGTCAATTCAAGCTGGTCCAGGTTACCGGTCGACTAAGTTCGTAGTCGAGGACTCTGCGAACGAAGCCGCAGCATCGGTTTCCAACAACGTATTCTATAGCTTGTATGACACGCTGTACGTGACCAACGATACCGACGTGATCTATTCAGAAACACTGACAACAGTGAACAATAACCTCGCGCTGAACGTTGCTTTGACAGACACTTTGTCCCTGCGCACTGGCCTGTCATCGGTCTTTGACGCGGACAAAAAGGTCTCTTAAGGGGTAAACACACTTGGCGTGTCTGTGATCTACAACTTCAACTAACCAAGGGTTTGCATTCCCAATTGGCCTACGCCCTCGTGCGCCAATATGAAGTTGAACGAAGGGGTGGAGAAATCCACCCCTTTTTCGGCATATTGCATCTGGCCACGGCAATGCGCTGTTGATGCATTTTCTTAAGCTTTCTCTACTCTGAGTGGCCAGCGCATTTCTGTTATCTTCTAATGACGCCGCGAATGTTTATCAGTTAAGGTATTGAGATGGATATTGTTATCGTCACAGCGGTTGTTGCATCGCTTTTCCTCGTTATTGGCATAGCAGAACCATTAGCAGCGCGGGTCAGGCTGCCTTACAGCGTTATCTTGGCTGTTTTGGGTGTGGTCATCGGTATGGCCGCAATTTTCTTTTTACGGACCGATTTGACAGATGCGCTCAACCCGATTGCTGCGGCGATTGTTGGACTGCCCATCCGGTCGAACGTCTTTCTTTATGTCTTTCTACCTACGTTGCTGTTTCAGGCAACATTAGGCATGAACCTGCGGCAAATGCTGGACGACTGGGTGCCCATTTTGGTGCTCGCCGTTGTGGCAGTGGTAGTGGCGACCCTGACGGTCGGCTACGCATTAAGCTGGACAAGTTCGTTGCCACTCGCCGCCTGCCTTTTGATAGGTGCTATTGTCTCGACGACTGACCCCTCTGCCGTTGTCAGTATCTTCCGGTCTATCTCAGCCCCGCGCAGGCTGGCCCGCATTATCGAGGGGGAAAGCTTGCTCAACGATGCCGCCGCAGTGGCGCTGTTTGGATTGTTCATGGGCTTTGTGATGCTTGGCATGCCCGATCCCACATTGAGCGATGCATTCGCACGCTTTCCCGTACTGATTGCTGGCGGTGCATTGACCGGATGGGTCGCTGCACGTGCGGCGGTTTGGATCATGGCCGCTTTTGCGCGCTATGAATTGGCCCAAATCTCGATCTCGATTTCGTTGCCATATCTTGCATACATCGTCGCAGAACAAAGCATCGGCGCATCGGGCGTTATCGCAGTGGTTGCCGCAGGCTTGACGCTGAACCTGACTGGACCGCGCAGGCTGCCGCCCGCGGCATGGTCCAACCTTCGCGATGTTTGGGATTTACTAGCCCATTGGGCAGGCGCATTGATCTTTATACTTGCAGCACTGCTGATCCCGCGCTTGCTAGAGGAAGTACGGCCGTCGGACGTTTTGTTGCTTGGTGTGGTGATTGCCGCAGCAACTGTTGCGCGCGTTGCAATTCTATTTGGACTGCTGCCATTGCTCGCCCGACTACGAATTTCGCCCGCCGTCGAACGCCCTTACCGCGTAGCGATCCTTTGGGGCGGGTTGCGCGGGGCTGTGACACTTGCCTTGGCGCTGGCCGTCACAGAAAGCGCGCTTGTGCCGATCGAAGTGAAACGCATCGTCGGCATCTTGGCGACCGGATTTACCCTGTTCACATTGATCGCGCAGGGTACCACGTTGCGCTTTATCATTCGGAAACTTGGCTTGGACAAACTTTCGCCGTTGGACGAAGCGCTCTCGCGGCAGGTGGTGGCCGTTGCTTTGCAAACCGTGCGTGAAGATGTCGCAAGCACCGCAGAAAACTATGAGCTCACTCATGACATCGTACGCTCAGAGGCAAAGCAGTTTGGTGAAAGGCTCGAAGGGGCGGTGACAGCTGCAGAGGAAAGCGTCGAAATCCTTGACCGCGACCGCATTACACTTGGCTTGATTTCCTTGGCTGGCGCAGAGCGTGATACAATCCTAGAGCGGATGCGGGAACGGTCGATTTCCTCTCGGACCAGCGAAAAAGTCTTATCCGATGTTGACCGACTGATCGAAGCCGCCCGCACGGGTGGACGCAGTGGATATCGGGACGCCGCGAACCGAAGCGTCAAATACGACCGATCGTTCCGGTTCGCAGTTTTCCTACACAACCGTTTCCGGTTCTCAATGCCGCTCAGCAATATGACGGCGGACCGGTTCGAGTTGTTGCTGTCGCAGCGGTTGATCTTGCGTGATCTAGACGGTTTCATCGAGGGGCGCATCCGGCGGATTCACGGCCGCCGCGTCGCGGACCTCTTGCTGGAGTTGCTTAGCAGACGGTTTGATACGGTAGAGACCGCGCTGCAGGGACTGCGCTTGCAATATCCGGGCTACGCAGAAGAACTGGAACGTCGGTTCATAAGGCGAACCGCACTTCGGCTGGAAGAACGCGAATACACAATTATGCGCGAAGACGGGCTTGTTGGCGAAGAACTTTATAGTGTTTTGCTGCAGGGAATTTCTGCAAGACGGGCCGAAGCAGAGGCACGGCCACGCCTGGACATCGCACTGAAAGGTCCTGATCTGGTGAGGCAATTCCCGCTTTTTGCCGATCTAGACGAAGATGCCCTAAAAAAACTCAGCAGGGTTTTACGTACAAGGCACGCCAATGCGGGCGACATCATCATGCGCAAAGACAGCCAAATCAAGAGCGTGTATTTTATTGCCTCTGGGGCGGTTGAGCTGGAAGCAGCAGGGCAAACTTGGCGGCTAGGGCGCGGCGAAATGTTTGGGCAGTTGGCGGTATTAATGCAAAAAACGCGTCGCGCAGAAGTACGGGTGATTGGGCCGTCAACGATTTTGGTCTTAGACGAACCGCGGTTTCGCCGTTTGCTGAAACGCAGCCATGCGATGCGCGAATCCGTGCGTGCAAGCGCGCTGAAACGTGGGATAGACCCGTCTGCGGTTTTGCAGGAATGAAATGATCACGCGTTCAGCGCAATAAATGCAATGCCGCAAACCATCAGTACTGCCGCTCCAAGCCGCCGCTTCCAGTTGCCCTCTTTCATAATAAAGAAACCTATTAGGGTCGCAAAAATAACTGATGTTTCGCGTAGAGCCGAAACCGCCCCCAGCGGTGCAAAGTTCTTTGCATACAGCACCAGTCCATATGCCGTCATGGACACCATGCCTCCGGTGATGCCGACCAGCCAAATCTTCAGCGGGAGCTGCACCAATGTCCGCCGTCTGCGCCAACCAACAAAGCCCGCGATAAACAAATGCAGAAACGCGCCCCAAGCCCAATAGCTAAGCGTGTTTCCAGACAAGCGGACCCCGACGCCGTCGACAAGCGAATAGATTGAAATACAAACGCCCGTCCCAAGGGCCAACCAAAGGGCAGTTTTTCCGACCCCAAACCGCAAGGCATTCCAATTGCTTAGCAAGATGCCCGCAATGATCAATCCGATCCCGGCCCAAGCCAAAGCCGGCAACACCTCGCCCAATAAAACCATCGCCCAAAGCGAAACAAGAGCCGGAACGATCCCCCGAGCAATGGGGTAAACAACACTCAGATCACCGTGTTGATAGGCGCGACCCAACAAGAAAAAATATCCGAAATGCACTAGCGTCGACAAGATAATGTAGATGAAGCTTTCGGCACTTGGCAAAGGCAAAACAGCGACCATTACGGCACCCGGCAACACATGCCCCAGCGCGACAAGTCCAAGCGTTGTTGTGCGGTCAACAGCGGTTTTGACGATGGCATTCCAGACAGCATGCAACATGGCCGCTGACAAAATGATCGCAATAATCGAAGCAGACATGGTGGCCCCCAAAAATGCCCGACCACAGATTTGAACTCGCAGTCGGTATGTTATGCAATGAGGCTGATAAATCAGCCTCGCGGAATTTGTCGTTCGAACTTGGTGTGCCGCCCTGACGCGCGGGGTTCATCTGATTTACCAGATCAGACGCTTACAACTTGCCGGGCGCGTTTACTCTTGTTTGTGCCAATCTGGCATTTCTTCGATCAGTCGCGTTTCCAAAAGCTGGCCATTTGCATATAGAATTGGCGTCGCCACAGCCGCGATATTGCTGTTAAAATCCCGAAATGCGCGCAGTGTTTCCAAGTGAATGTCGCTGCTCGCAAAGCTTTGAACCTGACCCGACTGCAAACGACGGTAGTGACGCTTGCGGCTGTTGCGCTCTGCGCGCTTGATCTCGGTTTTTTCTACATTCAGCAGGCGTGCGCTTTCTAGGTCCTCTGAAATGAGGACATTTGAAGCGAGCCTCAGATTACACAAAATACTCTCGTGCATTTTCGTCAGTTCGCGCCAACCCTCTTTAGAAAAAGTGCTTCGGGTCCTGCGCAAATCCCCAGCTAAAACCATCAACCTCTCGGCGACGACATCGCCCGCTGTTTCCAAACGCACCGCATATTCCAGCATGTCGCGTGCTGCGCGCCCGTTTTTCTTTTCTATCATCTCGACCGGTAGCCCCGCCACAAATGTGCGGATCTTGGTCAGGCAAGAATTCACTTCTCGGTCCAGCGATTGAACTGCTCTGATTTGGTTTTTTTCAGCGTTCATGTACAAATCCATCACAGGGCTGAACATTGCCTCGACCAGCTCTGTCATCCGAAGCAGTTCCAGCTTTAGCGATGCGAGCGCCTGCGTTGGTGTGCCGAAACTCGCAGGATCAAGAACCGTCGTGGGGCGGGATAAAGCCTGTGGAACGGCGTTGCCTTCATTATCTGGCAAGAGCCACACAAACGGGGCCTGCAACAGGGCGCAAATCGGAAGAGCAAGCACCAGCAAGGATGCATTGAACCCGATATGTGAAGTGATCAGCATCTGGCCGCCATAATCAGCGCGCAGCAACCCGGAATTAAGGGCCGTATCTGCAGTAAAAAGCACGACAATTGCCCAAGTACCGCGCAACGCAAGGTTAGCAAAAACAATACGTCGTGCAGGCGCTGCCATGCCTCGCGTCAACCAAACGGGTATGAAAGCGCTTCCCAGATTAGCACCTAGCACCAATGATAAGCCCGCAGCAAAAGAGATCGCATCGATCTGCACCAAGGTCACGCACATCAAAATGGCTGCAACCGAACTGTGCATCATAAAGGCCAGCGCAGCGCCCACCAAAAAAGCCGTGATGTGATCTTCATCAAGGTATTCTGAAATTGCCGGCAAGAATGCACTGTCTCGGATCGGGTCCATCGCATCGCGCAGAAATTGCAGCGAAATCAGAATAAGTGCCACACCCATGATAATGCGTCCGGCTTGCCGAAAGCTTTTCTGTTCTGCTTTAACAAACAGCCAGCCACCGACGGTCAAGAGAACAGGAACAAGCCATGCAAGTTCAAAAGATAGCACCTGAATAATCAACGCCGACCCAAGATCGCCGCCCAAGACAATCGCCAGTCCGGTACCAAATGCAATCAAACCGCCTGCGGCAAATCCGGATGTTAACAACGCAACGGCCGCCGAACTTTGCAAAACGACAGCCAATCCCAACCCCACAAGACTAGCTTTGACGCCCCCGTTTTGGCCGGTCATTAGCCGCTGAAAAGAAGACCCAAAGCTGCGTTCAATCCCGGTACGTACCAATCGCACAGCAAACAGTAAAAGCATGGTCGCGCCGGCAATGCTTACAAGGAATTTGACAATCAGCATGTGCTAGGCAGCGACCAGCGCGAGTAGTTGCGCATGCAATTCCGGTGTCGCCGCCGAAACGACGCGCCCATCGGAATTCAAGGTAAGCGGCAAGCCATCCCAATCTGTGATGAGCCCGCCGGATTCTTCGACCACAACCATAACCGGCAAGTAGTCATAAGGTTGAAGATCATAATCAACCACAGCATCAATATGACCTGCTGCAAGAAGTGCATGTGGGTAGCAGTCATAAGAAAATCGCCGCGTTTGACCCGCCTTGATAAGGTCGGCAAACACATCGGGGTGATCCGCAAAGATTTTTTCGCCCTCATTTATATAAAGGATGCCTGAATTCAGGTTTCTTTGATCAGAGCTTTGAATTGGGTCCCCGTTGAGCGTGGCGCCTGCGCCCTTGATCCCAACAAACACTTCATCCAGTGCCGGCATCCCGATGATGCCGACTTCTGGAACACCTTCGTTCAGGTGTCCCAACAGAAATCCAAACAACGGATGGCCTGACAAGAACGACCGTGTGCCGTCAATCGGGTCAATGATCCACATGCGCTGGCGGTCTGCACCTTCGATGCCATGCTCTTCGCCAAAGATACCGTGAGACGGGAAATGCTCGGCCAAATATGCCCTGACGAGTGTTTCCACCCCTCTGTCAGCTTGGGTCACGGGACTGGCGTCAGCTTTGAACTCTGTCCCTAATTGCCCACGAAAATAACCGCGCGCAGCTTTGGATGCAAAGTCGGCGATATGAACTGCGTGCGCCGCATAGTCAGTCACTGTCAGCATCATCAATCCTATCTGCCAAGTGAATTTCAATTCCCCAGCTTCGCATCGCTTGCGCAAGCTCGGGTGCTGGCGGCTGATCGGTTACAACTTCATCGACCGCGCGTGCATCCAGCCCGCAATGTGGCGCAATTTGATTGAATTTATGATGATCTGCCGCCACCAAAACACGCTCTGCGCAGTCGGCGACAACACCCGCCAGATTGGCTTCAGTGGCCTTAAGGTACAAGAACCCGCGACTTGCTGACACTGCATCGACGCTAACGATTGCGAAGTCATAGACAAACCGGCGCGCATGTTGTTCGGCCACAAACCCAAAGGTTCCACGTTCATCAGTTTGCATTTCACCACCCAGAAAATGCAACTTGTTTCCGTTGTGATTGGCCAGGACTTGGGCAACGCCAATCGAGTTCGTTGCGATTGTCAGATTTGAACGATCACGCAGCTTTTCCGCGACAAATGCAGTTGTAGAGCCCACATCCAAAAACAAAGTCATCCCATCTTGCAATCGACTGACAACCGCCGCCGCAATTGTCTGTTTTTCGGCAGAGTGTTCAGCGATGCGGCGAAAGAAACTGGGCGCATCATGGTGTCCGGTCAGATAGGCACCGCCATACATGCGCTGCAATGCGCCGGTCTTTGATAGCGCCTTGATGGTCCGGCGTATCGTCTCCTCCGACACATCAAGCGCCTTGGCAAGTTCAGTACTGCGTGCGGACCCGCCAAGCCTGTGCAGCATCTCAAGCAGTTTAAGTTGGCGATGTGAATGTTTGAGATCTTTGTTCATGTAGTCGAATCTTTTTCCACAATTTATCCACAAACTCCCACAAAAAATCGGGAATTAACAGGAATTACTCGTGCCTATCACACAAAAGCACTCAAATACTCACGCAGTATATAGAAACTTGCTTCCCAATCAGTCCTTTTTGATCCCTACTCGGCCACACAGCTTGAAAGAGGGGATTCGCTCTATGCGCGGCACTAAGAACGTCTTGTTCATTGTCATTGATCAGCTACGGGCTGATTGCATTTTTGGAGAGTTGGCTGCGCATATTGACCTACCAAACCTACGTGGATTGATGGACGATGCGGTCACTTTTCAGCGACACTTTTCTGTTGTGAACCCCTGTGGACCGTCGCGCGCGTCGCTGCTGACGGGGCAGTACGCGATGAACCATCGGTCTGTCCGCAACGGCACACCGTTGCGCCATGACATACCAAATGTTGCGACAGAATTGCGCAAGTCTGGCTATTTACCCATGCTGTTTGGATACACCGATACGTCGCAGGATCCGCGTGTTTTTCATGCAAACGACCCCGCGCTGCGCACTTACGAACACTACATGAACGGCTTTGAAGAAGTGGTCGAAATGCGCTTTGAAATGTCATACCCTTGGCGCGCGCATTTGATCAATCAAGGCTACGAACTTGCAACATTCGCAGACCTTTTTCACCCCGTTTCACCAACGGGAGGCGTGCCCAAGATCAACGATCCCGCCCCTTACAAGGCAAAGGACAGCGACACTGCGTTTCTAACAGATCAATTCCTTGCGATTATGCCTGCCTACGCAAAGGAAAGCTGGTTTGCGCACCTGACCTACATCCGGCCACATCCACCGTTAATAGCACCTGCCCCGTTCAACGACATGTATGACCCGACCAAGCTGCCCTTGCCAAAGCGGTTTGATGATCCCGCCGACGAGGCCGCGATCCATCCGTTTTTTGGGCCGGCACCACCTAGCAAAACTCCTGCAGGACACGTGAAAGGTTTCCCCGATCTTGCGCCTTCAGTCGAGAATACCCAGACACTGCGCGCCATTTACTTCGGGCTTATTACAGAGGTCGACCAGCATGTTGGTCGTGTGATCAACTTCCTTAAGGACAGCGGCCAGTACGATAATACGTTAATCGTTGTGACCGCCGATCATGGCGAGATGCTTGGTGATCGGCACAGCTGGGGTAAATTTTCGGTCCATGAAGCGGCGTATCACATACCGCTCATTATCCGCCAACCTGATAACGCGGTGCGCGCAGGAACCGTTGTGACCGCCCCAACCGAGACGATTGACGTCACCCCCACGATACTGGACTGGGTCGGGCAAGACATCCCGAACTCAATGGATGGCCGCAGCTTGCTGCCGCTATTGCAGGGCGATGTACCGGAAGATTGGCGGAAATATACATTCTCCGAGTTCGATTTCAGTGAACCAGAAGCCCCGACGCTCTGGGAAAAAGAACTTGGAACCGGACCCAGCGATTCCTCGCTGGCCATCTTGCGTGACGCCCGGTTTTCGCTGGTCGAATTCGCAGCTGATCTTTCGCCAATTCTGTTCGATCACGACGCAAACGGCGAACAAGAGAACGTCGCTGACCAACCAGAATACCAGAGTGATCTTAACCGGTTAACGCGGTTGATGTTGCGGCACCGGATGAAAAACATGGACCACACGCTGTCTTTGATGACAATCACAGATGATGGTCCACGGCAAAAACCGCGACTGGTCTAGTGGACGAAACGACTGCCCTTAGTCCAAAGGGAAAATAGGCCTCGGGACATTCCGATATCCCAATGATGCATAGTCCAGCGTGCAGAGTGCGCCGCTATCGCAGACGATAATACGCCCGGCAATTGGCCCAAAGGCAGCGCGAAAATGCTGCATGGACTTCAACGCAACAACCGATTTTTTCGCAGGATCAATCCCAAACGTTTCAAACTGCATCAAGTCCAGCATCTGATGAGCAATGCTCACGATCAGAACTTCGACCCCCGCAACGTCCAAAACCGCCGTTGGCCCAAAGCTGCGCTCTAGACCGCCTAACATCGGGCCGCTGCCCACAACACGCCCCTCGCCGATCGACTTTAGCGCCCCCGTAACGCGCAACGGCCCACCGCCGAACTTCGGGGCCGTTGCCCCACCAATATCCAGCGTTACATCGGTCCCGACCGCACTTTTGCGCAGGGTATTCACTGCCGACGGATCAACCAGTGGTCCAAAACAAGCATTTCTGACACCAGCCCCCAAGAGTGCGGCCAGAAGGTTGGTCGCGTCGCCGTAAGCGCCTGATCCAGGGTTGTCTGCGTAATCTGCAATGACCAACGGCCCGGCATCACCGTTCCATTTTGATGCCGCCTCTGCTGCCTCGGCAACTGTCAAATAGGAATTTAGAGCGTCGTGGCGTCGATCCCAAATATCGTCGGCTAATGTCTCAGCGATTAATTGATGACCTTGGCTATCACCATCACAAGTGACCAACACGGTCGGCCCTACCTCGGCGGTGTCCGCACATGGAAATGCGCCATTGATGCTGATTGCATAGACGCCCTTGCGGGTTTCGTATGCGCGGGCTTGCGCATGCCGTTCGATCATTGGCCCTACATCCGTGCGACCGCCATTTGCCTCTTCGAGCATGGGCCTGCGCGCGCGCAGGGTTACAGGGCTGATGTCGCCTGCCATTGTCCGCTGCAAAAGTTCGGCGGCGCGCCGTCCGGTCGGGCGAAAATCCACATGCGGATATGTAGTGTAAGAGATCAGAATCTGTGCCAGATCGCACATGGCTTTGCTAACATTCGCATGCGGATCAAGGGTGACAGCAATGGGCAAGTCAGGTCCCACGATAGCACGCAGCCGACGCAGAATTTCGCCTTCGCCATCTTCACAAAAATCTGTGACCATTGCCCCATGTAGCATTAAGAAAATGCCATCCCATTCACCTGTCGCGGCCGCAATCAAGGGTGCCGTCGTCGCCTCAAATGCCTCGCGGGTTACAACGCCGCCCGGTCCGGCCGCCGCGCTGATCACATGTGTGATCGCCCACCCGTAGTCTCGGCCCGTGTCCAACAGTCCAGCCAGTTCCGTGTTCTTATCGCCGCGTGCTGCAATCGCCTGATCACCATTCAAAAAGAACCGATCCCGAAAAGACTGCAGAGTTGTCGGGACGATATTGAATGTGTTTGTCTCGTGGGCGATTTCGGCGCTCAGAATTTTAAAGCTCACAGCGATGGCCCCCAAAAACTGGTTTCAATCAAGAAAAATAGGTCGACAGCAGCGCGCGTTCTCTCGGCACAAATCGCTTTAGGTTGTGTCATCAACATGACCTGTGAACTTGCTATAAAGCAATGCAACCTTGTTCATACGCTGTTCTATGTCCGGGCCTAGCTCCATAAAGACGCCATTCACCAGAAGATTAGCGAGGCTCGCCATCTGCGCGGTGGATTCCCAAAAAAGATTGAACGAAGTTGGTACGACAAAAACCTCGTCGGCGACCGTATGCCCCCATTCACAATAGGGATCGGTGATAAGCGTCACAGGAATGCCCGCCGCCTTGGCTTCGCTGGCAAGCAACTTTGCATGGCGTGAATAGCGGCGCGCCTCAAAAATGACCAAGGCAGTGTCTGCGTTTTCTGCGGTCAACACGTCAGCAAAGTTTCCGCTGGAAAGATCAAGAAGCTGCACTTTGTCGCGCAGGTATTGCAACTGATGGACAAATATCTGCGCAAGGCCCCTCTCGGTTTGAAAGCCTACTACGAAAACAGACTTCGCATGCGCAAGCCGCTTTACAACCTTGTCCCAGTCGGGTGAATCAGCTGTTTCATAGACCGCGACAAGAGCGGCCATCTCGAGTTCAAGTCCACGGCTAAGCTGGTCTTCGCCTGCTTTCGTGCGCTCTTGCAAGTCGCGCAATCGATCCCCGATAAGCCAAGGTTGATCGCCCATATCGTTGCGCAAATTTGACTTGAGGTCTTTAAAGCTCGCATAGCCAATCGCGCGGCAAAAGCGCCCGACCGTCGGCTCGCTCACCTTGACCTTCGTTGCCAGGCTTGCTGCCGTTTCAAACGGAAGGTTACCCATTTCAGCAATCATATAGGCCGCCAACGCACGTTCTGCTTTTGAAGCAGATGACGTGGCATCAATCAGACGTTCACGAAGTGGTTTAGTCAAAAGTAAACTCCTTCGCCGACCTGACATAATCGACGAAACATCGACGATAAAGGTCCGTTTGCAGGTCTTTGCGCAGGTATGGGGCAAAGACCTGCACTAAATGATCCTACCGGGTGATCGTTGCAAAGCTGGATCAGACGACTGAACCAACCGCGCCGGCGAGAGCGCCTGTGCAAAACGAGCATTATTTGGTGTTGTTGCCTGCGTGCATATTTCAGCTGTCAGCATAGCCAAAGCCGGGGCCATCATGATGCCGAACCCGCCCTGCCCGGCCAACCAGAAGAATCCTCCGACATTTGCATCAAATCCTACGACAGGAGCCTCATCGGCGACGAAGCTTCGCAATCCAGCCCAACTGTGTTCAATCTTTTCGACTTTGATCGTCGTCTCTTGTTCGATCCAATCAGCAAATACTGCGATTTCCATGTCATCAGCCCAAGCATCATGAGGATCTGTCGGCGTCGCGTCACCAGGAGATGCCATCAGTTTGCCCGCGTCTGGCTTCATATATGCACCCGTTCCGGCAAAATCGACGGCGGGCAGTGCCGCACATTGGACGCCCTCGGGCGCATTGATGATGATTGCGGTCCGGCGCATTGGAACAAGTCCGATAGGCTCCGCACCGGCCATTGCGCCAACTTGATCGGCCCAAGCACCTGCAGCATTGATAATCTGCGCCGCTGAGAATGTGTCTTTGGCGGTCTGAACGCTCCAGACATCCGACTGCCGCGACAACGCCTTTACGGTTTGCTTTGTGAGGACGGTTGCGCCGCGTGCTTTCGCCCCTTTGAGGTAAGATAGATGAACATTGGCGACATCGATGTCAGTAACATTCGCCTCGAACGCAGCATAGCCGACACGATCTTGTCGTAAGAAAGGGACCATTTCACATGCGTCTTTGGGATCGATCAGACTTATTTCTTCGCCAGGTTCCGACATGGATAGTAGTTCGGCTAGTCCGCCTTCGTGGTCGGGTGGAGCGATGGTCAATGATCCTCTTGGTGTCAACAATGGCGTGTCGCAAAACCCAGCAGGTGGCGACCGAAAGAACGGCGCACTGGCTGCATTCACCTGACGCACGATCGGGCTGCCATAATTGCGCGTGAATAATGCAGCCGACCGACCAGTCGCGTGATACCCTGTCGTGCTTTCGGCCTCCAGCAAGAGCACGGAGCCATGCGCCGCAAGCTCAAAAGCGGCAGATGCACCCGCCACTCCGCCGCCAACTATAAGGAAATCATAGATCACTGAGGCTACCCTTTGTGGGCACTGGGCCCCGACAATTGCATAGTTTCTCTACAGAGCGCCCATTCATCAGGCATTGCAAGAAAAACATAATATGTTGACTCTCTGAAAGTTATATTACTTACTTTGCCCATCTGCTGGGAAATCTCCATGCCAAAAATCAAACTGCTAGCCCCACGACACGGCGAAACTTACGATGCTAAGGCTGCGATGCGTCATTGTTGCGTAAATGCAAAATGAGCATGGGCAACTCTTATTTTGGCCTACAGCGTATGGCGCTGTGCCCCCCGGCGACAACTTATATAGGACAGTTATGCACGACAAATGGCGCACCGACGCGGCACGTCACAAAATACTTAGAACGACAAGCTAAGCTCAAGATTACGGGCGACGATTTTGGAACCGAACAAAGCCGCAAGGCTAGGCGATCCAGAAATTTCGGACACGTAGCGAATATCCAACAAGGAGACGACGAATGAAAAAAATACTCTTATCCAGTGCGGCACTGACTGCCATGGCAAGTGCGGCAATGGCTGCTTGCCCGGCCGTCACCGTATCGGACCCCATGGGCGTTGCAGCAGGCGCATTCCCCCAGCAGTACGAGCTGGCAGAATTCCAAGGCCTTGCTGATTGCACAATGGAGATGACACAAAACCCCGGCATTGCGGCAATGAACGCACGCATTCGCGGCAACCCTGAATTGCCCGCTTTGGCGGATCGCCTCCCAGCGGAGCCATTGGTTGTTGCCCCATACGACATGATCGGCAGCTACGGCGGTATCTTCAATGCGCTGTCCAACGCGACAGAGTCCGGAACGTCGGACTTTATGTCCGTGCGTCACGTCAATCTGGTTCGTTATTCCGATGATTTGACCACTATCGTTCCAAACGTTGCCAAAAGCTGGTCGTGGAACGATGATTTCACGCAGCTAACATTCGTTCTGCGCGAAGGCCACAAATGGTCCGATGGTCAACCATTCGGTGCAGAAGACGTCGAGTTCTGGTATGAAAACCTGCAACTCGACACCAACGTAATCGAAAGCCCGAAGGACTATGTACTGGCTGGCGGTGAACCGATGACCGTTGACGTACTTGACCCGCTGACAGTGCGTTTCAACATGCCATCGCCCAAGCCTGGTTTCCTTGCCCACTTTGCAAACCACTACGCGCAAGGTTTTCAGCCCAAGCACTTCCTTGGTCAGTACCACCCAGACATCAACCCTGATGCCGACGCGCTGGCCCAATCGCTTGGGTTTGAAAACGGCTATGACCTTGTCAAAGCCTATTATGGCAGCTCTGACTGGATGGACACGCCAACACCTATGTTGGCCCACCCCGACAAAGTTGCAGGCCTGCCGCTAGACGCAGCACCTACACTTGAAAGCCACATTGTCATTTCGGAAAACACCGAAGGACGTCAATTTGTTGCCAACCCGTATTTCTACATGGTCGATACTGCGGGCAACCAGCTTCCTTATATCAACGAGATGGACGAGATCTTTGTTGGCGAAAGCGAAGTCCGTCTGTTGAAGCTTGTAAACGGCGAAGTTGACTATAAGGCGCAGGCCTTGCAGGTCGACTATGTTCCGCTGTTGCTGGAAAATCAGGAAAGCGGTGGCTTTATTGTCGATCTCAAGCCAGAGATCACGATGCCAACGATTGCGTTTAACGTGACCTCTGAGGACCCTGAAAAGCGCAAAGTCTTCGGTGATCTGGCGTTCCGTCAAGCGATGTCAGTGGCAATCAACCGTGACGAAATCAACGAAGTTGCTTTGTTTGGCCTAGGCCGTCCGCAGCAGTATGTTGGCTTTTCTCCGACACCTGATTTTGTGACACCGGAGTGGGAACAGCATTTCGCACAGTTCGATCCCGAAATGGCCAAGTCGTTGTTGGACGGCATGGGTGTTGTTGATACTGACGGCGATGGTATGCGCGAATTGCCAAATGGCGACGCACTGACACTGAACCTACAGGTTGCCACGCAAGGTATCTCGATCAAGATCGTTGAACTTGTCGGACAGAACTGGCGTGATGTTGGTATCAACAACACCGTCAAAGAAGTCACGACAGACGAATATCGTTCATCACAGTCGTCAAACCAACTTGATGTTACGTTGTTCGAGAAAAGCGTGCCTTTGGCCGTTGTTCTTGGAAACGCGGAAATCTTTATTCCGCCTTTCGACAACTATTTCAACATGCGCACCGCAATGCTTTGGGGTGAATACGTTGAATCCGATGGTGCTGCCGGTGTTGAACCACCTGCGTATGTCATGGAAATGATGGAAGATGTGAAAGCATTTCAGGCGACCCCTGTTGGGACACCTGAATCCGATGCACTGGGTCTGAAACTGGTCGAGAACATGACCGGCAACCTTCTCTTTATCGGTACGGTCAAAGGGCAGCAGCCAATTTACCGCAATGCTGACCTGAAGAACTTCACAGATTTCAGAACGGCATCATATGCCTACTACCGGACATACCCTTACCGTCCGTCGCAGTGGTTCCTTGACGAATAAGGCTACACGCACTGACTGAGATTGTTGCGGGCCGCGCACTTGGCCCGCAACACCAAAGCGCACCAAGAGAGGGCGCACACTCTACCGGGACACAGAAAACAGATGGTTCAGTTTCTTCGATTTGCCACGATACGCGCGGCCCTTGCGTTTTTCACACTCTGCCTTGTCTCATTTATTGTATTCTCATTGATGGAACTGGTTCCCGGCGATTGCGCCGAGAGGTACCTCGCCTTCAAGAACTCTCAGGGCGCACAGATCTCTATCGCCGACATCGAAGCTGAACGCGTTCGGCTGGGTCTGGACCGCCCCTACCTAGAGCGCTGGACAAGCTGGATATTCAACGCCTTCCAAGGCGAATTTGGTGATAGCTGCATTCTGCGCCTGAACATAAATCAGCTACTGGGCCAAAAAGTATGGCTGAGCATCGGCATCTGCCTTGGCTCGTTGTTCTTGGCCTACCTCATTGCAGTTCCTGTTGGCATCATCGCCGCGACATCGCGCAACCCTTACCTGAACAACGGCCTGCGCATCGTCAGCTATCTGGGATTGGCACTGCCGAACTTCCTGCTGGCATTGATGATTATGCTCTTTTCGACCGTCTTTTTCGGGGACAGTTTAACAGGTCTCTTTTCGCCGGAATATCGAGACGCGCCATGGGATTGGCCCAAGATCAAAGATTTTCTTGGACACGTCTGGCTACCCGTCTTCATTCTTGGTTGGTCGGCGACAGCGTTTGCCATCCAAACCGTTCGTGCGTTGATGTCAGATGAAATCAGCAAACTTTATGTCACGGCAGCGGCGGCGCGCGGTGTATCCGGGCGCAGGTTGCTGATGCGATACCCTGCACGCCATGCGCTTAGCCCGATCATTAACTCGCTTGGCTTTGATCTTAACCGGATCTTTAACGAACTGCCCATTGTCGCGCTGATCCTGACATTGACCGAAGCGGGGTCGCTGCTAATCGAGGCATTGGCCCGTTCAAATGATCAGCAGCTTGCGGGCGCAATCATCTTCTTCCTGACGGGCAGCATCATCGCCATTAACTTCATCACCGATATCGCGCTGGCCATTGTCGATCCGCGCATTCGTCGCAGCATATTGGGATAACTGACATGACCGAAACCAATATCTACGACGCCTCAGTCGATCAAAACGCCAAGGATGCTTATTTTACAGCATCCCAAAGCCAACTGATCTGGACACGGTTCAAGAAACAAAAGGCGGCCATGTTTGGCGCTTGGGTGCTGGTCATCTTGATCCTTTCAGGTCTGTTTGCGCCTTTTCTCACGCCTTACGATCCAACCATATCGGGACGCGACAAAGACTATATGAACGGTGCGCCAACGATCCCGCAGTTTTGCGATGACAACGGTTGTTCGCTCCGCCCTTTTATTTATGGCGTTGAACGCACGCGCTCGATCGAGACGAACTTCCGGTGGGTCACAGAGGTCAACACCGATGATCGCAAATACGTTCAGTTCTTTGTTCAGGGATCAACCTACACGCTGGCTGGTATCAGCTTTTCAACTCATTTGTTCGGTTTGGACGAAGGTTTTATCCATCTATTCGGGACAGACTCGACCGGAAAAGACATCTTTTCGCGGACCTTTCACGCGATCAACACGTCGCTTGCTGTCGGTACAATCGGTGTCTTTATCGCCTTCGTTCTAGCGCTGATTATAGGCGGAATTTCTGGATACTATGGAGGCTGGATAGACTCTGTCATCCAGATGGTGACTGATGCCGTCCGAACGATCCCGGCGATCCCCTTATTCATGGCTTTGGCTGCGTTTATCCCCGACACCTGGAGCGCGGAGGAGAGGTTTTTCTTTATCTCGATAATTCTAGGGTTCATCGGCTGGCCGACCCTAGCGAGGCGTGTGCGCACGCATTTGCTAACCGAGCGCAATCAGGAATACGTACTCGCGGCCCAGCTTTGCGGCGCATCGTCCGGCCACGTAATCCGCAAGCATCTGCTGCCCAGTTTTACCAGCTACATCATCGTCGACCTGGTGATCTCGTTTCCTTATATGGTGCTTTCTGAAACAGCGCTCAGCTTCATCGGCCTTGGCCTAAAAGATCCCGTCAATTCGCTAGGTGTGATGTTGCAGAACGTGACCAGCGCCGATGTCTTGTTGAATTATCAATGGTATTTCATCCCGGTGATTTTCTTCATCGTCCTTGTCATGGCATTTGTGTTTGTGGGTGACGGGCTGCGCGACGCCGCTGATCCGTATGGAGATACAAAGAAATGAGCCGCTTGATCGACGTCGAAAACCTGACCCTGCAATTCGATACCGATGAAGGCCGCATTACAGCCGTCGACGACGTGTCTTTCAGCCTTGAGGCCGGAGAGGTCATGGGACTAGTCGGCGAAAGCGGGTCCGGCAAATCGGTGACTGCCAAATCGTTGATGAAGCTGAACCCGCGCAATGCGATCTATGGCGAAAACACCAAGATCACCTTGCACCTTGAAGACGGCCCTGTTGACGTGATGTCGCTGCAAAACGACCGCGAGATGAAGATCGTGCGCGGCGGCTCAATCTCGCTCATCTTTCAAGAACCTATGGCCAGCTTTGCCCCTGCGATTTCCATTGGTGACCAGATGGTCGAGCAGTTGTTGATTCACACCAACTTTTCCAAAGCGCAAGCCAAAGAGGTCTCGATTGAGATGCTGGACCGCGTTGGAATATCGGACCCAAGTACGCGGTTCGGCCAATATGCGTTCGAGTTATCGGGCGGGATGCGCCAGCGCGCGATGATCGCGATGGCGCTGTCAACTAAGCCCAAGTTACTGATTGCAGACGAACCCACAACAGCGCTGGATGTGACTATTCAGGCGCAGGTTATCGACCTGATGAAGGACTTGGTCTCCGAGTTCGGCATGGGGATTATCTTTATCACCCACGACCTAGGCGTCATCGCCCAGACCGCCGACAAGGTCGCTGTCATGTATCTGGGACGGCTGGTCGAACAAGGCACTGTGCGCGACGTCATTCGCAGGCCAGCGCACCCTTACACCCGTGGATTGATTGCGGCCCTGCCAACGCTCGACGACATTGATGCGCCACTAACGCCGATCCCCGGAGATATTCCATCGCCGTTAGAGCGGCCACCCGGATGCGTCTATAACACCCGTTGCCAAGAGGTCGTGGGGTCGCGTTGTTCGACCCAAGTACCCGCATTCTATCAAGTTCAACCCGACCATGCGGCCGCGTGCCATATTTATGATCCCGAAGGCGGCACAGAATGACCCCAAAGCCCCTGATCCTAGCCCAAAATCTGTCGGTGCATTATGCATTGCGCGGCAGTATTATTGGCCCAGCCCCGTTTGTGCGTGCGGTTGACAATGTGAGCCTCGAAATCGCCCCCGGCAGCTTTTTTGGCCTTGTTGGTGAATCCGGTTCCGGCAAAACCACCCTTGGACGCGCGATGCTACGTGCCGCTCCGATCAGCAAGGGCGATGTTCTTTTTGATGACGGCGAAGTCGCCTATTCGCTTAAGAACCTCGGCAAGAAAGAACTGAAAGAATACCGCAAACGCGCGCAGCTAATTTTTCAAGACCCCTATGCCGCGCTTAGCCCACGGATGACTGTTCGCGATATCATTGCAGAGCCACTAGAGGTCATGGGCCTGACAAAATCGCGTGCCGAGACAGACGAGCGTGTCCGCGAGATTGCCGGCAAATGCCGCTTGAATGTCGAACACCTGCGGCGGTTCCCGCATGCGTTCAGTGGCGGCCAGCGGCAGCGTATCTCGATCGCGCGTGCATTGGTATCGGGACCGAAATTCATTGTAGCGGACGAAAGTGTTGCCGCACTTGATGTGTCGATCCAAGCGGATGTACTTAATCTGCTGAAGGCCATTCAGCAAGAAATGGGCCTGACATTCTTGTTCATCAGCCACGACTTGAGCGTCGTTGCACATGTCTGCGACCATGTTGCTGTGATGTATCTGGGGCGACTGGTCGAAACGGCCCCGACGCGCACCTTGTTTTCGACGCCGCGCCACCCCTATACGCAGGCGCTGCTATCAGCGATCCCGTCGCTTGATCCTGACGACCGTGGCAAGGCACAAAAACTTGAAGGGGAAATCCCTTCGCCGACCAATCCTCCGCCGGGGTGCAAGTTCCAGACACGATGCCCGATGGCCATTGATCGCTGCCGTGTTGAAGAACCCGTTCTTGAAACCGCCGGACCAGAGCATAATGTGGCTTGCCATCGCTGGAAAGAACTCGCCAACTAGAGACGGCGTGATGATAAAAAAGAGTGGCCTATGAAACTGACCTTTGAAGACTTGAAAACCCAAGTTGCCGCAGGCGACATCGACACTGTTCTTGTCTGCCTTGTGGACATGCAGGGCCGCCTGATGGGCAAGCGGTTCCATGCGGGCCATTTCATCGCGGATGCGTGGAAAGAAACCCACTGCTGCAACTATCTGCTGGCCACCGATCTGGAAATGGCTACACCCTCTGGCTATGCCGCAACCAGTTGGGAAAGCGGTTATGGCGACTATGTTATGCAGCCCGATCTAGACACGTTGCGCCCGGTGCCTTGGCTGGAAGGTACAGTCATGGTGCTTTGCGACGTCCTTGACCACCGCACCCATAAAGAAGTGCCCCATTCCCCGCGCGCGGTCCTCAAAAAGCAGATCAAACGGCTAACAGAGATGGGATACGACGCCATGATGGCGACCGAGTTAGAGTTCTTCTTGTTCGAGAAAAGCTTTGACCAAATCCGCAAGGAAAAGTTCCGCGACCTTGAACCGATCAGCGGCTACAACGAAGACTATCACATCCTGCAAACCACTAAAGAAGAACACGTGATGCGCCCGCTGCGTAATCATCTTTGGAACGCAGGAATCCCTGTTGAAAACACCAAAGGCGAAGCGGAAGCGGGCCAAGAAGAACTGAACATCAAGTACGCCGCAGCGCTTGATACCGCCGACCATCACACGATCGCCAAACATGCCACCAAAGAAATCGCTTGGCAGCAAGGTCATGCCGTTACCTTCTTACCAAAGTGGCACCATGATAGGGTTGGCAGTTCTTCGCATGTTCATCAATCGCTCTGGAAAGACGGCAAGCCCGCGTTCTTTGATCCCGATGACACCTTAGGCATGTCCCCTCTGATGAAGACCTATATGGCGGGTTTGCTAAAGTATGCGCCTGATTTCATGTATTTTCTGGCCCCTTATATCAACAGCTACAAGCGTTTTCAGAAAGGCACTTTTGCGCCGACGCGGACCATTTGGTCCGTCGATAACCGCACCGCCGGTTTTCGTCTTTGCGCGGAAGGCACAAAGTCTGTGCGCGTCGAATGTCGTGTTGGCGGGTCTGACCTGAACCCCTATTTGGCAATGGCAGTACAGATCGCTGCCGGGATCGCGGGCATCGAAGAAAACCTAACGCTTGATCCTCCGACCTCGGGTGATGCCTACGAAGGTAATACTGGCATGATCCCGCAGACCTTGCGCGATGCCCATACGACCTTGCGCGGATCAGCAATGTTGCGGGCCGCATTGGGCGATGATGTCGTCGACCACTATGCCCGCGCAGCAGAGTGGGAAATCGAAGAATTTGACCGCGTTGTCACCGACTACGAGATTGCCCGCGGATTTGAGAGAGCCTGAGAAAAATTGGTACACACACTGAAATGCGTTTCCCCAATCGACGGGTCGGTATTCGCTGAGCGCGACACGCTATCGTTTGATGCAGCGTTGGGTCTGGCCCAAGCTGCGCGCACTGCACAAACCGCATGGGCCGCGCGTCCTTTGCAGGACCGTATCAACCTTGTGATGGCAGGTGTTGCTGCTGTGGGTGCTATGAACGATGAAATCGTGCCCGAACTCGCGCAGATGATGGGGCGGCCCACGCGCTACGGCGGTGAATTTGGTGGTTTCAATGAACGCGCCAGCCATATGGCCGAGATCGCGCAGACTGCTTTGGCCGATATCGCAGTCGGTGAAGACGCGAGTTTCAAACGCTACATCAAACGTGTTCCGCATGGTGTGGTATTTGTCGTCGCACCTTGGAACTATCCCTATATGACTGCGATCAATACTGTTGCACCTGCCTTGATTGCAGGAAACACCGTTGTCTTAAAGCACGCTACACAGACCTTGCTTGTCGGGGAAAGGATGGCAAAGGCTTTCCACTCAGCGGGTATACCGACAGACGTGTTTCAGAACATTTTTCTGGATCACGACACAACGTCCGACCTGATCGCCCACCGTGCTTTTGACTTCGTCAACTTTACGGGCTCTGTTGGCGGAGGCAAAGCAATGGAACGCGCCGCTGCAGGCACGTTTACCGGTATCGGCCTTGAGTTGGGCGGCAAAGACCCCGGATATGTCATGGACGATGCGGATCTGGACGCCGCCGTTGAAACACTCATCGACGGTGCGATGTTCAATTCCGGCCAATGCTGTTGCGGGATTGAACGCATCTATGTGCATGAAGGCTTGTTTGACAGGTTTGTTGAAAAAGCTGTGGCCATCGTGAACGGCTACAAACTGGGCGATCCGATGGACCCAGAAACGACAATCGGTCCAATGGCCAATGTCCGTTTCGCGTCAGAGGTCCGTGCGCAGATTGCAGAGGCACTAGCTGATGGTGCCACCGCGCATATCAATACAATGCCATCCGATGACGGGGCCGCGTATCTGACGCCCCAAATCCTCACAAACGTGACCCATGACATGCGGGTCATGCGACACGAAAGCTTTGGTCCGGTTGTTGGCATCATGTCTGTTCGTGACGACGACGAAGCGATCCAGTTGATGAATGATAGCAATTTCGGCCTGACCGCCAGTCTTTGGACCCGCGATCTGGATCGCGCCATGCGTGTCGGGGATGCGATTGAAACCGGAACTGTTTTTATGAATCGCGCCGATTATCTTGACCCCGGCCTGTGTTGGACAGGCTGCAAGGATACCGGTCGCGGCGGTGGCCTGTCAGTCATCGGCTATCACAATCTAACCCGCCCTAAATCATACCATCTGAAAAAAGTGATAACATGAGCCTTACAGGAAATTGGTCCTACCCGACCGCTATGAAATTCGGTGCAGGCCGGATCAAAGAACTGCCACAAGCGTGTTCCGCCGCAGGGATCAAGAACCCGTTGCTGGTGACAGACAGAGGACTCGCTACCTTGCCCGTGACCCAGTCGACGCTGGATATTCTGGAGGCTGCCGGACTGGGACGTGCGATGTTCAGCGAGGTCGATCCAAACCCGAACGAACTGAATTTGGACGCTGGCGTTGCCGCGTATATTGCTGGCGGACATGACGGGGTAATCGCCTTCGGCGGTGGCTCGGGATTGGACCTTGGCAAGATGGTGGCATTTATGGCGTGCCAAACGCGACCTGTCTGGGATTATGAAGATATCGACGATTGGTGGACGCGCGCGGATGCAGCGGCCATCGCGCCAATTGTGGCGGTGCCCACGACAGCCGGAACCGGATCAGAGGTGGGTCGCGCCAGCGTCATTACCAACTCCAAAACGCATATCAAGAAAATCATCTTCCACCCCAAAGTGCTGCCAACGGTCGTCATCTGCGATCCAGAGCTCACCATGAGCATGCCAAAGGTCATCACTGCTGGAACCGGACTTGATGCATTTGCACATTGTGTCGAGGCGTTCAGCAGTCCGCACTACCACCCGATGAGCCAAGGGATCGCGCTTGAAGGCATGCGATTGGTCATAGACTATCTGCCACGCGCCTATGCCGACGGTACCGATTTGGAAGCACGCGCAAACATGATGAGCGCCGCGGCTATGGGGGCGACGGCATTCCAAAAGGGTCTGGGGGCAATCCATGCGCTCAGTCATCCGATTGGTGCAGTTTATAACACTCATCACGGCACTACGAATGCCGTTTGCATGCCAGCAGTTCTGGAGTTCAATGCAGCCGAAATTAAAGATCGCTTTGATATGGCGGCGCCCTATCTTGGCATTGCTGGCGGTTTCAACGGGTTCCGTGACTTCGTACAAGAGCTGAATGACAGCCTTAAGATACCGCGTCGCCTGTCAGAAATGGGCGTCGGCGACGACCGGATAGACGAGCTGAGCGCCATGGCCCTAAACGACCCGTCATGCGGCGGAAATCCAGTTGTACTGACAGTGGATAACTTGGCTGGTTTGTTTAGGGCAGTTATTTAGAACCTGTCGCTTAGGCTGTCCGAGACCAAGGCGACCAGCCAGCGGAGGTCATCGTCAACAGTGCGACACTCAGACTGAATGTTGCGGATCGCATCGAGGGGAAGCGGTTCCCTTCCCTCAACTCCTGCATTCCTGTCGTAGTAAACCCGTGTGAAGAGGTTGCTGATGTCGAGACCGATCTCACTGGCCGAGAAGTTGACGACAGTTCGAACAGTGCCAAAGATGCGGGTGATGCTGCTACCAGCAAGCCCTCGTTTGATCAGACCATCACGGAAGGCGTTTGCATCAGCTTTTGTATAGGCGGTGATGTCCTTGTCACCACAGACATCCATGACGTACCCGCAGGAGCGCTCAGCGGCCCTATGGAAGGTGATTGGACGCCCCTGCCCTTTGAGGCGCAGATAGATGCCGACCGCCTCAGAGAGCTTCAGTAAGCCTCCAGCTACGCCTTCGGGAACGACAGGCAGACCAGACTGAGATTGTGCTTGGGTGCGAAGGAGATGTTTTCCCGGCAGATCAACGTCACGAATGCGTAGGTGATACCAATGCTCATCCAGCGTCTGTGCAGCCCTCTGCGCTCGTGAAGTCGCAATTAGTTTAGACCTAGTGCGCAGCGAATACATGATCCTGCTGGCGTTATAGTGGTGTGAAAGGTCTCTCGGGACCCGTCGTGAGAAGTAGAAGATGCCCTGTTTTACAAATGTGAAGGGGGCAGTTTTGGTCTCCAGCATGGTCTACGCTCCAGTATTCATTAGCGAAAACTGAAGGGAAACAATGGCTTAACTCAATGTGTGGTGCCCGCGGCCGGACTCGAACCGGCACGGCCTTGCGGCCAAGAGATTTT
>NZ_JAFMHR010000108.1 GCF_017854415.1 Yoonia sp. | reverse complement strand
CAGTTGGAACAGTCGGCGTGCGGGGACTGCACTATAGCCGAACTTCAGAACAGCCCGGTCGGACAACTCAATCCGAAGCAAATAGATACATGAGGGCTTTGAGGCCCATGTCTCGCCGCAGTTAGCGCAATCCAGCTGGCGATTGTCTACATTGACGATCGCATGATCCTGACGGTAACCGCAGTGATGTTCGTAGTGTCGATAGCCGTTCTTGGCTTTCTGAGCCGGGCCAACCAACACCCAGCCGCTGCCTTGGGCTTCGCGCACATAGCGTTCTTCGCGGCATGTCTCGCAGCCAAGTGCGTGTCCACCTTTTGCTGCCTTAGCGAGGCGGCCGTATTGTCGTTGGACAATATGTCCGCAGGACAAAACAAGGGTCGCAATCTTATGATTGCTCGGATGGGGCAGATGAATAGTTGCGCCTGATGCCATCGCGTCATCAAAACGCTTTCTCCACAGACAGTTGTTACACTGTGGCGCGTGGTCGAGCAGGACAGACCGTCGCACTTGCGAGTTTTGCTGACAGCTGCCGCACTGCACGAGCACGTCTTAACGCCGCCTGCCATGGCCAAGCAGTTCAAAGCCCTTCTTCTCAGCCAAAGCAAAAAGGTATGGCGAGGGCGGCTGCCGGAAATGGTGCCGCTTGGCGCGATCTGAGGCGGGCCGCGACCTGCGTTTTTTGCATGGAACGCGGCGGTTGCGGCCCGTATTAACAGCGGGCTTTGATGGTCGTGGGGTTGGCGTGGGCACAGCAGTACTGGGCGCGCGGTTGCACGGGGATGAAGTCATGTGACGTTCCTTTATGGAGGGATGTTTTAAGAAAGAGGGTGGCTGGGACGACGTGACCCCGGCCAAATGAAATCAGGACTGTGGCTGCGTTTCCGGGAACAGGTTAGAGGCCTTGCCGTAATGTTCCATCAGTTGATCAAGTGTCCGTCGTCAGGGTTTTTGGAACCAAGAGCTGCGTAAACTAAGAGAGAGTTTGGCTCATCTGGTTGGTTGCATTGAGCAATACCTTTCAAAATCAGCGTGTCCCTGTTCTGGGACTGCGCAATTCAACGCTATTTTATCATTGTTCGCGAAATGCTCGTGACATGCTGTCCACAATCGGCTTGGCGAGGTATTGCACGAACGTCCGCTCGGCAGTTTGTATCATCACCTCAGCGGGCATGCCGGGTGTGGGTGTGAACCCTGGCACGCGCTGCAGTTCCTCGGCCTCGATGGAAATGCGCGCGACATAGACTTCTTGAGCGGCTTCGGTGGAATCCGATACGGTGTCAGCGGACACATAATAGACCGTCCCGTTCAACACTGGTGTGGTGCGTTGGTTCAGCGCAGACAAGCGGATAGTCGCAGGAAAACCGATCTGTACGCTGTCGATTTCGGTGCGCGGCACTTGGGTTTCGATTATCAGTGGCTCGTCCGAAGGCAGTATTTCGACAATCGCCTTTCCGCTTTCGACCACCCCTCCTGCAGTGTGATAGTAAAGACGTACGATGGTACCAGACACAGGTGCTACGATTTCGATCCTGCGTAACACCTCTCGGGCGGTGCGGACTTGTTCGCGAATACCATCAAGTTCCGCATCCGCCACATTCGCCTCGTCGAGGGCGCGGTCGCGGTGTTCACCCAAGAGCTGCTCAATCTGGGCATGATAACGGTCACGGACTTCTTGGATTTCCGCGATTTCGGCGGACAGGCGGCCAATCTGCCCTTCGGCTTCTGCGACGGCACGACGCACAACATTGACGTCCGTGCGCCGGATGAGACCTTGGTCCAACAAAGTGCGCTTGTCGGCCAATTCCTCCTGCATGATGCTATATTGTTGCTGAGTCGAGGAAAGTTGGCTGTCATAGCCACTGGCGCGGATTTCTAGCGCGTCGATGCTTCTTTCAAGCAATGCAATGTCATTGAGCAGCCCCTGCATTGAAACTTTGAAGGCAAGGCTTTGCCCTTCCATCATAGTTGCGATTTCGAGATCAGCGCGCAAAGCGGCCAAGTGCGGCGGATAGATCAAGTCTTCAGCCAGTTCGTATTCCGCCAAGTGTCGTGCCTTCGCGACCTCAAGCCGCGCTTGACGCAAAAATAATTCACGTTCCTGACCAAGCGCTGCGGTCTCGTCCATACGCACCAAGACCTGACCGGTTGTGACGGTATCACCTTCGGCGACATAGATACCTTTGATGATCCCACCCTCAAGGTGTTGGACAATCTTGTTGCGGCCCGTAGCGATAAAACTGCCTTGTGAAATCACTGCGGCAGCCAAGGGCGCTTGCGTGGCCCAGATACCGAAGCCTCCAAAAGCGGCCAGCATCAGCACGACGCCAAAGAGGATATGGCGCGATACCGAGCGTGGAACATCGTCGTACCAATTGGCAGCAACCAGCGCGTGAGACGGGGCCAATGCGGGAACAGTCATTTGGGAATCTCCTGATTTTGGGCATTCCGTGCTGCCAGCTTTTCGAGCACTTGATCACGGTGACCGAACAGCGCCACACCACCGTCTGCCACCATCATGATCTTATCCACGACCTTGAGCAGCGAAGGTTTTTGCGTGATCACCACGACAGTGATCTTATCGTCCTTAGCGTGCTGAATGGCCCGCGCCAGTGCGCGGTCACCTGCGGCATCGAGGTTTGAATTCGGCTCGTCCAGAACCAAAAGGCGGGTATTGCCGAAAAAGGCCCGCGCTAAGGCGACCCGTTGTTTTTGCCCGCCCGACAAGGGTGATCCATCTGCGGCAACCACGGTTTCATATCCGTGTGGCAAGGCAGAGATCATATCATGCACATCAGACAGTACCGCCGCACGGTGAATATCTGCATCAGTGGCGTCGTCGCGCATCCGGCCAATATTATCTTTGATCGAACCGGGGAATAGCTGTACATCTTGTGGCACGTAACCGATGCACTCACCCAACTGGCGTGGGTCCCAATTGCGCAAATCCATCAGGTCTAGCCTTACGTTGCCTGAAGTGGGCAGGATCGACCCTACCAACATTTTGCCTAAAGTGGTTTTGCCCGCTCCGGAATTACCAATGACGGCCAGCGTTTCGCCGGGATCAAGATGAAAGCTCAACCCGTTAAGGATCACTTGTTTGGTTCCGCCGGGCACATAAAGCAGGCGTTCTACGTCCAACCGCCCTTCGGGGTGGGGCAGCACCAACCGTTCAAAGCGGACCCGTGATCGGCGCATCAAGTCGGTGATCCGCCCGTAGGCTGCGCGTGACAAAAGAAAGGCGTTCCAACCCTCGATCGACCCTTCGATCGGAGCCAAAGCGCGCCCTGCAATGATCGAGGCCGCGATAACCATGCCGCCTGTGATTTCACCATGCAGCGCCAAATTTGCCCCCCATCCCAACATTCCAATCTGGGTCAGCAGACGCACCGCACGGCTGAGCGAGGCAAAGATGATGTTTCGATCTTGGGCGCGCACTTGGGCTGTCAGCGATGCGGCGGTATCCTTGCCCCACATGCGGACGGCCTCGGGAACCATCGCCAACGCATTGATGATCTGGCTGTTGCGCGACATGGAATCCAGATGCATGTTTGCGCGGCTTTGGGCCATGTTGGCCTCGGCAAAGGGTTTGGCTGTCATCTTTTGGTTCACGAGCGCGATGACCAGCAGTAGCAATGACGTACCAACGACGATCAAACCTAAATCAGGATGCACTAGAAAAATAACCGTAATAAACAAGGGCGCAAAGGGTACGTCCAGGAACGAGATGAGTGTGCCAGAGACTAAAAAACCCCGCACCTGCTGCAAATCACTAAGGGTCTGGTATTCCTTGCCGCCGCCATGCAGCGATGCATGCGCCGCAGCATTTAGGATTGGGGCGCCCAGTTGGACGGCCACTTCGACAGCACTGCGCATCAAGATAAAGCGGCGCACAGCATCCAGCAGTGTTTGGACAACGACAGCGCCGACAATAACAATGGTCAGCATGATCAACGTATCAACGGACCTGCTGGTGAGGACGCGGTCTGAAATCTGAAACAGGTAGATTGGGATCGACAAGATCAGCACATTCGTGCCCAATGTTAGCAACATCACGAAGGCCAGATTGCGGCGTACGGCGCGCACGCCTTTTGAAAGCGCCTCGGCAAAGCCATCTGGACCAATGCGTTTGTGAAATGGCTTGCCACCCCCACCCTTGCCGCCACCGCCAGCGGCGGGATTAAGCACACCAGCCTGCGCATCGACCACTTCGCCGCTGTTGATGCCTGCTTCCTTGGCCGCCTCATCGCGCGCCAAGTCATCTGGGGTCAACTTCAGCAGTGGCATTCTTGGGGCATCTCCCCGAGGTGGGCTGTCAACTCTATCGTCTTTCAAAATATCACTCCGGCATAAATCGGTCTAGGCGACGACCCCACCCATGATGTCCACCGACGTGGTGGAGGTGTCGATCTGGCCAGCAAAGACGCTGTCTGAAACCGGTGTGTCATCCACCATGTCGTCAGCCAAGAATGCGACCGCTTCGTTCGCGAGTGGTGTTAGAGTGACGTCCAAAGGGTCGGCGTCACTTTCAATCAGTTCGGCCTGATAAAGCAGGATATCATCGTAAACCTCGCCACCGACCATGATGGTGGAATCCATCCCATATTCCATAATCGACGCGATGTTGACGGCAGCGTTTGATCCCGCAGTCACGGTCGCAGGACCATCAGCGGCGGCGACTAGCCCTTCTAGTGTGACGTCGATCTGATCTGCATCGCCAATGATATTCGTCTGCGCGATTGCGGTGATCGTGATCAGGTCCCCAGCGATATAAAGGACGTTCAAAAATGGAATACCTGCAAAGTAATCCGATTGTGCGACATCACTTGAAATTGTCAACGCACCGTCCGCCAAGTCCCGCCCAGCTTGCGCGAAACCGCCATCTAATCCGGTGTGGCTATCAATTCCGACAGTATCGATCACCGCGGCATTCAACGCGAGATTATCGTCGTCAGTCATGGCCAGAGGCCAATCGCCGCTATAGCTGACGTGATCGTCATCCAGTAGCACATTGGTCTGGCTGATTAGCGCCATATCGATCATCTGGCCACCAACGATGATCAGGTCATAGGCGACGCCAATTTCGAGCAACGAGGTTTGGTTCAGCAACGTGTTGGCACCAAGCCCGAAAAAACTATCCTCGCCCGAGAACGTCACTTCGGCACGGTCATGGTCAGAGACAAAGTTATATTGATGGATCCAATTCACCGTCATTAAGTCTGCATCTATCCGCGTGACCGCCCAAGCCTGAGGCAGTCCTGGGGACGACTGATCTGAGGCCTCATCCGCGATTTGTGAAGTGTCCATAGCGATTGTTGCCGCGTTCAGGGCCACATCAGACGGCGCTTTCAACGCGCCGCCGTCGTGGTTTTGAATGATGTTGACCTGGCTGATACTGACCATGCAGATTGCATCGCCCATGACAGCAATCACTGGCGCATCGACAGCGCTAAAGGCGACGATCGCTTCGTTGATTGCAAAATTCCCTCCCGCAACCACGTTATGCCCGTCGTCCACATCAAATACGGCGGCCGCCGCCGTGGCATTGCCGCCTACACCGCTGGGCGCTTGGGCGGTCGCATCATCTTCCAAGGGATCAGGCTGCAAATAAACAGGCATAACTTCATCCAGCAACGGCATGGCTTCGGAATCTGTCCCGTTGACGGTGACTCCGATAGCCTCCGAACCATCCACCAAAGTGATATACGCCGCGTCAGGTGCGTTTTGAGCCAAATCGCCATACTGCGCGCCGAGAGCCTCGCCAAAGTCGGCAGCGGTTGTGATGATGGTCAAAGGATTGCCAATTAGGCTTTGGGTTATCCCACTGGCCGCGGCCGTCAGCGTGGCAAGTTGGACATCAAAATAGTCAGGTGCGGCAAAACCAATGGTTCCTTCCCCTACCAGAAAGTCGTGATCGACAAGAACGTTCATCTGATGGCCTATGACCACGGTAGCGCCTGGCGGGATACCTGCGAGGAAAAAGGAGTGTTCATTGCCTGGCAGGCCGCCCTTCAAGTCGGGCAAGGGGGTCGGGGAAAAGGATGTAATGGGCGCAAGCCACGCATCCGCAAATAGACTTGGCGGGGCCGCAGGCACAAAAGGAACTGTGTCTGCAGTAAATTGGAAATCCGATAAGCCGTATGGTCCACCTGTGTGCTCGTAAGGGGCGCGCAGCAGATATTCGATTGCCGTAAGCGGATCAAAGGTAGGTTCCGGCGCAACCGTGTGATCAAACCCTTCGGCGATCTCGCGCAGTCTTGCGCCGTCTTCTGCCGTTTCAAATATGCCAATGAAGTGTGCAATGATCTCAGAAATCTTATCGAGTGCCATCTTTAACCCCCCCCACAGAGTAAAGGCGTTGCACATACAAGAACGCTCCCTGTGCAACGCGCTCCGCGCCGAAGTATCCGGCGCGAAGCAGTGTTAGGGTCCAACTAACGAAAAGCAGTCATCAGTCAGACCGGCGGGACCTAAGCGCCGTCTGCGCTGTCATCACCGACGTAGGTCGAGCTCATGCTGCCACCTACAACCGACATGTCGACTGTATTGCCCAGCACGTTCGCGCCCATCACGATGCTTTGGTTGAACGCTGTGGTATCAATGGCTGACGCTGCAGATGACAAGGATTCACCAGATACATATCCGTCATCACCGTTGCCGCTGCCCCAGTTACCTGAGCTTGCGCCATCGTCATCATCACTGCCACCTGGGCCGCCGTCATGACCACGACCTGCCATTAGCGGGAAGCCAAAGTCGATGTCATCATCAACATCGGACCCGACGCCAATACCGTCATCCGACGATGCCGATCCGCCATTTGATGTGTTGGTCTGCTGTAGATTGCCATCCACAGTCGCGTTGTGCAGGACGTCGCTATCAACCAAATTGTTGAATTGGTTGTTGACGGTGCCACTGTCGTTGCCAGCCCCGTTCAGCGCATCATTGAGGATATCCTCGATGTTTTGCTCGTTGCCGGGGTCAAAGCTGATGTCGCCCTTGCCAACCAAAAGGGTATCAATAGATGCACCGTCAGTCAGATCAACGTCTGCGAAATCATCATCCGTTGGCATATAGCCGGACAGATCAACGCTGGCATCAACATCCACAGTCGTCGTCACAGTTGTGTTGACGTCAGTGGCATTGTTGTTGACTGCAGTGTTTGCTGCGGCGTTGGACGCGGTGTTGTTTGCAGCATTATTGGCAGTATTCGCGTTGTAGTTCAGGTTGCCATTGGCGTTGCCATTTAGGTTGCCGTTGCCATTACCATTCAGGTTACCATTGTCATTCGAGCTACTTTGCTCTTGGTGCTGACCTTGGCCCTGACCCTGAAGCTGGCCTTGAAGCTGGGCTTCGGCCTGAGCTTGGTCTTGGTCCTGGCCCTGACCTTGGTGCTGATGGCCCCAAGGCATAAAGTGATTATTTCTGCTGGTCATTTTCTTGTCTTTCTTTGAGTGCTTCCCACAGGATCACCGCTCATTTCAAAGGTGACCAATTTGCGGAATGCAGGTTACGATTTACGTCACATTCCATCCGTGACGCCTTTATCGTGCCAGCAAAATACACCGCCCGAAAAGCTGGCCTGACGGTCAGCAAAGAATCGCCAAATGGCACTATAACATGTCTAGATTCCGCCGAAATCTGTAGATCAAAGGGTGTAATCCCGCATAGATCAGTCAGTCAAATCACACTAAGTTAATAACGGAACTTATTGTTAAATATATATAATTATAAAAAATAGAGCACTTGATCTTTGTCAATGGAGTTGTGCCCCAAAGTATTAGTCTGGAATGGTTGGGTGCGCGGGAACTTGCTTTTTGCACTGACCAATGGGCCGCGCGAAGTCGCATGCAGTTGCGTGCGAATACCTAGCTGTTTCTACATCACGTGCTGGTGACTTGTGATGTTCGCTATTGGGGGGATTGCGATGAATACTAACTATTCTAGTTTGACGACCATGCACGATGAACAACCAAAAGTTCTGTTTATCGGTGATAGTACCAGTTTTTCAAATATGTATCTGCGCCTCATCCAAAGTGAATTTCCAGATCTTAAGGTGGCAAACGTAGCAAGTGCAAGCGAGGCCAAAGCACTTATTTCGCCTCAGGGCACGCGAATTTGTGCTATTATTTTGTCTTGCCAGCACGCCCGCGAGGCCGTTTCTGAGCTTGAATCGATTGCGCAAACAATGCCTTCGATACGCCCGGTACTAGCCTATCAAACCGTGGACGAAGTGCGCAAAGCGTTGAGCGCTACTGACAGGAATGCCATTGTGGAAAGGCTAAGCTTTTTACCACTGCGCGCACGTATGGATTGCACCATCACAGTCTTGCGCCTTGTTCTTTCAGGAGAGCGGCATGTCTCTGGCGAGGTGCTTGACATGTTGATGGCATGGAAGTCGGAAGAAGACGCCGATCAAAATGGGCATTGGACACTAACCGCGCGCGAGCAAGAGGTGTTAGAACAACTGGCCAAAGGTGCTTCGAATAAACTCATCGCGCGCGAGTTTGATTTGGCAGAAAGCACCGTCAAACTGCACATTCACCATATCATTGGCAAATTGGGCGTTAGCAACCGGACCGAGGCGGCAGTCGCATATGTGGCAAGTTTCGCAAAAACGAACGCTGCCAACTCATGACACCCAAGGATGAATTTGACGATTTCTTGTTGCAAGTTGGTAAACTCAACTATGCTTGGACCAATACAGAAAGCCTGTTGATCCATTTCATCGCCGGGCTGGTCCGAACCGACATCGAAACAGCGACGGTGATCTTCCTGACGCTGAACACGTCGCGCGCTCGCATGGACCTGGTCAACCGATTGTCCAAACTTGGCAAAGTTGCAAAAGAAGAGCAGAGACAAATCCTCGCGCTGACGGATCGCATTCAAAAAATCGGACGATTACGCAACCGCTACAACCACTGTATTTACGCATTTGATTCCAATGCTGAGGTCTCACACACGATCTTGATGCGCATTGCCGATCGCAAGGACGGTATCAAAATGGGTCAGGTCGAAGCGATCAATGACGAAACTACGCATGGGATCGCTGCGGCCATCGCGGAACTCGGGAAGATCAACCGCGCATCGTGGGCGTTTCTGCACGCTTTTGATTACCCAAGATGATGCTACGGATGTGCACCACTGCACTTCCTTGACCTGCCTCCACGCAATCTCGTGGCCCAAGCTGTATGACTGCGCTGCAGTTTGTGCTTTGTTGGTCGAGTGTGAGTAGACCTGTCTCCGATGAGGATATGGGCCGTGAATGACGGGATAGAAACCTCCATCAGGGTTCGCAGAGGACTCGCTTCTGGAGCAGGCTATGTTCATTGAGCCCTACGGCATGCGGTCCAATGGCGCAGGAAAGGCTCGTTTTATCTGGCGACCTGCACTTCTCGAAGTTTCGTGAAACAGTGTCCAAATCGAGCTCCCGCAACCACTGACAACGAACGCCCCGCAATTAATCCTGCGGGGCTTCGGTCGTTTTGACCTTCCATCTCCATTATAGCACCCAACTCACCGTGTAGCTCCACATCAAACCCAGTGTTTGTGGGCGTGACCTTGATGTGATCGATCAAACTCTGGATTGTTTCGATTGCTTTCAAACGGATCGCTGGGTCGTCCAAACCGTCTGCTAATTGCCTGATCTTAGCGCGATACACCTGGCCGATGTTATGGACCGGTATGACAGTGGCCTTCGTTTCGTACTGATGGACCTCGGCTTCTAGTGACTCTTGCTCAGCTTCGAGGTCAGTCAGTCTACTCGTGACGCTCTTACTGCCTGTTCCATTAACAATGTGGTCCACAACACGGTCGATCTGGCGTGTCACCTCTGTAAGACGCTTTTTCTTGGAGATCAGTCCTGATGAAGTGACTTTACGCATTCGACCCACTTCTTTCTGAAATTCCGCCGTGAAGGAATCCAGATACTGTGAATTGAGAAGACTGGTGCGTAGCCCTTGACCTGAGCCCCAAGTCTCCTCCAGCTTTACGCGGAGTCCTTGGGGTTAAATCTTTGTCGTTAGGCCGCCATCTTGTCCATCGCTTTTCTCTGCAAAAATTCCATCGGCGTCAGGTTGCCCAATGCTGAATGTGGTCTGCGCCAATTGTAATCCTCTTGCCATTCTTCCAGCGTTTTGCGCGCATCACGTGATGTGCCAAACAGCGTTTCATTAAGGCATTCATCACGTAGCTTGCCGTTGAAGCTTTCGATGAAGCCGTTCTGCTGGGGCTTGCCCGGCGCGATATAGTGCCAATCAACGCCAGTTTCCTGAACCCATTTGAGGATCGCCATGCTGGTGAACTCGGTGCCGTAACACCTTCGGAATGATGTTGATCAAAAGGCTATGATCGCCTGCGCAGCCCTCA
>NZ_JAFMHR010000107.1 GCF_017854415.1 Yoonia sp. | reverse complement strand
CACCAACATGAACTGGGTCGCATGGCGCGCGCGCTTAGCGTATTTCGCGATGCGCAGATTGAACGTATCGCAGCATCTGCAGAGCGTGCAGAGCTGCGCAAGCAACAAGATGTCGTCGTCAGCACGATGAAGAATGAGCTCGCACAGCTCGCAAAAGGGGATTTGACGCGCGATATCAAACATGAATTCACTCCCGACTACGACGACATGCGCAGTAATTTCAATGACGCCGTGCACGAATTGCACGCCACTATCACCCGTGTCAGGGACACCGTTGCCTTAATCGGCACAGCAACGACTGAAACAACGTCAGCAACAAATGAGTTGTCGCAACGCACCGAAAATCAGGCTGCAACTCTCGAAGAAACGGCTGCCGCTTTGGATGAACTGACCGCCAGCGTTAGATCCGCAGCGGAACACGCAAAGGCGGTGGATTTATCAGTCAACAAAGCCCGCACTGAAGCGACCAAAAACGGTGAAATCGTCGCACAAGCTGTCTCCGCCATGAGCGCGATTGAGCAGTCTTCTAATCAAATCACCCAAGTAATCGGCGTGATTGACGATATTGCTTTTCAAACCAACTTGCTCGCTTTGAATGCTGGCGTAGAAGCCGCGCGAGCAGGCGAATCTGGTAGGGGCTTCGCGGTTGTGGCATCTGAAGTACGCGCCTTGGCACAACGTTCAGCCGATGCCGCCAAAGAGATTTCCGGACTGATTGCAAATAGTTCGCGACATGTAAAACAGGGCACCCAACTTGTTGGAAACGCTGGCGAAGCTTTGAGCGAAATCATCACTCAGGTAAATGACATCGCGAATATGACATCACAGATTGCGACAAGTGCGGAAGAGCAGGCAATAGGCCTTTCAGAGATCAACATCGGCGTAAATCAACTTGATCAGGTGACCCAGCAAAACGCGGCAATGGTGCAAGAATCCATGTCACGCGGCACCTCGCTGGCAACCGAAACTGACAAACTAACGCGGCTCATACAACAGTTCAGTATTAGTTCGCCGCCCAAAACGTTGGTGGCATTCCCAGATGCGACAGCGGCACTCGAACACGCAATTACTGATACCTATCAAGCGCGCAAGCAGCAACCGGCCCCGCAAAAGCGTACAGCATATTCAGGCAAAACGGATCAAAGCGTCTGGGAGGATTTTTGAACCAAGGCTAGAAATCTATCTGTCACACTCAAAGATTGCGAATGTTGTATCAAAACCAACAGCCCGCAATCCATCAGATCAACGTGCGACCTCTGGCAAAAAAGCGGAATGCCTTCAGTAATCCGAGCAACCTCTTCGCGCAGCGATGCCAAACTTACAACTCTGAATTCACGGCAAGAAAGCTAACTGTTCCCTTGCGGAACGCGGCTTTGCCTCCCGCCTCGTCGGCGCGGTTGTTCGGAAACCTCCAGCGCCGAGGCGAGTGTGACAATCATCGGATGTGCCGGGTCGGTCAGCCGTTTGTAATGTGCGATTAGGACCGCGACTTCTGTACGGACATCGCGACCGTCGGGAACTCCTAAAACCCAATCAAGGAAAATGCTGCGACACTCAGACTCTGTGATGCCATCAATGATAAACGCATCTTTCATTAGGCCTTTTGGATCAAACGGATCGCTTGGTTTCATGATGTCTCCAATTGGCGGGATATTACTTTGTTCGCTGTTGCGGCATGAGATTGTATAGCTGATTGAAGGGCGGGGATAGTTGCATGGTTGGTTTCTCGGAGGATCAATCGCCGCGCTCCTTCACTTAATTCATCCAGTGCAATCGCTTCGCCGGTTACCAGTCGAGAGGCTGTTTGCAGCTTCCAGAAAAAGCCCGCCGCGTCACAAAGCGCCTGTGCGTCTGCGGCATCAAGCAAACCATCTGCGACACCAATCTGCAATTGCGCGGAAAGTACGCGTTTTTCTGATCCGCAACGCAATGCAACCGATTGCGCAAACAACTCGATATCTTGCAAACGGCCTGCCCCGATCTTTGCTTCACCGTCAAAATGTGACGTTTTTGCTTCGGCGATCCGCTGGCGCATATCAGCTACATCAGTCAGAACCGCATCACCCTTGGACTTTGCGCGCAAAAGCGATTGGCGAAACGATTCGATCTCAGACGTTAGATCAGCTTGTCCAGCAATCGCGCGGGCGCGGGTCAAAGCAAGGTGTTCCCACGTCCAAGCCTGTGTTTCCTGATAGTCCTTGAACGCATCAAGTGATGTCGCGACAGGTCCTTGCCGGCCCGATGGCCGCAACCGCATATCGACTTCGTAAAGCCGCCCTTCTGCCATCGGTGCGGTCAAAGCCGTTACCAAGGCCTGGGTCAAACGCGCAAAATATGGCCGCGCGGCGAGCGGGCGCCTTCCTTGCGACTCCTCAACGCCGCTTGCGTCATAAATCATAATCAGGTCCAAATCCGACGTCGCGGTCAAACGGCGCGCGCCGAGTGACCCCATCGCGATCAACGCACCACCCCGCCCCGGCATCGGACCGTGTTTGCGTGCGAAATCAGAGACAACAATTGGCCAAAGCGCAGTGACGACTGCCTCTGCTAGATCTGCGTATTGCGCGCCCGTTTCTTCGGCTGTGATCAAACCACGCAGATGATGCACCCCGATACGAAAGTGCCATTCCTTGACCCATCGACGCGCGGTAAGCAGCTGTGTTTCATAATCATCCGTCGCTGCCAATTGCGCGCATAACTCGGCGTGCAAACCATCAAGCTGCGGCCATTCACTGAAAAACGATCCCCCAATTACAGCATCCAGCACGCCTGAATTACGCGACAAATGCTGCGCCAATGCTGGTGACGTCGCACAGATATCCACGATCAGTTTTGTAAGCTCTGGATTTGCTTCGAATAAGGAAAAAAGTTGCACACCGGCAGGCAATCCAGCCAAAAACCCGTCAAATTGCGCCAGAGCTTCATCAGGTTTTGCAGCCTCTTGCAACCGCCTGAGAAGATCGGGTTTGAGACGCGCAAAAATCTCTGTAGCCCTTGAGGATCGCAAAGCAGGATAACTGTGCCAACGTGCTGTTACGTCGCTTCCCCAATCAGTGGTTTCTTTGTCAGATTTCGGATCAGGCGCAAAGAACCCTTCGGTCAGCGTATGAACGGCCTCTATACGCGTGGTCAGTTCGGCACGCAAATCTGCTACGTCTTGGCCCATAAATGCGGCCAAACGCGCAAATCCTTTGGCATCTTGTGGCAATGTCTGGGTCTGGGCATCGGTGATCATTTGCAAACGATGCTCGACCTCGCGCAGATAGCGGTAATGGCCGTAAAGTTGTTCGGCAATATCTTGTTCAATCCAATCGGCCTTGGTCAAACTTTGCAAACCTGCCCGGGTCCCCCGCGCCCGCAAACCGGCGTCGCGCCCACCGGCAATAAGTTGCCGCGTTTGGGTGAAAAACTCGATCTCGCGAATGCCCCCGCGCCCCAGTTTAATATTATGCCCTTCTAGGATCAGCGGACCATGTAACCCTTTGTGATCCCGTATTTTTAGACGCATGTCATGCGCGTCTTGAATAGCTGCGAAATCAAGATGCTTGCGCCAAACAAAGGGTTTCAGGGTCGCAAGAAACCGCGCACCCGCTGATTTATCGCCAGCACATACCCGCGCCTTGATATACGCGGCCCGCTCCCATGTGCGGCCGACGCTTTCATAATACCGTTCTGCGGCTTCCATCGACAGGCAGACAGGCGTGACGGACGCATCGGGACGCAACCGCAAATCGGTGCGGAACACGTAGCCACCATCGCGCACGTCTGACAGGATTGCCGCCATCTTGCGGGTGACGCGGATAAAAGCTGCGCGCACATCATGATAATCGTCGGGGTCAAAGCGGGTTTCATCAAAGAGGCAAATCAGGTCGATGTCGGATGAATAGTTCAACTCTGCCGCGCCCATCTTGCCCATCGCTAACACGACCATGCCGCCTGCATTGGCTGGATCATCGGACGCGGGCAACTTACCGCGACTGACCTCTGCGGCGACGAGGGTGGAAATACTCGCCTGTACGGCGGCGTCGGCGAAATCAGTTAAAACTTGCGTCACTGTTTCAAGCGTCCAAACGCCGCCCAGATCGGCCAATCCGACTAACAATGCGATACGCCTTTTGCAGCGCCGCAATTCGGACGGTAATGCGTCAAGTGATAAATGTGGAATTTCTGCCAACAGATCGGCTACCGCCCGTTCAGGGTCAGCAAAAGCGCCGGTTATCCAATCCGCCTCTGATCCGAGTAAACCTGCCAGATATGGACTGCATCCTGCGGTCCCCTTAATGAGGTCGACAACCTTTGTTGGTTGATCTGCAAAAACCTCTGCCAGATCTGCCCCGCGCATTGGGTCAAAGGCATGTGGCAAGCGGGTAATACGGGATGCGAATGTCATAGTCTCACAGTATTACCCGTACGGCGCGGGTCAATGAAGATGCGTAATTGTGTCGTCGATTTCCTCAAAACAGGGCTAGTATTACGATATTCACGAGGTTGATCTCGAAAATGATATGGCTAAACATATGATATTTATGAATAAATAAAGTTAATGTAAAAAACATTTACATTAACCCTTGAAGGGCGCGCCTGAAAGCCCGATATCGGTAATGTGAAAAGCATTCACATACACAAACAAACCCCGAAGGAGACATTCATGAACACCGCCACTTCACATTCACCGATGGCAATGGACCATCGCACTGGTTTTTTTGCCCGCGCCGAAGCGTGGCTGGATGCACGTGGCAAAGGCGCTTGGATCGCCGCCATGGTTGTCAGCTTTATCGTATTCTGGCCAATCGGCCTTGCCCTACTGGCCTACATGATCTGGAGCAAACGCATGTTTTATTCATCTTGCAAATCAATGACCCGTCACAGCGTTCACATGAACAAGTCATCCGGCAATGCCGCATTTGACGCCTACAAGGCTGAAACGCTACGTCGCCTTGAGGACGAACAGGGCAACTTTGAAGCCTTCCTAAAGCGTCTGCGTGATGCAAAGGACAAGGCAGAATTTGACCAGTTCATGAACGACCGCGCGTCAGCAAATGACGCTGCAGCTGAACCAACCCAGTCCGGTCCCGCAACCGCATAAATCGATCTGTCCTTTAAAAAGGTGGCCTGTTTCCCGCAGGCCACCTAACTTGATTTCATAAACCTGAAGGCGCAGCAGACCGATGTCGATGAACCACAGCCCACGTTCCACCCGTTTCGCACCACACCAATTTGCCGGTGTCCCATTCAAGCGCGGCTTGGCTTGGGTTTTTGATGTCATCCTGACTGCCGTGCTTTGCGCTTTGGTGCTGCCGTTTACGGCCTTCACAGGTATCTTTTTCTTTCCGTTCTTGATGCTGGTTGTCGGCTTTATTTACCGCTGGTTCACCATTGCGGGCGGATCGGCCACTTGGGGAATGCGTATGATGGGCATTGAACTTTGTGATAATGACGGTGCGCCGTTAAGCTCTGGCCTCGCTCTTGCGCATACGTTTGGCTATACGATCAGTGTCGCACTGCCGCCTTTGCAACTCATTTCGGTTATCCTGATGCTTGTGACAGCACGCGGCCAAGGGCTTACAGATCATGTGCTTGGTACAACGGCCATCAACCTGCACTAAGCTGCTGCCGCAATTCTAACCAAAGCGGCACTTGGCGGATGGTAAATCGATTGTTAAGATTGCCAAAAGCTATTCGGAAACCATCATGCGTCACACGCTGCCAGTCGCGCCCCAGTTCTATGTCACCGCCCCCCAGCCCTGCCCTTATCTTTCGGGCAGGATGGAACGTAAGCTGTTTACAGCTTTGCAGGGCGATGCGGCCCCTGACCTGAATGATAAACTATCAAAGCAAGGGTTCCGCCGTTCGCAAAATGTGCTGTACCGCCCGTCTTGTGCAGAGTGTTCGGCTTGCATGTCAGCGCGCATTGATGTGTCAAAGTTTACGCCAACCCGCAGCCAGCGCCGCGTTGAAAAGCGCGGCAATCATCTGGATCGCCGTGCCACATCGCCTTGGGCGACCGAAGAACAATATGATCTATTTCGCAAATACCTGGATGGCCGCCATGCGGCAGGCGGTATGGCAGATATGGATATGTTCGAGTTTGCTGCGATGGTCGAAGAAACGCCGATCAGGTCACGCTTGTTTGAATACACCGACAAACGCAGTCTAAGTGCGGTTTGCTTGACGGATATCCTCGATGACGGGTTGTCGATGGTCTATTCGTTCTTTGATCCCGACCTCGAGAAATTGTCATTGGGGACTTTTTTGATCCTCGATCACATCAAGATCGCGCAGGAATTGGGCTTGCCCTATATCTATCTGGGCTATTGGGTGCCGGGCAGCCCTAAGATGGATTACAAAGCCAACTTCAAAGGGTTGGAGGTTTACCGCGCAGGCGTTTGGGAACCCTTGGGCGATCCTGCCGGATACGCCGTTGATGCCCACCCGCTGTCCACCGACCCGATTGCAGAACAAGTCGCACGGATTGAACTGCCGCCGGGGCGAACTTAACCCGTTATATAATCTTTAACGAAAAAGGGCGGCGCCATTGGCACCGCCCTTTTTTATTCAAATGCTCTGCCCTTTAGTTCAATAGGCTAGGAATGATTGTCACAACACCCGGGAACAAGGCAAGCAACGTCAACGCGCCAACTTGGATCCCGATGAACGGCATCACGCCACGGTAAATCTGACCTGTCGTAATCGACTTGGGTGCGACCCCGCGCAGATAGAACAGTGCAAAGCCAAAGGGCGGCGTCAGGAAGGACGTCTGCAGGTTCACCGCAATCATGATCGTAACCCATTTAGGATCGAAGGTACCGCCGTAGATAACAGGCCCGACAATCGGAATAACGATGTAGATAATCTCGAGGAAATCCAGAACGAAGCCCAAGACAAACAACACCAGCATGACCAGCAAGAACACTGTCCACTCGTTGTCGAACGAGCGTAGGAACTGCTGGATGTAATGCTCTCCTCCGAAAGAGATCAGGACGAGGTTCAGCATTTGCGAGCCGATCAGGATCGTGAATACCATCGACGTGACCTTGGCTGTTTCACGCACCACTGATCCCATGACCCCGCCAGAGATCAAGATCCAGCAGGACCACAGCAAACCGAACATCGCGAACAGGAACGCCCCGAATGCAACAAGGAATGCGACACGGTTTTCAAACAAGACCACTTCTTGGCCAAGGCGCATGTCAAAGTTTGTACCAACGATCAGCATCAGCAAAATGGCACCAGCCGTCAGCAAGACGATCCGACCCGATTGCCCTTGATCTTTGCGCTTGCGGTACGCGGCAAGCAAGATTGCACCACCCGCACCCAAGGCCGCAGCTGGTGTCGGGTTTGTGATCCCGCCAAGGATCGACCCCAACACAGCAACAATCAAAACCAGTGGCGGAAACACCACGCGCAAAATCTCGTTGCTGGCCAGATAGCCCGCGGCAGTTCGTAGACCGATGAAGGTTATTATCAAAGGTATCGCAATAAGGACTGTCGTAGTTCCCGGCGATGTCAGCGGTGAAATCAGCATGATGTCTACCAAGAGCATCAGCAAGATACCCGACACCCCGACCCACAGCATCTTAGGATCACGGCTTGGTGCGACACCGCGTGCGATTGCAAAAACCAGACCCAACAGGACTGCGGCAACTGAAATGCCTGTCCCGATTGGTGCGGCATCTGCGGCGCGTTGCAAAACAAGCTCTGCACGTTCTTCAACGCCCAGTTCTCGTGCTTGCGTCACTCCGCCCGCATTTTCAATCGTGGCTTGTTCTGCAAGCGCAGTTTCCCACGCTTCCATGCCGTGCAATTCAATCATTGAAGCGGCGCATTCATCGCTCACGCGTGTGCGCAGTGACGCGCTTTCACCTGTGTCGGTAAAACTGTCGACGATGATGGATTGCGTTCCAACAAGGTTAACCTGCCCCATCCCAATCGTCAGAGCGATAATACCGACAGGCACAGCCAAGAACCATGTCAGGCCCTCATTGCGCGTGATAGCCTCTCTGTTGCCATCAGTTTCGAACTGCACAGGCGGGGCTTTATCGGGGTTGATCAGCGCAAAGACAAACGCATAGCCCGCATAAAGCAACGCCAACAAAACGCCCGGCAACAAGGCCGCTTGGAACAATGTACCAACTGACAAAACGGCTGGGCTGCCAAGATAGGTCAGCGCGTCGTTACAACCTGCCAACTGCGCGCGGTTCTCTTGTGCAGCTGAATAGATGTCACCTGCTAGCGTGCCCAAAAGCACGATCACAATCGAAGGTGGAATGATCTGGCCCAACGTGCCCGACGCTGCAATCACACCTGTTGATAATTCAGGCGAGTACCCGTTCTTGAGCATCGTCGGCAGCGCCAACAAGCCCATCGTCACAACCGTAGCGCCCACGATCCCTGTGGAAGCGGCAAGGAATGCACCAACCAGAACGATCGACACGGCAAGACCGCCTGGCAATGGACCGAACACTTTGGCCATTGATGTCAGCAGCTCGTCGGCAATGCGCGAACGCTCTAGCACGATGCCCATCATCACGAACATCAAAACGGCCAGCAGCGTTTCAATCGACTGCCCCGCAAGAACACGTTCGTTCATCCGGTTGACCATAAAGCCGATGTTGCGATCAAGCGCGACTTCCCAGCCTTGCGGGAACAAGACGTCCTCGTAGCGCGGCAGTTCTGGGTATCTAAACACAGAAATCGCTTCGCGTCGGACACCATCCGCAAGCAGGGATGCATATTCAGAAGAATTGGTGTCAACGGCTGCGTGGATCAACAGGCCAGAGCTGTCGAGCGCTGCAATGATCGCGAACGAAATCACCGCAGAGCCTGAAATTGCGAATGCGACCGGAAAGCCGGAAAGGATCCCTGCAAACAAAGTCAAAAAGACGATAATAATACCGACTTCAATGCCATCTAATCCGAAAAGCATATGTCTACCGCCCTACTTTAATGAATGTCTGCGACAAGTTCGGCGGTTGCATCGCCAAGCTGGTCTTTATCAAGGAATTTGCCTTCGCTTTCAGGGCCTTCTTTGAACTCTAGGTAAGAGCGGTAAAGGAAGGCGACCGCTTGCAGCATGATCATCAAGACGAAGACCACGAGCAGTACCTTGAACAGAAAGTAGGCGTTAAAGCCGTTGGGCGAGAAACCGATCGTTTCGATGTTCCACCGCAAGGCGCGGGCTTTGGTCAACAACCGCTCAAGCGTATCGGACGCGGACGGGTTTGGCACCACAAGGTGACGCCACATAAAGAACCAGCCGTAAAGCCAGATGATCATCGCAGCCGGCACCATAAACACGATCGATCCAATCATATCGACGACACGTTTGGCGCGGTAACTGATCGCAGAATAGACAAGATCAACACGGACGTGGCCGCCTTGAACGAACGTATAAGCTGCGCAGAGGCACACGATCATCGCGTTGTAGAATTTCAGTTCTTCTGACCACCAGCTGATGTCTTTGGTAAATGTCGCCCCGAAACCAATGCTGATTTCAGCGACCGCAAAGATACGCTGCATAAAGATGATCACAATTTGCTGAATTACCATCAGCAGGCCTGCCCAAGCAGCGACCCGCCCGACGGCATTCGCGAACCCTTCAAGGCCGCGCACGCAGCCCCACATGAAGCGGTTGTTGATGAGACCTATTGTCGTGACGGTCAGGAATATCACCAAAACGACAAAGAAAAATTCGACCGAAGCACCATAGTAGATAAAGCGCATCAACGCTTCTTTCTGCTCGGTTTCCATCGGACCGTTGATTGTGGGTATCCAGGACAACCACATACCGGGGTTAAAAATCGCGTAAAAGAAGTTGAAGAACGCTTCGATCAGATGGGCAAAAAACCATCCAATTGCATTCCCGCCCCATGCTTCGACCAGACCCATGGTCTAACCCCCGATTGATTGTGACTGCTTTTGGCATGTCGGGCCCTGCCAATGGCAGGGCCCTCCATTTAATATATCTGCTTCGACCAGTTACCGGTCAAAGCTGATAGCTTAGCCTGCGTTGACGCGTGTCCGCTGACGCGCGAATTCGGCGTCAGAGATGCTAGTCCAACCAGATGTGGACGCTGCAGATGCTTCCTGGCTCGCGCGGATACGTGCGAACAATTCGTCATCCATGAACTCGTCAAGTGCTTCTTTGGACGCCTTGCCAAACGCATCCCAAACATCGTCAGGGAATTGCATGATCTTGGTGCCCTGCGCCTGCAGACGCTGCAATGCTGCACCGTTCACAGCGTTAGACTGTGACAGGGACCAGTGGTGTGTCGCCATCGCAGCTGTTTCCATGATCTGCTGCTGTGCAGGTGTCATTTCGTTAAACACGTCGCGGTTGAACGCAGCTGTCAGAACGGAACCTGGCTCGTGGAAGCCACCTGTGTAGTAGAATTCACAGACTTCCTGGAAGCCAAGACGCTCGTCTGCGAATGGACC
>NZ_JAFMHR010000106.1 GCF_017854415.1 Yoonia sp. | reverse complement strand
GCAAAAAGCGCTGGATATTCGTGCCTTGCGGGGTGACACCACCGCCGATCATTTCCGCGATCGAACCGGTGACAACAACAGCAGGCAGCGCCGGATCAAGCGTTTTCCAAGCACGCTTCATCGCTTCTTCGGTGCCTTCACCCATCTCGGTTTCGGCAAGACCAGTCACGACAATCGGCAGCTCATGCGGCGGCAAACCGTCGGTGTAGTGCAGCACGGAAGTGACAGGCAGGTTTTCACAACCCACAGGACCATCAATGACAACCTGCAAACCTTTGACGGCACAAAATGCGTAAACCGCACCCCAATATCCGCCCGCGCGATCATGATCAGTGACAAGCATCAGATCATCTCCTGCGCTTTGGCAGCACGCGCCATTTTATCAAGCTTCTTCTGGTGTGCGGCACGGAAATCAGGACGCAAGTTTGGCGACCCTTCCCAGACACCGGCAGTGTCACCTTTGCCAACGCCCTCAAAGAAGGCACGCATCGTGTCCATCTTTTCTTTACCAGCAATCGCCGCATTGACGACCTGCGCAAGCGATCCGGCACCCGCAGGTCCCATCAAAGGACGGGCAGAAAGCAAATTGGTGAAGTAAAGCGCTGGAATTGCACGTTCCTTGGCATGTTGGACAACCGGCGTCGTGCCAATCGCCAAATCAGGATTGATCGCATCAACAGCAGCCAAATCATCTTCGAGCGAGGCGCGATATTTGACCTTCACGCCCTTCGCGGCTAGCCATTCGGCATCAGCGCGCGACCATTCGGTCTTAGGGCAAGCAGTGCCGACATAAGGCACATCCGCGCCACTTTCGATCAGCAAACGAGCGACCAGCAATTCGGAACCTTCGTAACCAGAAACGGTCACCGTGCCATTGATCTGCGCACCCGAAAGCGCACCTTTGATCGCAGGCAGGAATGCGTTCTGTGCAGCAGCAATCTGGTCAGGCTTCACGTTGTAAGCATCACCAATCGCGGCCAACCAAGCAGCGGTGCCATCGTGACCTACAGGCGCAGAGCCCACGATCTTGCGGCCAGCGGCCTGAAATTCACGAATTGCGGCGGTGTAAAACGGGTGGATCGCAGCAGCAACGCCGCAATCAAGGGCGGCATATAGTTCGCGCCATTCACGCGTCGGCACAACTGGACCAGCGGCCAGACCCATCGGGGCCAGCATCGCGCCAATCATCATCGGATCAGCCGGGAACATCTCGCCCAGCAGCGCCACGGTCGGGCGGTCATGCTTGCCGCCAACAGGGCGAGCAACTGGGCCAGCTTTCACTTCTTCACGGGCATACTTGAGCATCGCACCAGCCAAGACATCTTTTGCCTCTGCATGGGTCGGAATACCAAAACCGGGCACATCAATGCCAACAATCCGGACGCCGTTAATTTCGCGCGGCAACAACCGCAGTGGCACACCAGACGCAGTCGGGACACAAAGGTTCGTCACGACAATCGCGTCATAGCGATCTGGATCGGCCATATCATGGACGCTCTCGCGAATGTCTTCGAACAGTTTACCGGTCACCAAGGACTCTGAATTGAACGGAACATAGCCCACTGAACGGCGCGCACCGTAGAAGTGCGAGACAAAAGTCAGGCCGTAAACGCAACACGCGGAACCAGACAATATCGTGGCCACACGTTTCATGCGAAGACCTACGCGCAAAGATCCGAACGCAGGGCACATGCTTTGTGGCTGGTCGTGGGGTCCTTGCGGATAGTCCTTGGCGTATTGATCAAGGATATCAGATTTACCAGCAGCACGCGCTGCTGCTTCCATGGTGCCCGCACTAGCGGTGCACCCACCATCTAGGGCCGTTTGCTGCGCTGCCACAGGCAATTCAGCAGTTTCGTCACGCGCCGCACCTTCGATGATCTGGACTTTGCCAGCTTCATCGTAGCCTACTTCGTAGCCCATGGTGCCTGTATCATGCGTCATATTTAGCTTGCTCCTTTACAGGGGCTTCGCGCAGAACATCCGCAAGCAAACGCTTGATCTGTTCTGGCTTTGCGCAAGCCAGCATCCGGCGGACATCATCGGGAATAGTTTTGCGAGGATCAGGCGTCATCATAAATGACCTCCAAACTTTCCTTGGGCGCAGCATTTTTACCCCGCATGTCGACGTCAGTGGCAGGAACCAACTGATAGTCGCCGCCGGTATCTTTCGCGTCGAACAGGCCAAGCAGACCGTCCTGATCAAGCGGGTTTGGACGGACAGGCGGCGCGATGCCAACAGCATCAGCCAGACCAGCAAACATCGGACCCCATTGGCTTTCGTTCGTGCCAACGATCACATAGTTCGCACTTTTCTTCCTTAGATCGTCGTCCTGTGGGATTGCAGCAAGGACAGGTATGCTAACAGCTTTGGCGAAAGCCTGCGCTTCTCCCGATCCGTCATCTTTATTGATGACAAGTCCGGCGACCCCAACGTTGCCACCCAGTTTTCGGAAATATTCGACTGCCGAGCAGACATTGTTAGCAACATAAAGCGATTGGAGATCATTGGATGCGACCAGGATAACTTTCTGCGCCATATCGCGCGCGATGGGCAGACCAAAGCCGCCACAGACAACATCGCCAAGGAAATCAAGCAGGACATAGTCAAAGTCCCAATCATGAAAGCCCAGCTTTTCAAGCAATTCAAACCCATGGATAATGCCACGGCCACCGCAGCCGCGACCCACTTCTGGTCCGCCCAGTTCCATTGCAAAGACGCCGCCGCGCTTGAAGCAAACGTCGCCAATAGCGACTTCTTCGCCAGCAAGCTTCTTCTTGGCAGAGGTTTCGATGATCGTTGGGCAGGCTTTGCCGCCGAACAAAAGGCTGGTGGTATCAGATTTTGGATCGCAACCGATCAGCAGCACGCGCTTGCCCATCTCGGCCATCATGTGGCTGAGGTTCGCAAGCGTGAATGATTTGCCGATACCGCCTTTGCCGTAGATCGCAATGATCTGCGTTTTGGACGTAGGTTCGCCTTGCGGCACCTCGAGCGTCGGTTCCTCGTTGGCTTCGTCGCGCAATCGCTGATCGAAATCCTTCAGGTTTGGAATTTCATCTTTCATGCAGTTCCCCAATTCAAAATCATCTTCAGACACGCAGGATCGGTAAATGCGGTCTCATAAGCGCCGCTGGCGAGTTCGGCGGGTTGTTGGTGTGTGATCAGATCGGCCAGCTCTAGCGTGCCAGCCTCGACCAGTGCTTTGGTCGCAGTCATGTCATCAGGTGCCCATTCAGCGCTGATGCGAAAACGGGCCTCTTTCATAAAGGCAGGCGGGAACGCGAATTGGATCGGGGCGGTATAGAATCCCGCCAGCACGATCTCGCCGCCCTTGGCCAAACGACCAATCCAGTCATTGAGTAAATCACCCCGACCAGACGCGTCATAGACCGATTTATAGTCACGGCGCGGATCGCAGTCAGGCGTCGTCACCTCATAGCCAACAGCACCGCCCATCCGGACAGGGTCGACTTCCCAAACGGTAGGAGCGGGCGCGCCAGAAGCGACAGTCAGGCGGGCCAGTAAACGACCCAAAACGCCATGGCCAACAATAAGATCAGGAACAGCCTTATTCGGGCCAGCCATTGCATGACGGGCGGTCGCGGCCAATGCTAGCAACGCGCCTGCAGCACCGAAACCACGGTCAATCCGTGTCACTCGGGACGCTTTTGTGACCAGCGTTTGCGCGGCTGCACCAAACAATCCGTGTGCGCCCTCGTAGCAACTGGCACCCGGTACAAAGACATGTTCGCCAACGCGGTATCCGCTATCAGCACCTGCTTCGACAACTTCGCCTGCGGCCTCGTAGCCTGGAATCAGTGGGTAACCCATACCGGGAAACGGCGGCATCTCACCTGTCCAGAACAGTTTTTCGGTGCCAGTTGAAATACCGGAGTGCCGGATTTCGACCACAATATCATCAGCCACGGGTGGAATGATTCCCACCTGATCCAGCCCAAGCTTGCCGGGTGCTGATAAGAGTACGGCCTTAGTTTCCAACGCTTTGTCTCCCCAATGCCATCTGCAAAGCTATCTTTGCTATGGGCATTCTGTGTTGGGTTGAGTGTAGCGTTAGACACGCGTGTGTCAATTACTTTAGACAGTCAAAGTGTCAATCTAGCCTTACACCCGTCACGACAGACGTTATAAATGGACGGCGCGTGGATGGTGCTTTGACATCCGCAAATCCCGCGCCGCGCAAAAGATCAGAAATCTCTACAGCGGACCGCGCGCGACCGGTACGCATCGCCATACAATACAAGGCAAAATAGGCGTCGCCGGCACGATGGGGCACAACGCCACCTGTCATCGGCTCTGAAATCACGACGCGCCCACCGGGCGGAAGGGCCTCATAAACAGAGCGCAACAAATCGGCCACGGTTTCATCACTATGATCGTAAAGCACCCGCACTAGCGAGATCAGATCAGCGCCATCCGGCAACCCCTCGTCACGAAAAGAGCCCGGGATAATCTCGGTCCGGTTCTGGATTCCGGCGGCTTCAAATCTATCACGCGCAGCGGGAACCACTGCAGGCAGATCAAACAACGTCAACGATAGATCAGGATAGGCCAGCCCTATCGCCGTCAAAAACGCGCCCGTTCCGCCGCCAACATCCATCACCCGGTGCGCACTGCCAAAACCAATCGCATCAAGCGTGTCTTCGGCAACCAGAACCAAGCTGTCGGCCATCAATTGCGAATACTGCGCAACTGTTCGCGGATCAGTCGCACCCTTTGCACCGAAAACATATGGCCAGAATTCAGCCAGTTCCGTTTCAACATGGCCGCGAAAAAACGCGACCGGGTCAGCCAAATCAAGGTAAAGAATTTCATGGTGATCGATCATGCCCGACAGCCCCGGCACGCCCGCCAAAGCCGCGCCGCGCGTCGTCAATGCATAACGGCCCGCACGGCGCCGCTTGATTAGTCCAAGCGCTGTGCAACCTGCCAAAAGGACCTGCAAACGGTCAAGTGGGACGTCGATTTCTTCTGAAATTGCCGCGGCAGACATTTCCTGCTTAAGCAAAAGTTGCGGCATTTTGAGCCGAACAAACGCCTGCAATAGCTGGCTGTGGCAAAAGCCTGCCACAAGATCGAACATCGCCTCGCCTTCTGAACGAACCATGCGCCGCGTGAATGGAAAACGTGCAGCCCAACGTTGAAACGCGCGCGACGCAATAAGCCGCGTAAAGCGACGTGACGTTTTAACCGCACCCCGAGGAAGCGGTTCAGGCAGATCTGTCATATGTTGTTCTGTCATTACTCGCCGGGCACTGCCGATCTGCTGCGTGCGCCTGCGGGCACCAATTTGTCCGCGTATGCACGCACCATTTGTGCCAGAGCCGCCTCGCCAGGGCAAGCTGGAATTGATGAGATAGCACCGCCAAGAATATCGTCGAACCGCGTGATGGCACCTTGAACCCCATAGACGGCGACCGCATTTGGGCGTCCGTGCAGGTCGTCCTGACCTGTAGGTTTCCCCAATGTCGCCGCGTCGCACAATGCGTCGCGCAGATCATCTGCCACTTGAAACGCCTCGCCAATGCGCGCGCCCAGTTCTTCCCAGGGGGCTGCATCTTGGCCAGCTGCAACAGCACCCATCTGAGTTGCGGCAATGAACAAAGCGCCGGTTTTGGCCTGATGATAAGCCGACAAATCAATCGCCGCTTCGCTTTCCCAGCCCTGGCCTGCGCAAATACCAAATGGCATACCAGTGCGGGTGCCCAGAATATCGATCAATTCTAACGCGCGTGCAGGCGTATCTCCGGCTGCGCGCGCCAAAACCTGAAAACCCATCACGATCAGGCTGTCACCCGTAAGGACCGCCAAAGGCTGTGAATAGGCCTTGTGCAGAGAGGGTTTACCACGGCGCACATCGGCATTATCGAAGCACGGCAAATCATCATGGACGAGGCTAGCGCTGTGGATCAATTCAAGCGCGACGGCAGCTGCATCGGTCAATTGCGGGCGATCGTCACCGCAGGCCATCGCCACAGAAGTGAGAATAGTTGGCCTGATCCGCGCTCCACCCGGGGTGACGGCATACTCTAACGCAGAAGCAAGCTTCGCAGGGGCCACGCCACCTTGGCCATGCGCAATAGCGCGGGCCATTGTTGCATCGATACGCTCCGAGATTCTCATATGCGTCTCCTTTGGAAACTATAGTGTCAATTTTAGTTTACATATGTCAATGTAAATCAAAAGGGACAATCGATTCAGGATGCACATGGTGCAGCAACTGCCCAAAATTGTAATTATCGGCGCTGGAATCGGCGGTTTGGCTGCAGCTTTGCGGCTAAGCCATCAAGGCTGCGATGTGACTGTGCTAGATATGCACAGCGCTGCAGGCGGAAAAATGCGCACTGTGGCGTCACCTGCGGGGCCCGTCGATGCAGGGCCAACCGTGCTGACAATGCGCCCGGTCTTCCACGCGCTTTTTGCCGATGTCGGTGAAAACTTGTCTGAGCACGTCACGCTGCAACCACTTGAAACACTGGCACGTCACTATTGGGACGACGGCACAAAACTGGACCTCTCCGCTGACCCCGCCCAAAGCCTTGCAAACGTGACATCCGCTTTTGGTGCAAAGGCTGGGCGAGAATTCTCTAAGTTCTCCAATCGCGCAGCACGTCTGTTTGCGGCTTTCGATTCCCCCATGATGCGCACGGCAACCCCTAACCAAATGGCCGTCACGAAAACCGTCCTGCGCAATCCAGCGCTGATCCTTGATATGGCGCCCCATCGCACGATGGCGGGACTGCTCCAATCCAGCTTTAGCAACACGCATTTGGCGCAGCTGTTCGGGCGCTATGCAACCTATGTCGGCGGGTCGCCTTATGCGTCCCCCGCGATCCTTTCGTTGATTTGGCAAGCCGAGGCGCAGGGCGTCTGGTCCATAAAAGGCGGCATGCATCAACTGGCGCAAAGCATCACAACATTGGCCGAAGCACGGGGTGCCGTGTTTCAGTACAACACGCAGGCCACGCGGATTACCCAGCAAAACGGACGCACTTCGGGTGTGCAGACCGCAGATGCGCATTTCCCGGCAGACATTGTTTTGTTCAACGGGGACCCGCGCGCGCTGCACGCAGGGATGCTTGGTGAAGGCGTCAAGGCAGCGGTGCAAGAAGATCAAGTTTCGCCGCGCAGTCTATCCGCCTATGTGCATGCCTTCGCGGCCAAGCCATCAGGCGTTGATCTGGCCCATCATACCGTCTTTTTCGGGCATGACCCTAAGGCCGAGTTTGCGGCACTTGCCAAAGGCGAGATGCCAACCGACGCGACCCTTTATATGTGCGCCCAAGACCACGGACACAAAGCCGCAGATGCGCTGCAGCGGTTTGAGATTATCATGAACGGGCCGCCAGTTCCCCGCGACGCCTACAAGGAAAAGCCACCATGCCAGACACAGATCTTCGCACGCCTGCAGCAGTTCGGCCTGACGTTCAGCCCCACACCGGGACCGGACGCGCTGACGACACCGCAGGGGTTCGATCAACTGTTTCCAGCCAGCAACGGTTCCCTTTACGGGCGGAGCCCGCATGGCCTGACAGCAGCCTTCAAACGCCCGACGGCACGGACGCCAATCGCGGGCCTTTATCTATGCGGGGGCGGGACGCATCCGGGGGCGGGGGTGCCAATGGCGACGCTCTCCGCAGCGCACGCGGCCGCGGCGATCATGACGGACCATGCTTCCACCTTGACGTCCCCCCAAACGGCTACGCGTGGTGGTACGTTGACGGGATCAGCGACTGCGGGACGAAAGCAGTCTCTGTCATAGGGTTTATCGGCTCGGTGTTTTCACCGTGGTACGCTTGGTCGGGGCGCAAAGATCCGGCCAATCACTGCTGCATCAATGTGGCGACCTACGGCAAAGGCGGGCGCTTCACGATGACCGACCGCGGGCGCGCGGCATTGCACACGACACCCGACACTTTGCAGGTCGGCCCATCATCCATGCATTGGAATGGCAAAGAGCTGGTGATCGACATCAACGAGATCAGCGGCCCACCGATCATCAGCCGTGTGCGCGGGCAAATCACAATCACACCCCATGCAATGACGTCTGTGGAACTGCCTTTAACCCCAGATGGCGCACATATCTGGCGACCTTTCGCACCATCGTCAGACATCAAGGTCGATCTAGAGGCAACGGGCTGGCAATGGTCCGGCCACGGCTATTTCGACAGCAACTTTGGGACGCGGTCGCTTGAGGAAGACTTCAGCTTTTGGACATGGGGCCGTTATCCGACCAAATCAGGGGCGACCTGTATCTATGACGCGGTGCGGCGCGATGGCAGCACCCTGGACACCGCGATTGCCTTTGACAGTGCAGGTGGCGCAAAAACCGTTGACGCCCCACCCCGTACCCGTTTCAAACGCTCACTTTGGCAGGTTATGCGCGAAACCCGCGCCGATGCTGGTGTGATGCCCAAACAAGTGCTGCCAATGCTGGACGCGCCGTTCTATTCCCGCTCTGCTGTGCAAACACAAATCGACGGCGAAGTCGTAACGGGCGTACACGAAGCGCTTGATCTAAACAGGTTTCGTTCACCATTGATCAAACCGATGTTGGCGGTACGCGTGCCACGGCGCAAAGGCTGGCGTTAGCGCAATTCGATAATCACGCCACCCGCGGCCCGTGCATCATCGGCGTCATGCGTAACCATTAACACTGGCAAACCGCGTGCTTTTGCGCGGTCAAACACCATTTCACGGACTTGGGCACGCAGTGTTGCGTCAAGCCGCGAAAAAGGTTCGTCCAGCAGCAGCGCACAGGGTTCAGATAACAACATCCGCATCAGCGCGATCCGCGCCTTTTGACCACCCGATAGCGTTGCGGGATCGCGATCTGCGAAACCTTCCAAACCGACTTCGCGCAACGCCTCTTCGACCTTGTCCTGACGCGCCGCAGCAGTTCCGCCCGCAAGCAGTCCAAAGGCAAGGTTTGCGCCAACGGACAGGTGCGGAAACAGCAGATCGTCTTGAAACAAAATCCCGACACGGCGCTGGTGCCGCGCTGCATCGGTAATGTCATGCCCATCCAGCAAGACCCGTCCCGTTGCGGTGAAATCTGCAGCCAAGGTACCTGTGACAAAGGCCAGCAAGGTCGATTTGCCCACGCCTGACGGACCCATCACGGTCAAAACCTCGCCCGATGCGATGTCGTGAGACACTGACAACAAAGGCGCGCCGCCTTTGGTAATCGTCACATCTTGCAGGGATAGACCCTTATCCATGAAGCAAACCTCGTCTGTTGCGCCAAGCCAATGCAGGGATCAGCAATGCCAGCGCGAACGGGATCAAAGCCGCCCCCGTTTGCATCAAACCGTACACGCCAATCGCACGGCGGTCACCGCCTGATGCAAGGGCGACAGCCTCGGTTGTCAGGGTCGCAACACGCCCACCGCCGATCAAGAGCGTTGGCAGATACTGACCAACAGACACCGCAAGCCCCACCGCCAAAGCCGTCAGCACAGGGCGCAAGAGCATCGGCAAACGCACGCGCCAGAGCACGCCATTGGGGCTAGCGCCTAATGCTGAAGCGATCACACCCATCCGTCCATCCCATGCCCGAAAAGGATCAGCCAAGGATAGAAACACGTAAGGCAACACGAACACCAAGTGCGCAATCATTACCGGCACCCGCCCCACATCCGCGCCGATATTCAGCATAAGCGTCTGCAGGCCCGGTAAAAATGCTGTCTGCGGGATCAAAAGGGGTAGATAAAGCAGCCAAACAGCGCGTTGGCTGAATGACAGACCATATCGGTATTCCGCCTCTAGGCAGCCAATCGTTAAAATCAGCGCGATCAAAGCGGCGGTGCAGGCGATCAATGCCGTCTCGTAAAGTGCATCCAGCGTACCGGGGCCGAAACGCATCCAGTTGCGCAAGGTGAATTCATCTGGAAAGGCATCCGGAAAGCCCCAAAAGCCAGCGAACGACCAGATCGCCAGAACCACGATACCAAACAGCACGATCAACGCAGAACCAGCGCCAGCAACCAGCGCTACATTCGCAACCACCGGATCAAACCGCCCACGCGCACCTGTCGCGATCCATTTGCGACCAAAGTGGGACACGACGACTTCGCCAAGACGCCAAAATACCAAGGCACCGACCACCAGCCAAAGCTGCAATAGCGCACCCGCCGCCCCCTCAAGCCGCATCGCGAGATCAGGATCGGACATCCATTTCACGATCTGCACCGACAACGATGGTGGCGTGTTCGGCCCCAAGATCACAGCGACATCCACAACCGACATCGAATAGGCCAGCACCACATAGATCGGTGGCCTGATCTGCGCATAAACACGTGGGAATACGGTCTTGAGCCAGCCTGTCCCCCGCCCATAGCCCAGCGCCTGCGCAATCGTGATACTGCGCTTTGCGTCGGTCTGACCAAGTGCCGCGAGCGTTATCAGCAACAGAAACGGCACCTCTTTCACGATCAAACCAAGGGTCATTGTCAAACCCCACGCGTCCTGAACGATCAACAAATCAGGGGGCCGGTCCCATCCGGTCAAGACAGGCGAAAACAAACGCGACACCCAACCAGATGGTGCGATCAGAAACGCCAAACCAAAGGCCGCCGCCGCGTGCGGGACGGATAGTAA
>NZ_JAFMHR010000105.1 GCF_017854415.1 Yoonia sp. | reverse complement strand
AGTAGAATTTTCTCGGCAAGATATCTGAGGAGATTTTTGATGAAGACAGCACGATACAGCGACGCACAGATTATGGGCATCCTGAAGCGGGCAGCTCGATTGGGGAAGCGTCTCCTCTAAGTCGTTCTATCACTCTTTCAGCGTCGAGTTCGTCACTCAGAGGAAGCAGGCCGTCCCCATCATCCTCCATCGGCAAACCAAGGTCGTCATCCTCAAAGCCGTCAGCGGCTTCATCTGGCCACTCTGGCGGCAGCTCTAACGTGCTAGTCGGGAGACCGGAAAGGATTTCATCAAAGATACGCTCGGCGGCATTAACCATACTAAAACTCCCGCTTCGGTTCATTCTTGCTCTACGATGCACTGAAACGTTGTTTGAGTATAGAATTGAAAAACTTCGTCGCCCTTCGCCTTCTGGCTGACATCACCAACACACAAACTTAGTGTGTGATGAGCTAGCCGAGGAGCGCCGATGGCCAAACTGAACGCAGAGACGCATGTGCTATTGAATGGCGCTGTGAAGGTCTATCAGCGCGGCAACAGCAAGCGTTGGCTTGCCACGTTTCAGATTGACGGGCACCCTGCACGAAGGGAGCTTCATCCTGGAAGTTCAATTGTCGCCAACAAGTAATAAATTGCATCCTCTCGCTAATGGAGAGGAACTGGAAGACGGGCCGTTTGAAAATCAACACTAGACACTGTCAGGAGAGGGCATTTTTGAATGATATTACCAATCGATCTATCGGACGAACCACCGCTACGTGACATAAATATTCCAAATGTGACCACAGAATTTGGAGAGATATCGTCCATGAAACCTAATGAGGCGACTGATGTCTTGTACGAGCTTACCAATTACTACTGGCTTGAACACGACGACAGCGGCGAAGTGTTTAAATTATTGATTTTGCGCGCTGAAATACAACATGACCTTGATGAGCTTGAGAACCTGGGACTTGGTCAATATTTTGTTAAGAAATGACCTGACTACCACACTTAGCTTTAATAGATGACCTATTCTATTGGCTAAACGAGCACTTGAGGCAGCATGAAAGTGTGACGGGTCCAGCTTGGTAACAAAGTCGAAAACACAGCTTTGAGTTATTTCAACTTTCAATGCCGGTCCTACCGGCTGGTTGATACACAGTTTTTCAGTGCTAAAGTGACACGCGACATCCAGGAAGGGGCTCAAGCATTTGCACAACCTTGAAGAACTAGATGAATCTCAAATCGAACAAGACTTCGCCAACCAAGGAAAAATCGCTGCGCTCTGCACTAAGGTCTCCTATGCGGACTACTCTGCCATTCAAATGGATTTGTGGAACGGCGGTTCTGTTTGGCTTGCAGACATCCAGCAGCCTAGACTTTATGCGCTGTCCACTGCGCATAAGTGAATGCAGAACTGTGCAATGAGAAACCGGTAGAGCTTCAATGACGCGGGATGTACTTGGCCAGTTAAACGACCTCTCGGGAGCTTGACGGTGCTCAGTGCTTTTCGAGTGCCTCTTTGAGCAAGCCGAATTCGCCTGATGACATTTTGACAGTCTCCTCTTCGCCGGGGAATTGTCCCTCAACGACGGCGGCTCGAAACCCTCGGAGCGCCTTGGCCCGTTCGGACGCGAGCTTTTTGCGAATAGTGAGCAGGTCACCGAATGCCCTTGCGTGACGCGGCGGATTTTCAACATCTCCACAGATATCCTCAAGATACAGCAAGACGACATCGGCGGATGGGCCTGCCCCGATGGAATGGGTCACGAGGTTTGAATGGTGGCGAATGGCATCAAGCGCATCTGATGCCACACATTCCACCTCAACCGCGAATGCACCGGCATCTTCCAACCTGCGAAACTGATCCAGCAGCGTCAGCGCCTCTTTTGCCGTCTTTCCTATTATACGCAGACCGCCAACTTGCGTTGATCGGCGTGGGATCAGGCCGAGATGGCCTTGAACGGACAAACCTTCTTTCGCCAACATCTCAACCACTTCAAAACTGCGCGGCGTCTGTATTGAATCGGCTCCCGCCTCGGCGGCCTTCATTGCGGCACGCAGAATCTCATCTTTAGTCACGTATTGCGACATCGGCAGTGCAGCGTTGATAAAGATTTGCGGGGCGGCGGCGCGGATGGTCGGCGTCAGCTCATCCCAAATCGACAAATGGTCAATACCCGCCTCGGCGCAGGCTTGGGCCTCCTCGAATGTGTTGGGCACCGTTGAGGTAAATTTACGAGTTCCACGCAGTTGGATGAAGTCAGCAACTGTCAGGAACCGTTGTGCGGGCTCGCCGCCGTATGTGTAAATGTTCTTGAGCTTCATGTTTCTCGTCTCTTACGGCGCTAGCGTTTCTGTATGGCCGTCCACAGCAAGTATCTGACCTGAGATTTTGGACCCTGAGGGGGACGCGAGGAAGCGGATCGTATTGGCGACGTCCTGAGCTGTGACCCATGTCTTCATCGACACGCCTTTGACATAACTTTGGCGCACAGCATCAATGGCTTGTCTGCGTGCGGATGCCTCATTCTCGATAACGCGGTCCATGCGCGGCCCTTCTACCGCGCCCGGGCAGATGGCGTTCACGCGCACGCCAGCCTCGCCCAGCTCCATCGCGAGGGTCTTTGTCAGGCCAACGATGGCCCACTTTGCTGATGCGTAGGGGCTGCGCAGGGGATAGCCCATTTGCCCAGCAGTCGAGGAGGTCAGGCAGATCAAGCCGCTGCCTTGCGCACGCATGAGCCGGGCGGCCCATCTGCAGGTCAGGAAACTGCCGTGCAAATTGGTTGCCACGCAGTGCTGCCATTCGTCGAAGTCGAGCGTTTCAATGCGGCCCGCTGGCCCGCCTGTTCCCGCATTTGCACAGACGACATCAATCCCCTGCCATCTCTCTTTAAGTTGCTGCAAAAAGGCGTCCATTTCCGCCTCGTTTGTGACGTCAACCTGGCCAGCAATCAGCGTCGGATATGCCTCCTGCATCGCGGCAAGCTGGTCGCTATCCACATCGCAGATCGCGACATCTGCGCCGTCGGCGAGGAATGCTTCGGCAATGGCGCGCCCGATGCCGGCGGCTCCGGCGGTCACAAGGATACGTTGTGTCATGATTTACTTCCGCAATGCTGTTGGTTTCTTGCGCGCACGCACCGTGCGCAGCCCTTCGGCGGTGCCGTCATGGAATGACCCAAACCAGCGGTCCCAAGGCATTTCCGCCGTACCGTAGTTGCACTCAAAATACCGATGATGCAGCTGGTGGAAGAATGTCCCCATCTCCATCCGCGCATTCTTGCCAAGGATCAAAGCGTCATAGCCAGAGTGGGACGTCGTCGTCGCCAGCGTCAGCCAATAGCAATGAAACAGCATGTGAATGGGGTGCGACGGGACGACCAGATGGATCAGCAGCGATGACAGGTACAACACATGTTCGATCGGGTGCATCGAAAAGCCCGACCAAGGCCCGACCGCAATATTGCGGTGATGGACTGAGTGCACGCGACGGTACATCGGGGCCCAATGCAGGAACCGATGCGCCCAGTAAAAGTGGAACGAGTACCAAACGCCAATCAAAGAGAACCACAGGACGAACCAAACCGGATTTGCGCTCAGCGTTACGGTTGGCAGCACACTATTGGCATAGCCCCACCAAAGACCGGCCTCATAGATCGTCCAGATGCCCACCCCACTGATCAGGGAATAGGCCACATTGTCCCAAAGCTGACTGCCAAAGGCAAAAATGCGGGCCTTTGCAGTTGGCCCCCGGCGATCATACCGCAAGGCATCGCCTTGCTTCTTCCATGTGTAAAGCCAGAGATGCAAAATCGTCGCAAACGCCACGAGCATCGCAATATTGCGCAGCCAAATCGCAGCGATCCAGCCGGGCGCCAGTGTTTGGGTCTGCTCCAGGGGCGGCTGAAGCCAGCTCCAAACAGCAAATGCGATCACGACGTAGAGCAACAGTTCCGAAATCGGCAGCCAAGCGCCAGCGTACCATCTCAACGAGGCAAAGGGGCGGGGCGGCTTTTCAAACACCGGCGATGTATTGATTGGCAAATCGGGATGCCAGTTCCATTCGCGGCTTTCGCCAGCAGGTGTGCCTGCCGTCAATTCGGATGTGTTTGTGGTCGCTGACGACATAGGGCCCCCTTGGCTGGACGTAAAATTCACCCAGGACGCTACCCCAGAAAATCGCCGTCAGATATTGCAATTGTCAACAGACTTGATATCAGAATTGATATGAACAACCGGCGACCTCATCTTCCCTCTACGCGGTGTCTCCTTGCTTTTGAGGCAAGCGCGAGACTGCAGAGCTTCACAGCCGCTGCACAGCAGTTGAACACATCGCAGTCGTCGATCAGCCGCCATATCGCCGAGCTGGAAGCTGCTTTGGGCGCATCGCTCTTTGAGCGGCACAAGCAACGCGTGCACCTCTCAGAACAAGGGAAGCACTTGTACCTTCGGGTCAGTCAGGGGCTGGACAGCATCCGCGATGGCCTGCAGGTGATTGCAGATTGGGATGCCGACCTACCGGTCACAATCGGATGCACGCACGCGATTTCTCACCTGCTGATTATGCCAGTCTTTGATCGCCTACAGCATGCGATGTCCGATGTCGCGAAAGTGCGGGTCATCACATCGGAATACGAGGCCTTGGATGCGCACCTCGACCCACAAATCGACATTGTCTTCGACTATGACGTTGGCAACCTTAACGCAAACGACTTTGTTTTGTTGTTTGCTGAGGCCGTCAAACCGGTGTGCGCGCCTGGCTTCAAGGAACGGCATGCCAAAGAACTCTCAGCGCCGTCATCGCACTGGCAGGGTTTCGAATTGCTGGAGATGGCCACGCCGAACCGGGGCTGGGCAAATTGGGAAGATTGGTTTGCAGCCAACGGGATCTCTGCCAGCGCGCGCCCGACCACCAGCTTTAACAACTACGTCTACCTGTTGGAGGCTTGCGCATCTGGCCGAGGCCTTGCTCTAGGTGCACGCGGCATGGTCGACACCTATTTGTCAAATGGTCGGTTGGTCCAAGCTTATGATGACTACAAGGAATATGACCGTGGCTTTTACGCCGTGCTTACCGAGCGCGGACGGTCTAAAAGTGCCGCGTACCGTTGTCTCGAAGCCCTCGCGGACTTATGCACGCTAAGCACTTAGCTAGATACCACACCGAGCTTCCGCTTTGGATTACTCAACTGACATTAATACGATCTGCAGCATCTTGCACTATGGGCTCCAAGCCGTCATTCGCTGCATTTTGCACCGATATCCGTTGCTCTGCAAAGCCGCCGTTGGCGTCACCGTGCGCCGATTTTGGCAACGCGGGACGATGAAGACCTTGCGGCCCGCTCAACCAATGGCCACTTTTTCAGACTGCCGATGCAGCGAGAAGCAGCATGGGCGGATTCCGGACTATCGCTGCAGATGCAAATAGATGGCTATCACGTGCGCAAAGCGACCTTGGCCTTGAGCGGCTGACAGCAGCGATCATAGTCATATAGGGAATAGCGTCCGATCAACTGGAGCACGTTTGCGGCAACCGTAACTACCATGAAATTGCGGAAAATTCTGCTGTCAGGTCCCGTTCTTTATGACAATCAGGAAGCCATCTGAAGCTGAGTTTCTGTTCACATACACTTTGCACTGCTTCGGGATAAATACGGAAATCTGCCAAACTAGGAGCCTCCGAGGTTGCTTAATCTAACATACATCAGTTTTTCTAAGGAAAAAGCGCAACAGTTCAAAAACTACTTTCCAATGAGAATTCGGATAGGAATGGCACGATGCCACTGCCAATAGCGCGGGCGGATAGGCCGTTTTCCCCGGCCGAGATATTCAGTTGCGCCAAGCCACGATGGTCGTAATGCGATGAAATTGCGGTGCGAATTTTGTCGATCAGCTTGAGCGTCAGTTTGGGGTGCAAACTGCTGTCTATGACAATCGCATCAGGGTCCAAGAACGCCTGTACGGACATCGCGGCAAAGGCAATTTGCGGTGCTGCATTTTCCAGCCATTCATGAAAAATCGCTGTGCAGGGCGCACCTATATCGTCATCGTGATAAAAACTTTCCTCGTTCAGACCTGCCGCATTTGCGGCTTGTTCCAGATAGTGCAGCGACGCCCCTTCCAGCAATTGCGGTGCGACCCCCGAAGAGGTGGCCGCAATCGGCAAGGACGCAATCGCCCCGGCCAGATTGTGTTGCCCATTGAAAAGCTGGCCGCCAATTGCAACCCCGCCACCAATAAATGTCCCGATATAGAAATAGGCGAAACAGGCGTGCCGCGCACTGTTGCCCAAAGCAATTTCCGCCAAACACGCAGCCGAGGCATCATTGAGCGATTTGACAGGCAAGCCAAAGGCTTCGCTAACATCATTGGCAAGATCCGCATCCGCCCAATCCGCCATTTCACCAGCGGGCGCACCAACAGTGGCTTCCCACGCGCTCAGATCATCAGGAATCGCCATTCCGATCCCAACCACTTTGTCTCGCTGCTGCTGCGACATTTCCCCGAACAACGCGTCAATATTGCTCAAGACATCGCGTTTGATAGTTTCTAAATGTGGGAAGTCGTAACGCTTCACCAACCGTTTCACGATCTTATAGTCAAACGACATGCTGGCAACTTCCAGCGATCGCCTGCCCACTTTGATTCCGATCGAAAGAGCGCCTTCCGGGTTGAGCGAGTACGGAGTCGATGGCTGCCCGACCTTGCCCTTTACGGCCTTACCAGCTTTCAACAACCCTTCTTCCACCAAACGGTTCACGATGACCGTTGCGGTTTGCGCGCTTAGTCCCGATGCGCGCGTCAGGTCCGCCTTGCTCATCTCACCGTCGGTGCGGATGAGATTGATCAGCAAGCGCTCGTTATAAGGCCGTAAGCTATTTTGCACCTTCGAGGTTGACTGTGTTTTCTCGTCTTTTGGCACGTTAGATCTTTCTCGATTTCGAAGAGGTCGGGTCGCATCGTAAATCAGTTGGGGTGAAAAACCACTCCTTTGCGCAAAATCACATTTGCAAACAGATCCTGCTCACTCGTTGCTACAATAGCATGGCACCGTTTGATGCGATCATAGAATGTGGCTCCGTGGGCTATTTCTATCTGATCAGCGCGCAGGTGTGTTTGCAGCGCCGCTTCAATTTCGATGTGGATAGGATCGGGCGTCTCAGGTGCGTTCACGTTCCGTGTGCGCATCGCAGGCCGCGCAACATCGGCATCCAGCGGAAGAACGCTTAGAACTGCTTTGAGGACCGGCACCAGTCGCAAACCATCTGCCCGCACCAAACGTTGCGCATGGTTTTCTGCCGGATAGTTGCCGTCTACGATTGCCAGTTCATCCCCGTGGCCCATGGACCGCAATATTGAAAGCAATTCGGGCCCGAGTATTGGGTCAATCCCTTTCAACATCAGATGTAGCTCGCGTTTTCATGAACGTCTTGATCCACACCTGTGATCATCGCGACAACATCGTTGCCGCTTGCGGTCTTGGCATCGAGAACACCGGCGATCCGGCCCTGACGGAACACGACGATCCGGTCGACGAGATTGAAAACCTGACGCAGATTGTGGGACACGATGATGACCGGAATGCCGCGTTTCTTGAGGCCGCGAATAATGTTTTCCACGCGGGTTGTTTCTTGGATGCCCAAGGCAGCTGTCGGCTCGTCCATGATGATCAGTTTTTTTCCCCAACCAGCCGCACGGCTGATCGCGACACACTGGCGTTGACCACCAGACATGCCTGCCACGGATTGCTTTGTATCCGGAATTTTGATGCCGGTTTCTTCAAGGAGCTCATCAGCACGTTGGACCATCGCCTTTTTCTTGAGCCACGACAGCGGTCCGAACTCAAAGTAGACCTCTTCGCGCCCCAGAAAAATATTGGCCGGCACATCGAGGTGATCAGCAAGCGCGAGGTTTTGATAAACTGTCTCGATTCCATGGGAACGTGCTTCATTTGGTGCCTTGAAGTTCACAGGCACGCTGTCAATGAAGACTTCACCTGCGGTGCGTTGTTCAACACCTGTAATATTGCGCACAAAGGTTGATTTGCCTGCGCCATTGTCTCCGACAATGGCGATATGCTCATCCGCGTACATTTCGAAGTTCGCATCGTTGAGTGCCTGAACGCCACCGTAGTGCTTTGTTAAACCACGTGTTTCTAGTATGATTCTACGTTCATCAGTCATCAGTGTCCTCCCAGACGCGACTCTTAGTTCGGGCCGAACAGGCATCATCAGTGCGGACAAGTCAATAGTTAAATCAAGTTGATTTAAGTATTGACAGATTGCCACATTCGGTTTTTATAAGGGCTCACTAGGTTAGAATCCCATGCGGGACTAACCAATCTTTGGGAGGAGAATATCGTGAAAATGAACCTTAAATTCGCTGGTGTAGCTGTTGCTGCACTTTTGGCTGGTAGTGCTGCAAGCGCGCAGGACGTTATCGGCTACATTACAAAATCCGCAACGAACGCGGGCTGGATGATGATCAACCAAGGCGCAGCCGATGCTGCCGCAGAAGAAGGTGTTAACCTCGTTTCTGTTGGTCCAGCATTCCAGGGCGATCTGTCCAGCCAGCTTGAGGTTTTCGAAAACCTCGTGGCACAGGGCGCGGCTGCAATCGCAATTGCACCAGTTGACAGTGCAGGCATCGCGCCCGCTGTGAATGACGCAATGGGTGCAGGCATTCCTGTTGTAGCAATCGATACAGGCGTTGATGGCGCGGCCGTTACGTCCTTTGTTGCGACAGACAACTACGCAGTTGCAAAGGTACAGGGCGCTGTTGCGGCCACACAGATCGAAGACGGTCAGCCAATCATTTATGTGACTGGCAACCAAGCACAGTCCACCGGTCAAGAACGCAAGAACGGCTTCATGGAAGCATTTTCAGCAGCGCGTCCAAACTCTGAAATTCTGTTGGTCCCAACAGAGTGGAACAGCCAAGAAGCGCAAGAAGGTGTTGAAGCTATCTTGAACAGCCGTCAGGACATCGTGATGGTTGCTAACGCTTGGGACGGCGGGACAATGGGTGCAAAAGCTGCTCTTGAAAACCTGGGCTTCGGCGCTGGTGACGTGAAGCTGGTTGGCTTTGACGGCGCTGGTGACGCGATTGCAGCCATGGACGAAGGTTGGGTCCATGTCGATACAGCACAGATGCTGTACCAGATGGGTTACCAAGGCATCAAAGCGGCTGCAGCAGCGGCACGTGGCGAAGATGTTTCCCCACGTATCGACACCGGTTTCTTCCTGGTGACACCATCAACTTCTGGTGTTTACAAAGCAATGGTCGGCATCGAGTAATCGACTGACCTAACCTCAAAGGCGCGTCGTTTGACGCGCCTTTTTTTCATGCACGAACATCTCATTCACCGGTGGACAAAAAGATGACAGACGTACCCGAATCTCAGGCAAGCCATAGCTTTCAAGACCGCATTGTGCTGGGCTTGGTGAAATTCTTTAAGGCTGAGTGGTCAGGCGCTTTTCTTGCCATCCTCATCCTTGGGATTGCAATCGAACTTGCGTCTTCCGGGCGTCCGTTCTTTCATCCATCAAACCTGATGACGATCCTGAACAACTCTGCTGCCATCGGTATCGTGGCCGGAGGGATGACGCTTGTTATCATCACAGCCGGGATTGATTTGTCCGTCGGGTCTGTCATGGGGATGACAGCTGCGCTAACGGGTTATGTTGCGAGTTTCTGGGGCTTTCCGCCATATCTTGCCATCATGACCGGTCTGGGAATTGGGCTTGCCATTGGGGCGTTCAATGGATCGTTAGTCGCTTATTTTGGGATGCCAGCCTTTATTGTCACCCTTGCGGGATTATCGATTTGGCGCGGCACGGGTCACCTTTCTACCGGGGCTCAAGCCTCACCAAAACTACCCGAAACCTTTGACTACTTTGGCCGTTACAACCCGTTTGCAGGGCTGCGCGACGCCTACAAGGAAGGCACACTTACCGGCGGTTGGGAACGTTTCGGCGCATTCGTGGATGACAACTGGATCAACTTCTTCCGGACATTCCAGATGTCGATGCTGATCTTTATCGGTTTCTTCATTTTGCTCACGATCATCATCTCAAACACACGCTATGGTCGCTGGGTCTATGCCATCGGATCGAACGAACCCGGTGCGCGTCAGGCCGGTATCAACACACCGCGCTACACGCTGATCACCTATATGTTCTGTTCCTTCTCAGCCGCACTTGGCGCCTTGTTGTTCCTTGGCCGCGCGCCTTATGCAAAATCCGACTACGGACAAATGTGGGAACTGGACGCCATCGCAGCTGTGGTCATCGGGGGCACATCGCTTTTTGGCGGGCGCGGATCGCTATGGGGCACGTTCATGGGCGTGATCCTTTTGAAGTTGATCAACAACGGTCTGACGTTGGCACAGCTCGACACCTTCTGGCAGATGGTTGTGACGGGTCTTATCATCCTTGTGGCGGTTGGTCTTGATATTGTGCGTCAGTCCGGTAACCCGGAAAGCGTCCGCAAGCTGCTGGGGGCGATTGCGGCTGTCATGGCCTTCCTCGCGCTGATGACGCCGGGCGCTATCTTCTTGCGCGCAAAAATTGCAGTGCTGGAGCATAACGCATCCGTCGACTTGCGCGAAGCTGGCACACAGCTCGCTGCAGGACAAAATGCGCGTCTTTTGTCGCCTGATGACATTACGCAATTTGAAGCGGCTGCGTCGTCAAACCTACTGGCAATGCTTCTGCTGTTGGCCCTGTTGGTCGC
>NZ_JAFMHR010000104.1 GCF_017854415.1 Yoonia sp. | reverse complement strand
CGGATGTAACCACCCTGACGCTCTGCATAGCGTGGGCCGATAACTTCGAACAACTTGGCAGTGTGCATTTCCTGCTTCAGCTGTGCATTTGCCTGACGACGTGCGTGCAGATCGCCGCGCTTGCCAAGTGTGACAAGCTTTTCAGCGATGCGGCGCAGTTCTTTCGCCTTTGGCAATGTTGTTTTGATCTGCTCATGTTCGATGAGCGAGCCGGCCATGTTCGCGAAAAGCGCCTTGCGGTGCTCGTGTGTGCGGTTCAGGCGGCGGTAACCCCGTGCGTGACGCATGTGATAGTCTCCTTCAGATTTATACTTTGTCCAACGGTCTGATGCGTGCCAGCCGTATTATTGGGGCAGAATTGCCCAGTTGTTCCCCGCCATTGCGGGCATTTGCGGATGAGCCCGAAGGCCCACCCAAATACTTAGAACTGGTCTTCGAACTTCTTAGCCAGATCTTCGATGTTGTCCGGTGGCCAGTCCTCGACGTCCATGCCAAGGTGCAGACCCATGCCTGACAGCACTTCTTTGATCTCGTTCAAAGATTTGCGGCCAAAGTTCGGTGTGCGCAGCATTTCTGCTTCGGTTTTCTGGATCAGGTCGCCGATATAAACGATGTTGTCGTTCTTGAGGCAGTTTGCCGAACGTACAGACAGTTCTAGCTCGTCCACTTTCTTGAGAAGAAGCGGGTTGAACTCAAGACCGTCATCGTCCGCGCCAGCAGTTGCTGATTCAGGCTCGTCGAAGTTGACGAAGATCGACAGCTGGTCCTGCAGAATGCGGGCCGCGTAAGCGACAGCATCGTCAGGGGTCAGCGACCCGTCAGTTTCGACTTTCATTGTCAGTTTGTCATAATCCAAAACCTGACCTTCGCGGGTCGGCTGAACATCGTAGCTGACTTTTTTCACAGGCGAGTAGATCGCATCAACGGCCATCATGCCGATAGGTGCGTCTTCTGGCTTGTTCTTGTCCGCAGCGACATAGCCCTTACCGGTGTTTACGGTCAGTTCCATGTACAGATCAGCACCCTCGTCGAGGTGGCAGATCACGTGATCTTTGTTCAGGATCTCGATGCCAGCAGTTTCCGAAATATCAGCAGCCGTCACAACGCCCGGGCCTTTGGCCTGAACGGACAAACGCTTTGGACCTTCGACTTCCATACGGATCGCGACGCCTTTGAGGTTCAGAACGATGTCTGTGACGTCTTCACGTACACCAGACACGCTTGAAAACTCGTGCAGGACGTTGTCGATCTGAACAGCCGTGATGGCAGCACCCTGAAGGGATGACATCAAAATGCGGCGCAGTGCGTTGCCCAATGTCAGACCAAAACCACGCTCAAGCGGTTCTGCAATGACGGTGGCCTGACGCGCAGGATCGTTACCTGGTTTTACTTCTAATTGAGTTGGCTTAATCAACTCAGCCCAGTTCTTGTGGATCATATGTCCCTCCATACTTGTCTGCCTTCATGTCCAATAAGGCAAACGCCCGAGGTTAAAATGACGGATTGGGGCCGTGCCGCAGCAAACAAGTTTGCTGCCATTGCACGACCCCAAGGCGTTTGGGTGTAATTAGACGCGGCGACGCTTTGGTGGGCGGCAGCCGTTGTGGGCCATTGGGGTCACGTCACGGATAGATGTGATGTTGAAACCAGCAGCAGCCAACGCGCGCAGCGCAGACTCGCGACCGGAACCAGGACCCTGCACTTCGACTTCAAGCGTTTTCACGCCGTGATCTTGTGCTTTCTTGCCCGCATCTTCTGCAGCCATTTGAGCCGCATAAGGTGTCGATTTACGCGAACCCTTGAAACCCATTGTACCAGCGGACGACCATGCGATCGCATTGCCCTGTACATCAGAGATCAGGATTTTTGTGTTGTTGAAAGAAGAGTTCACATGAGCAACGCCAGCGGCGATGTTCTTGGAGACCTTCTTTTTGGTGCGTTTTGTATCACGTGCCATTGATCAAGCCTCCCTTATTTCTTCTTACCAGCAATGGCCTTTGCAGGGCCCTTGCGTGTACGTGCGTTTGTTGATGTGCGCTGACCACGGACAGGCAGGTTACGACGGTGACGCAGGCCACGGTAGCAACCAAGGTCCATCAGGCGCTTGATGTTCATCTGTGTTTCGCGACGCAGGTCACCTTCAACAGCAAGGTTGGCGTCGATGTATTCACGGATCGACAGAACCTCAGCATCAGAGAGCTGGTTGACGCGACGCGCACGGTCGATATCGACCGCTGCACAGATTTCTTCGGCTTTGGTAGAACCAATACCGGTGATGTAAGTAAGGGCGATTGGAACCCGCTTTGCAGTCGGGATGTTTACGCCGGCAATACGTGCCACGTGTGCAATTCCTTTTCGTTGCGGGTCCGTCATTCCAGACCCTTTTTTCACAACGGAAGCCCGGACCATCAAGGCGCCGGGCTGCGTCATATCGAGGTGTTTGTGATTTTCGGGGGCGACCCTTAACCACAAGTTGATTCCCGCTAGGGATGGCGCTGTTTAGGAGGCATTTGCCTTGTGGTCAAGACGCCCAAGAGAGACCGAAGAATTATTCGTCAAATCCCCGGTCCATCGGATGTTTTAATGTACCTATTCGCTTTGGCGCAGTGCCGAAGCGATGCTGGTTGCCACATCATCCATGCTTGCAAGACCGTCCACTGAACGTAGATCGCCCTTGGCGTAGTAATACCCTACCAACGGGCTTGTCTGCTTATAATACGCCATCAAACGCGTACGCAGGCTTTCTTCGTTATCGTCAGCGCGGCGCTGGAAATCGGATGCACCACAGTTGGTGCATTTTTCATTCGCAGGGATCGGTTTGGTGTTGTCGTTGTACACCTCACCACAAGCACCACAGGTCGAACGGGCGGTAATCCGGTCAACAAGTGCGTCATCATCGACTTGCATCTCGATCACGCAATCAAGGTTTTCACCCATATCAACCAGCAAACGACCCAATGCATCAGCTTGTGCCAACGTGCGTGGGAAGCCATCAAAGATATAGCCCCCGCCTGCATTGTCGCTTTCAAGCTGCTCGCGGATCAAGCCGATAACAATCTCGTCGGTGACCAACTCGCCACGGTCCATCACACCCGCAACCGTCTTGCCCATTTCAGTTCCACTGGTCCGCGCGGCACGCAGCATATCACCAGTGCTAAGCTGCACCATGTTACGTTCGTCCACAAGTTTACGTGCTTGTGTGCCTTTGCCCGCGCCAGGCGGTCCCAGTAAAATAATGTTCATTTGCGAGACGGCCCTTTACGTTTTGCACTACGCTTGCCACGCAACTGAGACTTCTCAATCAGGCCTTCGTACTGGTGTGCAACCAAGTGTGACTGAATTTGCTGGATGGTGTCCATACCAACGGACACGATAATCAAGATTGATGTGCCGCCAAAGTAAAACGGAATCGCGAGCTCCGCACGGATGATCTCTGGCAGCAATGCGACCAATGCGAGGTATCCGGAACCCAGAACCAGAATACGTGTCACCACATAATCAAGATATTCTTGGGTCTTTTTACCGGGGCGGATACCCGGAACGAAACCGTTCTGGTTTTTCAGGTTCTCTGCGACGTCCTCGGTCTTGAATGCAACTTCACGGGTATAAAAGTAGGTGAAGAAGACAATCATGCCCCCAAAGAACAACAGGTAAAGCGGCTGGCCAGGGCCAAAGAGCGCTAGAATCGTCGACATCACTGGGCCGGATGTGCCACCGCTAAACGTGCTGATCGTCGTCGGCAGCAACAAAAGCGCTGAGGCAAAGATCGCCGGGATAACACCAGCGGGGTTTACCTTGATCGGCAGGTGGCTGGTGGACCCGTCATAAACCTTCATACCGCGCTGTTGGCGGGGATACTGGATATGGATCTTGCGCAGTGAGCGCTCCATGAAGACCACAAAGGTCAGCACGACTGCGAGCATGACAATAATACCAATGACAACCAACGGGCTAATCGCACCGGAACGACCTTGGGACAGGAACTGTGCCATGGCAGCCGGGATTTCAGCGATAATACCCACGAAAATGATCAGCGAGATACCGTTGCCGATGCCGCGTGCGGTGATCTGCTCGCCCAGCCACATCAGGAACATAGTGCCGCCAACGATGGTAATCACTGTGGACGCCTGGAAGAATAGACCCGGATCAGCGGCTAAACCGCCCGCTTCGAGGCTAACAGCAAGACCGTAAGCCTGCGCAGTGGCCAGTACGACAGTACCATAGCGTGTGTATTGGTTTAGCTTGCGACGGCCTGCTTCCCCCTCTTTTTTGAGGTTCTTCAGCGGCTCCCACATGGAACCCAACAACTGCATCACGATCGATGCAGAGATGTAAGGCATAATACCAAGGGTAAAGATCGCCATCCGCGACAGCGCGCCACCTGTGAACATCGACAAGATGCCGCCAATTCCTGACTGGGCTTCGTCCATGAATTGCTGCAAAGCAATCGAGTCGATGCCGGGGACAGGAATAAACGTTCCAAGACGGTAGATGATCAGCAAGCCGACCGTGAACATAATGCGCTGGCGCAGTTCAGTTGCTTTGCCGAAGGCGCTCCAACTGACGTTGGCTGCCATTTGCTCTGCTGCAGAAGCCATATGGGTCTCTTTTCATGCGTAAACGCCGCTGCGGGGTCCCCCGATCAGCGGCGTTTGGGAAAACTTGAAAGATATGTAAGCGACGCGTGCGTCGCTCACAAGGTCTTACTCTGCCGCTGCCGTTGTTGTGACAGTCAGTGAACCGCCAGCTTTGACTACGGCCTCAACTGCACCCTTAGAGGCACCAGTGACTGAGATTGTTGCTTTGGACGTGAATACACCCTTAGCAAGAACGCGAATACCGTCCTTTTTGCGACGGACCAGACCGGATGCGATCAGTGCATCTTCGGTGATGTCTGCTTTGATGTCGATCTTGCCTTCGTCGATGAATTTCTGGATCAGACCAAGGTTGATGACGGAATATGCTTTGCGGTTCGGCTTGTTAAAGCCGCGCTTTGGCAGACGCTGGTAGAGTGGCATCTGGCCGCCCTCGTAGCCTTTGATGGCTACACCGGAACGTGATTTTTGACCTTTGATACCGCGGCCACCGGTCTTACCCATGCCGGAACCAGCACCACGACCAACGCGTTTGCGTTCTTTGGTTGCGCCAGCATTATCGGAAAGTTCATTCAGTTTCATGTCGCTTCTCCTATTGCCGGAATTGGCCCCCAGCGACGGGAGCGGCCAAACACGGCGTTACATCTGAGTCGGGGCGGATGCCTACCGACTAGCGGCGTATAGACGGGGTGTGGAGTGGGGTCAAGAATGGGATGTTGCTTGTCACAACACAAGGGTAGCCCCTGACCCTGGGTGGGGGTGAAGCCCCCTCCCGTGGGGAGGGTCGGGGGCTGCCCGGCGATGCCGGGCGAGATACTCACTAGATTGTAGAGACTAATTCAAATGAGCCCGAGAGTACTTGCAGCCACCCTTCAGCAGTTTGAAGTGCATCTTCGAAGCTATGCGCAGTAGTGTATCCATTGGATGCCCAAATCCGCGACAGTTGGGTCTCCCTGCACAAATGGGAATAGTCGATCGAGTAACTCTCTCCTTCATTTTCCTCAATAATTACAATTTCTATCACGACCTGTGTGCCTGTGCGGTGGTGCCCTATTTCAGACCGAAACACTCGGCCACATTCATTCAAAATCATCTTCGGCTCCTTTTCATATGAAGATGCGAGAATAATCGTTCACAAAACCGATGCCCCCAATGCACGAACAAAAAACGCCCCGCAGTTACCTGCGAGGCGTTCTATCTAGCAATCCGTAGTTCAGGCTTTCCCCCGACTTCGGCTTAACCTTTTTCTTCGATGATCTCGACCATGTGGCTGATCGAATTGACCATGCCGCGTACGGAAGGTGTGTCTTCCAGCTCTTTGGTGCGGTTCATTTTGTTCAGTCCCAAGCCGATCAGCGTTGCACGCTGCTTGGCGGGACGGCGGATCGGTGAACCGACCTGCTTGACGACGATTGTTTTACCCATCTGTCAGATCTCCTTACGCGTCAGCTTCAGCGGCGGCTTCGGCAACAGGTGCCTCGTCGCGCTTTGGCAGAATGTCAGCAACCTTTTTGCCACGGCGCTGTGCGACGTTGCGTGGTGATTGCTCTTTGGTGAGGCCGTCCATGGTGGCGCGGATCATGTTGTAAGGGTTCTGTGAACCGATAGATTTTGATACGACGTCCTGAACACCCAGCATTTCGAAAACGGCACGCATTGGGCCACCCGCGATGATACCAGTACCAGCCGGTGCGGTGCGCATCACAACTTTACCAGCGCCATGACGGCCCTCGATGTCGTGGTGCAGCGTACGACCATCGCGCAATGCAACGCGGATCATCTGACGCTTGGCTTGCTCTGTTGCTTTGCGGATCGCCTCAGGAACTTCCTTGGCTTTACCCTTACCAAAGCCGACGCGGCCTTTTTGGTCGCCAACAACAACAAGCGCTGCGAAACCAAAGCGCTTACCGCCTTTTACTGTTTTCGAAACGCGGTTGATTGCGACCAGACGGTCTGCAAACTCTGGAGTTTGCTCTTCACGGCGGCCGCGGCCACCCCGGTTGTTATCACGTTCTGCCATTGATGGCGTCCTTTATATCTTTGCCCTTGCGGGCGCTATCCAATCGCGGTCGCCAAATACGCCGGATCATCGAAGCCGGGGACATGCCCCGGCCTACGCTTTTTAGATTTTCAAACCACCTTCACGCGCAGCTTCGGCCAGAGCCTTAACTTTACCGTGAAAAAGGAAACCACCACGGTCGAAGAAAGCAACCTCAACGCCGGCCTTCTTTGCGCGCTCTGCAATTGCAGCGCCCACTTTCGAAGCGGCTTCGATGTTGTTCTTGCCAACCACACCCAGGTCTTTTTCGAGTGACGAAGCGGACGCGATTGTCACGCCGTTTACGTCGTCGATCAGCTGGGCGCTGATGTTCTTGTTTGAGCGGTGTACCGAAAGACGCGCACGTCCTTGGTTGGCTGTTACGCCCCGCAGTTTGTTCCGAACGCGCATGCGGCGCTTCAGAAACAGAGTTCTTTTGCTGTTTGCCATCTGTGCGTTCCTTACTTCTTCTTGCCTTCTTTGCGGAAGATATATTCGCCTTTGTACTTGATGCCTTTGCCCTTATAGGGCTCTGGTTTACGCCAAGCGCGGATATTTGCCGCGACCTGACCAACAAGTTGCTCGTCGATACCTTCTACAAGAATTTCGGTTGGCTTTGCAGATGTCACTGTGACACCCTCTGGCACTTCAAAATTCACATCGTGGCTGTAACCAAGTGCCAGCTTCAGGATGTTGCCCTGCATCTGTGCACGGTAACCAACGCCCGACAGCTCAAGTTCCTTCTTGAAGCCTTCGGATACGCCAGTTGCCAAGTTCGCAACCATTGTGCGGCTCATGCCCCACTGCTGGCGCGCACGCTTGGATTTGCCGCGTGGTGTGACAGTGACAACGTTGCCTTCGACAGACAGCGTGACATCATCAGTTGCTTTAAAGCTACGGGTCCCTTTAGGGCCTTTCACTTCAACAGTTTGACCCGACACAGAGGCAGTAACGCCCGATGGCAGCTCAACTGGTTTTTTACCAATACGAGACATGATATCCCCTTAGAATACAGTGCAGAGCACTTCGCCGCCAATATTGGCCGCCCGTGCTTTTGCATCCGACATCACACCTTGTGAGGTGGAGACAATCGACACACCCAAGCCCTGACGGACTGTTGGGATGTCATTGGAACCCAGGTAAACGCGGCGGCCAGGCTTTGAAACCCGCTTCACTTCGCGAATAACCGGAGTACCCTCGTAGTACTTCAGCTCGATGTTGAAAGCAGGATGGCCGTCTTTGCCGTCCTTCTTTTCGTAACCGCGGATGTAGCCTTCGTCGGAAAGCACATCCAGAACCCAACCGCGCAGTTTAGAAGCAGGTGTTTCCACCACTGCTTTGCCGCGCATTTGGCCGTTACGGATACGTGTGAGCATATCACCGATAGGATCGTTCATAATATGTGTTCCTTACCAGCTAGACTTGACCATACCGGGAATTTCGCCATTGGAACCAAGGTCCCGCAGCGCGATCCGGCTGATCTTGAGTTTGCGGTAATAGGCGTGTGGACGCCCGGTGAGCTGGCAACGGTTATGCAAACGAGTTGCAGAAGAGTTCCGTGGCAGTTTTGCAAGTTCAAGAGTTGCCTTGAACCGATCTTCCACGGGCTTTTCTTTGTCGTTGATGATTGCCTTCAAGGCAGCGCGCTTTGCAGCATACTGCTTGACCAGCTTTTCACGCTTCACTTCGCGTGCGATCATGGATTTCTTAGCCATATCTAATATCCCCTCAGCTGTTGAACGGCATGTTGAAAGCTTTCAACAGTGCCTTTGCTTCAGCGTCAGTGTTCGCTGTTGTGCAGATCACGATGTCCATGCCCCAGTTCTCATCGATCTTGTCGAAGTTGATTTCTGGGAAGATCAGGTGCTCTTTGATACCCGTGGCATAGTTGCCGCGGCCGTCGAAGGATTTGCCGGATACGCCGCGAAAGTCGCGGATACGTGGCATAGCAACAGTGATCAAACGGTCAAGGAATTCGTACATACGATCGCCGCGCAAAGTCACCTTTGCACCCAGAGGCATGTCTTCACGAACGCGGAAACCAGCGATTGATTTCTTGGCGCGTGTCGTCATGGCCTTCTGGCCAGCGATTGTTGTCAGATCTTCTTGTGCGGTTTTTGCTTTCTTGCTGTCACGGACAGCCTCGGCACCACAGCCAATGTTAAGAACAATCTTGTCCAAACGTGGGATCTGCATGTCGTTTGTATAACCGAACTCTTCTTTCATCGACGCGCGAACGGTCGTTGCGAAAAGGGTCTTAAGACGCGGGGTATAGTTTGCAGTATCAAGCATTAGATTGCATCCCCTGTTGTCTTGGCGAAACGCACCTTGTTGTCGCCATCCATACGGAAGCCGACGCGGGTTGCTTTGCCGTTGCTGTCAGTGATTGCCAGGTTGGACAGTTGGATCGGCATCGCCTTTGGCGTGCGGCCACCTTCTGTTGCCTGAGATTGCTTTGTGTGACGGATCGCAATGTTGATACCGTCCACGATGGCTTTGCCGGATTTCGGGTCGATGCTGGTGATAGAACCAGTCTTACCCTTATCCTTGCCAGTCAGAACGACGACACTGTCACCTTTGCGGAGTTTAGCAGCCATAATTACAGCACCTCCGGAGCAAGCGAGATGATTTTCATGAAGTTCTTTGCGCGCAACTCGCGAACAACTGGTCCAAAGATACGTGTACCCATTGGCTCGTTGTTGTTGTTGAGGATAACAGCAGCATTGCTGTCAAAACGGATGGCTGTGCCATCTTCGCGGCGTACTTCTTTGGCGGTGCGTACGACGACGGCCTTACGGACGTCACCCTTCTTTACGCGACCGCGTGGAATGGCCTCTTTGACCGAAACAACAATGATGTCTCCAACACTGGCGTAACGACGGTGAGAACCACCCAGAACCTTGATGCACTGAACACGGCGAGCGCCGCTATTGTCAGCAACATCCAGATTGGTCTGCATCTGGATCATTTGGTTTCCTTTTCCGACCTATGAGCTAATCCCGATTTCCGTCCGGGGGCCCAGGGTTTCGTTTCATTCGGGAGCGACTACCTTAAGAGGCAATTACTTCCCAGCGTTTCGTTTTCGAACGTGGTGCACATTCTTGAATGCGGACTTGATCGCCAACATTGAATGCGTTCTGCTCATCGTGGGCCCGGTATTTCTTGGACTTACGAATAGTTTTCTGAAGCAGCGGGTGCTTATAACGACGCTCAACCGACACAGTGACGGTCTGTTCGTTTTGGTTGCTTGTGACAACCCCGGCTAGGATACGCTTAGGCATAGGTTAAGCCTCCGAAGCAGCGGACGCTGCTTTTTCGTTCAGAATTGTTTTAACTTTGGCAGCGTTGCGGCGGGCCGCACGAATACCAGATGTGTTTTCAAGCTGACCAGTGGCCTGCTGAAAACGCAGATTGAATGATTCTTTTTTCAGGTTGACCAGCTCTTCACGGAGCTGATCGGGCGTTTTAGCCCGCAGTTCATTGGCGTTCATGCCATATTCCTTTTTCAACATCACCGGTGGGCCGTACGAAACGTCACCCGATTCCCGATGGAGTGGGGGTAGAAGTGGGCCGTATATGAGGGATATACCAACAGCGCAACCCCTTGTGGCGCAAAGGCCCGCGGTTGTTTTGGACCATGTCCAAATCTCGACGCTATACCTTTATACACCTGCCAGATATGAGGATGCCATGTCAGATATAAAATCGCTCTTCGCGACCCGCCTTTATCACGCCAAGCTGTCAGAGCTAGGGAAATCCATTGATGCATCCGAACTGGAGCAATCGTGCCTTGTCATCGCAGACGATGACGAAGCCGGCCAGAACTGGTGCGAGGAAAACGGCTATGCCGGTTATACGTCCTACGCTTCGCTAAGCGATCTGCCGTGGCGGTTCCCGATCTTCAAAGATCTTGTGAAAGTGCTCGACGCGCATGTCGCGGCATTTGCCAAAGACGTGGCATTTGATCTGGGTGACAAGAAGCTGAAACTCGAGGACATCTGGATCAATATCCTGCCCGAAGGCGGCATCCACACTAGCCACATTCACCCGCACTCGGTGATCAGCGGAACGACCTACGTGGCGATGCCCGACGGGGCGAGTGCGATCAAATTCGAAGACCCGCGGCTGGCAATGATGATGGCCGCCCCTAC
>NZ_JAFMHR010000103.1 GCF_017854415.1 Yoonia sp. | reverse complement strand
CAGGTTCGAATGATATTCCAAAATTGCCAGGTCTCGGAATAGGCGCTCCCGACCGCGCTGGCCTGCGTCGGAGCCAACGGCGTTACGATCAACGCAAGTGCTTGGTTCAAGGGGACGTTTATGGCCATGGTCAACACTATTCCACCGAAGCCGTAAACCAGATCTGACGTGGTAAAACACAGCGCAGCGTGGCGCGGCGGTTGCAACAGCTAAATGCAAGTAGGGCACCGGCCAGTATGACCACAGGCGTGGCAAAAAACGCTGGCGCAAATACCACATTGCGCACTGAGGCGTTCATCGCCTGCATGGCTGTAATTGCAGTATTAGGGTCGATCTGGTCCAATCCCCAAAGGATTGAACAGACCCAAGCATAGAAAAAACCAAAGATTGCACCACACAGCAAAAGTGAAAGTAGGGATATCAGTCTTAAAAAAATGTGCATTTTACAATCTGTTTTCTAAAAATAGGTCTGCTATCTCGCTATAGGCATGAATTTTATCTTGTGAAGTCACAAACAAATAAGCACAGCTATCTGGGGCCTAATGGCCCCTATGGTCAAACCGTTTACGATCGATACAACGGCAGCAGGCCCGCCGAACATGCCATTAAATGCGTATCGATTACTGCCCGTGATCGGGAACCGTTTTGGACAGGGCCCTGTAGGGACGGGTCACATCTTTAAGCCGTATCTCAAGAGCTTCGACTGACAGTTTGATTGCCCCATCCCCCGCAAGCGTTAACAGCACAGTGCCGCCAGCATCCGGTCCGGGCTCAAACTGCAATGACAGCGCCGAGAAAATCATATCTTTGTTCGCACGCTCAATGCCCTGCGACGCGATGCCCAACACAGTATCAATGGAAAGCACCGTTTGGACGCGCTCGACCGCGTGGCCTGATTGATCTGTCAGGGATCTATCCTCCCAGCGAAACCGATTGATTAAAATCGCAAAACGGCGCTGGCTGGCATCCCAGATCATCTCAGAGGCGGGAAATACTGCATCTTGTATCAATGTCGATACCACCTGCAGATCATCTTGATCCAGGACCCCAAGGTTCAGTGGGCGCTCGCGGCCGTCTTCAAAGGTTGCGTCCTGCTTCATTTGCCTGAGACCCGTTCAATTTTTGCCCCAAGATTGCCAAGTTTTTCTTCGATCTGTTCATAGCCACGATCCAGATGATAGACCCGATTGACCATAGTCTCGCCTTCGGCCGCCAAACCGGCCAGAATGAGCGACACGGAGGCCCGCAGATCCGTTGCCATCACCGGAGCCCCTTTGAGCCGGTCAACTCCGGTCACACGGGCCACGCCACCCTCGACCTCGATATTTGCGCCCATACGCACAAGTTCAGGTGCATGCATGAAACGGTTTTCAAAAATTGTCTCCTCCAGCACGCTTTTGCCGTTTGCGGTACACATCAGGGCCATGAATTGCGCCTGCAGGTCGGTGGGGTACCCGGGGAATGGTGCGGTTGTGACATCAACGGCTGAAATGTAATCTGCACGCCGCCTCACCGACAGCCCGCCGCTGGTTTCCCACACGTCGACCCCTGCGGCGTCAAGTTTCTCAACAAAGGCGCCAATCAAATCAAGTCGTCCACCCAATAGTTCAATTTCGCCACCACAGAGCGCAGGCGCAATCATGAACGTCCCCAATTCGATTCGGTCGACAATCACTTCATGGGTCGCCCCGTGCAGTCGATCAACACCTTCGATGGTGATCTGTGAGGTGCCGGCTCCGCTAATCTTTGCGCCCATCGCCACCAAACATTTAGCCAGATCCACAGTATCCGGTTCGCGTGCAGCGTTTGTGATCACGGTCGTACCTTTGGCCAGTGTTGCGGCCGTCAGGGCGTTTTCAGTGGCACCGACCGAAACAAATGGAAAGTCGATCACCCCGCCGGTCAGCCCGTTTGGCGCGGTGGCGTGGACATAGCCGCCCTCAAGTTCAATCTTGGCACCAAGTTTTTCCATCGCGTGCATGTGCAAGTCGACCTTGCGGGCGCCAATGGCACACCCGCCGGGAAGGGATACAATTGCTTCGCCTTCGCGGGCCAGTAAAGGCCCCAGCACGTTAAACGAGGCGCGTAATTTGCGCACAATTTCATAGTCGGCTTTGCGATTGGTGATCTTGCGGGCGCTGAGCGCCATCACGCGACCATCTTGTAACAAAACAACTTCGCACCCGTGCGATTCGAGCAAACTGCTCAGAGTTTTGATATCGGACAAACGCGGCACATTCGTCAGCGTCAGCGGCTCATCTGTCAGCAGTGCCGCCGACATCAATTTAAGACAGGTATTTTTCGCGCCTGAGATTTGCACTTTTCCCTGCAGCGGTCCGCCGCCGCTGACAACAATCGAATCCATGTAACCTGCCTTTTATTTTTCTTGCTCGTTTTCTTTGCGCGCTTTTGCCTGAGCTTTGCGCTTGGCCATATTGGCTTTGAGCGCCACCCTGAGGCGGGCGTCTCTGTCCGGCTCTTTGGAAGGGGTTTTGTGTTGTTTCTTCTCGCTCATGTGCCAGTTATACAGTAGTTCATAAAACGCGTCCAGATTACGCTTGCACCCTAGCGCAATTACATCTAATCACCGCCTGCGCTATGAAGGCGCGTCTGGCTGCAGTAGCTCAGTGGTAGAGCGCGTCATTGGTAATGACGAGGTCGGGAGTTCAATCCTCCCTCACAGCACCATTTTTTCATTTAAGATTTTGATTTTACAGGTGTTTTGTCCGCAGGTGGTTACTTGCCTTGGAAAGAAGAATGGCCGCTATGTAAAACACAGCGGCCAAAGAATTCACTTAGATTTCAACGTTATGCGTCGATTTCAGTTAGACTTACTTGCGCAAGCCACTTTCGGTGTCGAAATAATGTGCAAGCTCTGGCTTGATGGTAAAGCCGATCACGTCACCTTTTTCAGCAATTGGTGGCTTTTCAGTCTTTGCAATGAATTGCACGCCTTGCGCAGAAATCAGATGCACAAGTGCATATTCCCCAAGATTTTCAACAAGATCCAAGCGCCCTTCGACGACAGCACTTGCTGCGTCCGTGACGACCAAATGCTCTGGGCGCAGGCCGACCTGTTCGGTCGCACTGACGGTGCGTCCAAGAACATTGCTGGCATTCGCAGACAAATCATTAGCCGAGAAGAAGTTCATTTTCGGGCTGCCAATAAACTGTGCAACAAAGGCGTTTGCCGGACGTTCGTACAGTTCAATAGGCGAACCGACCTGTTCAATACGGCCGTCGCGCAGCACAACGATCTTGTCGGCCAGTGTCATCGCTTCGACCTGATCGTGGGTCACATAGATCATCGTAGTCTTAAGGCGAGCATGAAGGCGCGCGATTTCAAGGCGCGTTTGCACACGCAATGCAGCGTCAAGGTTGGACAGTGGCTCGTCAAACAGGAACACTTCCGGATCGCGGACAATCGCACGGCCAATGGCAACACGTTGACGCTGACCACCGGACAAATTGCGCGGTGAACGCTCAAGGTAGTCTGTGATCTGCAGGATTTCTGCAGCATCACGCACGCGGCGGTCGATTTCAGCGGGATCAGTCTTGGCCTGCTTGAGACCAAACGCCATGTTCTTATAAACCGTCATATGCGGATAAAGCGCATAGGACTGGAAAACCATTGCCACACCACGCTTGGATGCGGCCACGTCATTCACGACCTGTTCGCCAATCGCGACGGTCCCGTCGGAAATTTCTTCGAGGCCTGCGATCATGCGCAGCAATGTGGATTTACCACAGCCTGACGGGCCGACAAATACGACGAATTCACCGTCTTCAATATCAAGATCGACGCCGTGCATGACTTGCACATCGCCATAGCGTTTGCGGACATCGCGTAAGGTTAGACCGGCCATTGTGACTCCAATTCTTTAATTTCTTGCCGCAGGGTCTGGACGAATGCGGGATACTTTTCAGGAAGATCGCCCCATAGTTGGCGATTGGTCAGAAACGCCTCAGTGCCCAAAAGCGCCTGAAGGTCGTTCCAGCGGGGTTCGATATATTCGAATGGTATTTTTCCAGCGACGACATGCTGGGCAAAAACGTGCCAACTGGCGATGCTTCGGATTGTAAAGATCGGCAGTATGCCTTGTTCAAAGCAACCTGCCAGGGTTGGGCGCAGAAATATCGGAAACTTGGCCATGCCGTCTGCGCTGATGCGGGCGACCGTATCGCCAATAGCTGCGTTGCCAAAGCGTCGCGCGATATCCGCCAGATAATCCTGCTTTGAGAAGGGCAGATCGATTGTGATTGCGGGCAGAACTTCTTGGCTCTCGAAGTTGTGGAAATGGGCGTTCAAAAGCGGAACCCGCATAGCAGCATCAAAGGTTTCAACGCCTTCGAGTGCGGCCAAATAAACTAGCGCCGTGTGCCCACCGTTCAGAACACGGATTTTGGTTTCTTCGTAAGGATCGACATCCGCCGTGACGGTGACACCCGCTTGCGCCAAATCTGGCATTGCGGCTGTTGCACTGTCTTGCAGAACCCATTGGATGAAATCTTCGGCCATTATCGGCGAAGTGATGTCCTTGCCCAAAAGCGCCGATAATTCTTGGCCAAGGTTCGCATGGCTGCGTGGCGTGATCCGGTCGACCATAGAACAGGGAAAGACAGCATTGTCTTGAACCCACTGGGCCAAGACATTATCGCCGCAGAATTCTAGATAGGCCAACAGATTGAGGCGGAGCATTTTGCCGTTCTGGCGGATATTATCACAGCACGCGATGGTCAGCGGTGCGGCGGTGCTTGCCATGCGCTGGCCAAGTGCCGCACGCAGGTAGCCGTAAACGCTTTGCGGTGCATGGCCCGCCTTTTCAGCGATGATTGTCGCGTCTTCAGTGTTCAGATCACCGTTTGGATCAGTGTAATAACCGCTTTCAGTGACAGTAATCGTAACAAGATGAACGGATGGCTTGGACAACAGCGCCTCAGTTTGTTGCGGTGCGGTGCTCCAATCCGCAAACTGGACATGCGGGCGGACCATACGAATAGCGACGGCGCCGTCGGCGGAATGGGACTTTAGGTAATAGCCGTCGTTGCGCGTGATGTCTGCTTTTGCCGTTTCAAAATGACCCGTTTCAGAGCCGCGCAAGTTGACGGCAGCGATACCCCAGCGCAAATCGCCCGACAGGTTCATATAGTCATCGATATAGACGGCCTGATGGGCACGATGAAATGCGCCAAAGCCAAGATGAACAACACCGACTTGGCACGCGGACCTGTCGTAGGTCGTCGCTGATACAGGTGCGTGTGCCGCCTCGTTCATGATGTCGACTCCAATTGTGGTGCTAGATCCTTGCGCGCGATATCGCGGTACTCGGAAGGGGTCATGCCCTTCACTTTCAAGAAATGCCGGTTGAAATTGGCAAGGTTTTTGAAGCCCGCCGTTTGGGATATTGCAATGATCTGATCGTCAGAGGCGTAAAGCATGCCGCATGCCTCGCCGATGCGAATGCGGTTCACGAACTCGACAAAGCTATGGCCAGTGACGGCCTGAAAATTACGGCTAAAGGTGATTTCGGTCATACCTGCCATTTTTGCGGCTTGGCCTACTGAAAAGCTTTCACTGAAGTTCTTAACAACGTGGTCAACGACTTCAGCGATGCGCGCTTGTTTGCTGCCGCCCTCGGGCTGGATCAGTTTGGCAGCTGATAGCGTCTTTTTTTCGGCGTGTTCATTGAGGCGCACAAGAAAGCGCACAAAGGCCAAAATACGTTCGGCCCCGATACTGTCACGGATCGATTCCATATGACCGCGCGCAAATGTCGGGTTGAAGCCTTCAAAGTGAATACCTGATTGGGCCAGCCGCAGCAGTTGCAGGACTTGCGAAAACTCTGGAAAGCCTTCGGCTAGCTTTTCAACGCTTTCATGGCTGAACTGGACCAGCATGTCGCGGGTTTCAACGGGTTCGGACCAAACGTGGTCGGTCACCCAATTGTGCGGCAAATTTGGCCCTGTCATAAACAGATCGCCCGCTTTGAAGTCACCAATATGGTCGCCAACAAACGCCTTGCCGCGCGTCTCTGTAATCAGATGAAGCTCGTACTCGACGTGCGAATGCCAACGGCACAATTCGTGCGGCCATCCATGTTCAAGATAGCGGATAGACCGCGTGCTGCGGTCGACCATCTCAATTTCGGGTGCGATTATTGACATCAGATTACCTCAGCACGTTTCCACCATCGACGCCGATGGTTTGTGCGGTCATATAAGCTGATTGATCGCTGGCAAGAAAGACTGCGGCCCGCGCCACATCGGACGGATCGCCCATGTAACCCAGTGGTACAGCTTTACCTACTTCGCGTTTCTTTTGGCCCGGTGCCTTGTTTTCGAACTTGGCAAACAGTGCGTCAACAGTGGCCCACATTGGTGTGTCAATCACACCGGGGCTGATCGCATTGACGCGGATTTTGTGTGGTGCAAGGGCAAGGGCTGCTGATTGCGTGTAGCTGATAACGGCCGCCTTGGTTGCGCAGTAGTGGGCGACCAAAGCCTCGCCACGGTGCCCCGCTTGCGATGCGAGATTAATGATAGACCCTTGCTGGCCGTTTGCGACCATGGACGTCGCACAAGCCTGCATCACCGCGTAAAACCCACGTACATTCACACCGAACAAACGGTCCAACTGGTCAAGGTCGCCGCCATCCAAAATACTACCCATTCCAAAGAGGGCGGCATTATTGAACAAGATGTCCGGTTTGATCTCGGCGATCCAATCGGTGCAGGCGGTCAGGCTTTCATCATCCAATAGATCGAACGGTTTGTAGATAGCATCGCCATCGAAACTGTCCGCAATATCAGTTGCATAAACCGTCGCGCCAAGGGCTGCGAAATGCGCGACCGCACTAGCCCCGATGCCGCCAACGGCACCTGTGACCAAGGCCGTCTTACCGGTCAGATCTGTAGGTGCCGCGTTCAACATTACTTCACCGCTCCGAATGTCAGGCCTGCAACCAGCTGCTTCTGACAGAACCAGCCAAGGACAACAATTGGCGCAATCGCAGCGGTGGACACGGCAGATAGGCGGCCAAAGAACAGGCCTTCTGGTGCGCGGTTACCTTCGATCAATGTCGAAAGAGTTGACGCATTGAACGTCGTCAGACGCACAGTCCAGTAGGCTTCGTTCCAGCAGAAGATGAATGTCAAAAGCGCGGTAGATGTAATGCCACCCCATGCCAGCGGGATCAGGATATCCTTGATCTCGCCCCATGTGGACACGCCGTCCATCTTGCCAGCTTCGATAATCTCTTTCGGGATTTCCTTGAAGTAGGTGAACAGCATCCAGATCACGATGGGCAGGTTTACCAGACACAAAACAAGGATCACCAGAAAATGGGTGTCATAGATGCCCAGCATGTTTTTTGTCAGGAACGTCATCGGATACAGCACCGCAGCCGCAGGCAACATCTTGGTCGACAACATCCACATCAGGATATCTTTAGTGTGGCGGCTAGGGTTGAACGCCATGGCATAGGCCGCTGGAACGCCCACAATCAAAGCGAACAGTGTCGCGAAGGTGGATGTGATCACCGAGTTTGTGGCGAACTTCCAGTAGTCATAGTTCTGCGTCATGTTGGTGTAGTTTTCCAACGTCGGCGTAAAGCGGAACAGAAATTCAGGGTTCACGGCGTCTTGGTCGGTTTTGAAGCTGGTGAACACCAACCAGAAAATCGGGAAGAAGAAGATCAGCGCGATCAACCAAGCGACAGTTGGCCAGAGAACGTTGCTGAGACGAGAGTTTTGCGTAATTGTTGCCATTTTCTTATTCCCTAATCCATCAAGGTTTTGCCAACCATGCGCAGCAAGAAGATTGCGATGATGTTGGCAAGGATGACTGCAAAGATGCCCGTGGCACTCGCTGCACCGATATTATTGTTAGCGAATTCACCGATCAGATACGGCAGGTTTTTGTTCCCGTTCCCGCGGCTGACGATTTCGATTTCAGCATAAAGCGACAAGTGAAAGATCGACTGGATCATGATCACGATCGCAATGGGGCGGCCCAAATGGGGCACCGTCAGGTTGATGAACTTTGACCAGTTGCTTGCGCCGTCCAGCGTTGCGGCTTCTTTTTGCGATTCATCCTCAGACTGAAGCGATGTCATGAAGATCAGGACCGCGAAAGGTGTCCATTGCCACGTGACCATCATGATAACAGCATAGGCCGATGTTTGCGTGGCACGGAACGATATCGGTTCAAGCGTAGGCCACAGATTGAAAAAATAGCCCAAAACCGGGAAATCGCGAAGCCCGTCGATCAGGCTGTTGAGGCCGCCAACAGCGAGACCCTGAAGACCAAGCACAGGATCAAGGATCATGTTGATCCAAAGGACTGCGTTCACCGCTGGCATGACAAAGAACGGTGAAATCAGAAGGACGCGAACGATGCCACGGCCAGGGAAATTGCGGTTCACAAGGACAGCGATGGCAAGACCCAGCAGAACCGTGAGGATCAGGATACTACCAACGATAAGAACCGAATTCTGGATCGCAAAAAGGAAATCTTTGGCTTTTAGGACGTATCCATAGTTGCCAAACCCCCGCCAGTTACTGAGGGCAGGCGTTGTCCATTCAGGCCGGTTTGTACTGCTAAGAACATAGCGGATAAACGAAAAGTACAGCGTCATGCTGAGAGGGACGATCATCCAGATCAGCAATAGAATAACTGCCGGTGTCTGTAAAAGTTTCGGGAGCGTTCTGTCGGCCATGGCTTGAGTACCCTTACAAATCGGAGGTTTGAAGCAGTCTAACATTAAGCGGGTGTTCGTTGGCAAGCGTCAGGTGACTGCGCTCAAGCTCGGCGAACAAAAAAATGAGGGCTGTGTTCCTGGCCCGATCATGAGGATCGGGCCAGGACTTAATCAGTCAAAGTCGGGGTTTAGTAGTAACCCGCTTCGGTCATGATTGCCAAAGCTGCTTCTTGTGCAGCAGCCAGTGCTTCTTCGACAGTCTTGTCGCCGGACAACGCCGCCGCCATTTCCTGACCGAATGCTGTACCCACTTCTGGGAACTCAGGGATTGATACGAACTGAACGCCTACGTATGGCTTGATGTCAGTTGCTTCTGGAGCCGCAGAGTTGATCGCTGCCAATTCAGCTTCTGCGAAAGGCGCAGCAGCAAGGAAGTCAGCGTTGGAGTATGTGGACGTACGTGTACCAGTTGGAACAGAACCCCAACCGAAGTCTGGGTGGTTGCCAACAGCTTCGATATACGCTTTGGAAGTCGCCCATTCGATGAATGCGATCGCTTCTTCAGTGTTGTCTGTACCTGTTGGAACAGCCATTGCCCAAGCCCAAAGCCAGTTCGCACCAACTGGGTTACCAGCGTTTGGCGACTGTGCGTAACGAACAGCAGGGTTCTCAAGGAAGGATGCAGCGATTGTCGCGTCGATCCACAGGCCACACTTGCCTTCGTTGTACAAAGCCAAGATCTCGTTGAAGGAGTTACCTTCGGAGCCTGGAGGGCCGTAGTTCTGCAGCAGGTTTACGTACATAGTAACCGCAGCGTTAAACTCAGGTGTGTCGAATGTTGGCACCATATCGGCGTCAAAATAAGCCGCACCGAAGGAGTTTGCGATCGTACCGATGAACGCGCCATTGTCGCCCCAACCTGGCTTACCGCGCAAACAGGCACCGTAAACGCCGTTGTCTGGGTCGTGCATCGCAGCAGCAGCTGCTGTGATGTTTTCCCAGCTGTCGTTGTCAGCGATTGTTACGCCAGCAGCGTCAGCAAGATCGCCACGGTACATGACCATGGAAGATTCACCGTAGAATGGAGCAGCATAAAGCTGACCGTCAGCGGACAGACCTGCAGCCATTGCTGGCAGAATGTCGTCTACGTCGTAGTCGTCACCGAAGTTCAATGGTTCGATCCAGCCTGCAGCGCCCCAGATTGGTGCTTCTTGCATGCCGATGTTGATGATGTCGTACTGACCGCCACCGGTTGCTGTGTCAGAAGTAACCTGCTCGCGCAGAACGCCTTCTTCCAGGGAAACCCAGTTCAGCTTAACACCAGTTTCTGCGGTGTATGCTTCAGCAACAGTTTGCATGTTGATCATGTGACCGTTGTTGACGATCGCAATTGTCAGCTCAGGCGCGTGGCCGTCAGCGAATGCAACAGATGCACCGGCAACGCCAAGTGTCAGGCCAAGAGCCGTGTTCATTAAAGATTTCATGTTTTCCTCCCAGAAATCGCAGATTCGTTTTGTCCGTGAGCCGACATTGAGCGATTCCGAATGTTCGTTCAAATACTATACCAGCAAAAGAGCATACGATTCCATCATACTGATGAAAATACCTCTTTTTCATGTGGCCAAGGCAGCGCGCTTATCTCTTCACGGTATGGTCAAGGGGCAGACTCTGTTGGGTTTCATGCGTCATCCATGCTTGACCATAAGGGCACTCTGGTGTGTTGATAACAGTCCAAAATGTTGCGGAAGTGAAGCAGTTGGTGTCGAGGTAGAAATTCGCAATTGTTGATACGTTTCAAACTTTCAGGTGAATATCGAAGGTTTGAACAACAATAGAACGTAAGTAGAACAAGCTCTTTTCAGAGCGGTACGATGGCGCTATGAGTAAGCAATGAACAGTTTTTCCGAAGATGACGCATTCGAAGCGGCAGCACGCCCACTGAGCCAGCAGGCGATGGCGCGGCCTAAGGTGCGAGACCCAGAAGCATACTTGTCAGTTCTCAATGCTCCGCAGCGCGAAGCCGTTGAGGCATTGGATGGGCCAGTTCTGATGCTGGCTGGTGCGGGTACAGGTAAAACTAGAGCGCTTATGGCGCGTGTTGCGCACTTGGAAAATGTCGGGGGCGTGAGTCCGCGAAATATTCTTGCGGTTACTTTTACAAACAAAGCTGCAAGAGAAATGAAGCAAAGGTTGGCGTTACAGCCGTATGACATGGATGAACCATTGCCTTGGCTAGGCACATTCCACGCTGTCTGCGCCAAACAATTGCGCCGTCATGCGGAACTGGTCGGGCTCAAATCGAACTTCACGATCCTAGACACCGACGATCAAATCCGTCTGATGAAACAGTTGATCGAGGCTGCAGACATCGATCACAAGCGTTGGCCTGCACGCATGTTGGCGGGCATCATTGACGGCTGGAAAAACAAAGCGCTCACGCCCGACAAAATCCCCGTCGCGGACAGTGGCGCGTTCGATCAAAAAGGTGTCGCGCTTTACGCGGCCTATCAGCGGCGCCTACGCGATCTAAATGCTGTCGATTTTGGCGACATCTTGCTGCATATGGTGACGATCTTTCAGACCCACGCGGATGTGCTGGCACAGTACCAACGCTGGTTCCGCTATATACTCGTGGACGAATACCAAGATACGAACGTCGCCCAAT
>NZ_JAFMHR010000102.1 GCF_017854415.1 Yoonia sp. | reverse complement strand
GGCAAAAGTCGCGAAGGGGTTTCGATCGGCATGTCCGTTTTGCCAAGCGAAAAAGTTGGCGCAAAATGAAAGTCTTGGTCTGATGTAAAGTCTTGGTCTGATGTATTGTCGCGCTCGAAAATAATCGCCTTCGCGAATTCTTCTAGCGTGAGTGGATTGCCTTCAGCACGTTCGATTACGTTCGAAATCGTGGACGTCGTGGTTGAGGTCTTTCCCAGAAGCCCGCGCAAAAGTGCTTCGGCTTTTTCTGGCGCAAGCGGGTTCAGAACGGTCCTATGAACTGACGGATGCGCAACCACATTGGGTTCCTCGCCCAAGCGGGAAACAAGTACAGCCAAAACGGGTGCATTGGGGACGACATCAATAAGGCGTTCTATTGCCTCACAGGTTGTTGGATCAAACCATTGAATGTCTTCGAAAACCATGACGGTTGGGTGTGATTGAGTTTCTTCCGTATGGCCTGCCGCAAATATAGTGAGCGCAGATTTTCGTTCATCATCGGAAAAGTTTGCTTGCTCTGGCTGTTGGAAACCAGGCGATTTGATGAGTGCGTCAAAATATGGTGCGGCAATCGTCAGGTCCGCACTGCGTTGCGTCATCCAACTTTCGACTTCTTCAAATGTGGGGCGCTTGGAACTAAAATCGCCGCTATTCTGCATGTAGTCCAAAACCGGAGAAAACACCGTTTGCTGTGCGCTTCGCCTACCATAAAAGACTTGGACCTCGAACCCAAGATCATGTCCTTTTTGGGTGATCTCATGAACCAGTCGGGATTTACCTTCACCCGGGTGCCCTACGATAGCAGCCACACTTCCGGACCCGCGTTTTGCTTGGGCCATCAAATCAATGAGATCGGCAAGCTGGTCTTCGCGCCCTAACATGGGATGTCTATTGTCCAAAAATACGTCGGGCCGAAATGGCGGGTTAGGTTCAAGCCGCGGCATTACTTGCCGCGCTCCGTTCCCGGCGTCTTGTTGGCTCAAGCGAACGGCGGGAGACACGACTTTGGCCATTTCCGCGCATATCGAAACGACCCCGAATGCGCTTTGTCTTGCCACGCCTTCGGCCGTCCGCAAAACGGCACCCGAAACCGTTGGTTTTCCCGTTGTGTCGGATGAAATCAAAACTTGTCCGTACGACAACCCGATCTGTGCTTGAGTGGCCCCCTGAGACCTCGCATCCAAAGCAATCAAGATATCCCCTGCCACGAAAACCGCTGTGTCGGGGTCTTTGTCATGCCCGATCGGGTAGCCAAAACAGGCAAGGACATCGCCAGAAAAAGAGCGCAGGATGGTACCGCCTCTGGCTTCGATATCGTGCCGGATCTGCGCGCTGGCGGCTTCGGCTTCGCGATCAAAGTCTTCGGGATCGGCAAAGTCCAGATTTGTAGCAACTGAAAGAACTGCTACAAACCGGCGCTGTTGCGCGCGGCGTTTTGTTTCAACGGGTGCAGGCGTCTGTTTTGCATTCCCTTGCTCATCAAACAGCGCAAGCGTTTCTGACGAGACCTTGGAATCAAGTTGATCGTCGAGTGCTGCTTGGCACTGGCGCAACTGCCGCTGTGCCGCGGTCATATCGCCATTGCCGATGTGTGCTGCAATCAATGCTTGATGCGCCGGTTCATAGGTCGGTTCTATTCGGCACAGGTGCGTGGCGATCCGGGTGGTATTCTCGTGGTCTTGCGTTTCGATACATCGCGAAAGCGCTGTCTGGCCCAAGCTTAGAATTTCATTCTGCAGTGATTGCCGTGTTAGCCAAACCCAGTCTGTAAACGGCTGGCTGCGAATGCGAAACGTATCCAAAAACGGGGCGGTGTAATGCTCGAATAGCGCGAGCAGGGCATCAGGGTTATGTCCAAGGCGGCGGTGGGCACGCAGACGCCAAATATCCACATCCAATCCATGATGCGAGACTGACAAACGATCACCTTCGGTAATGATGATATCTGCAAAGTCGGGCCCAAGTGCCTTGCGCAGGACGGAAACCTCTTGCCTCAAGCTCGCCCGTGCCTGTTCCTCACCGCTATAAGGCCATAAATTCGCTGCAAGTGCCTCGCGCGATACGGCCTCTCCGCCGCGTTCTAACAGGTATGCAAACAGCGCCTCCGACTTGCGTGTTGGAAGCCGCAAAGCCGAACCGTCTGGTCGGCTAAAAGCTGGTCCACCTAAAAGTTTAATGAAAACGCGCATTGTTGAATATCATAGCTTGTTATCGACCACTGTTAACCCTCAATGCGCAGCGCCGTAAAAATAGCTGAAACCATTTTTGACGCATTTCTGACCCTCGCTTACCCGCGGTCAATGCTAATGTCAGAAAACACAGACATGCGCGCAAAGGTAGGAAAATTGACCGAGAAGAAAGGCCTTTGGATTGACGACAAGTCGATTGATCATAGCGCACAGGATTTTCAGTCTGTTCTGAAGTATGCACTCGTTGTTGAAGGCAAGCAGATCCGCCCTGCATTCAGGTCTGACGACATCGCCGAAGTCATGACGCTGGTCGATGATTTGGACATCGAAATCGCGCTGGCGATGATTAATGATTATCTGCCGCACGAGTTTGAAAACCCCAAGCAGTTGGCCGATAATATTGCTCTGCGCAAAGGTGTTATCGCGGCAATGAAGGACCTGTGTTCCGGCCGGATCGACGGCGACTATGTCGAAGCTGCGATCGGCGTGCCGCCCACACTTGGATATCTTCGTAATCTTGAGGTCTTGTTTGCGTCAGGCGCTAAAACCGGCGAAGGGATCCTAACAACAGAGGCGCCATTCGCAGCGCCCAAGTCATCCTGGATGCATCTACCCGATGATGCGTCATGGGCCGGTTACACGTTCATGCAAAAGTCGGATGTTCCGTTGTCCGAAGCGTTGCACGATGTGACGCCATTTCGGGGCGAATGCGCAGGCGCTTTGCAACTGTCAATCTTGACGGGATGTTTAAATGGGCTTGGCGCAGAAAAAGTGGATGCATTGCGGGATCACTTTGGTCCTGCATTCATCGGTGCATGGCGCGTTGCTGGTGCGCCTGATACGCCGCCAGAACGGACGGCAGCCAGTCAATTTTTAAGTCAGCTCCATGATATTTCGACTGATTATGTGCGGGGCGCGACGATCGCCGTTCCTGGTGACTACCTTTATTTCAAGAACAAGGATGACTATGCGACCCGCGCCCAAATGGGTGGCTGGTTGGGTGATCCAAAGGACGATCGGCGCGGCAGTTGGCATGGCGGATGGCAAGGTGAAAACTGTATCTACATGGGCAAAGATGCGCTGGGCGATCCGCATTACAGCGGCATGGGTTTGGCTTGGAAAACCGAATTCGCGCTTCGGATGTTCCTTGGCAACGCATATTTCACCGATGCAAATTGCATCTATATGAAACAACGCCGTGCGGGACAGATAACTGACGTTGATCCGGTAATTGTTGAACATCCGCATGATCAAGTCAGGTTCACGAGACGCGCTGTTATGCGCTATCCCGACCTGACTGATGCAACCCCACCAGACTTCCGACTGCCAAAGGGGAACACTGCGCGTCTGTGCAACGGGAATGTCCGCGAGCGGCTAGAAAAGATGGGCTTCACCCGGGTAAGTGCCGGCGTGTACCAAGTGGGCGCGGTAAAGCTAAAAAAGCTGATGGATGCCCTTCACATAGAAGATACCGAGATGCAGCAGGTACCAAGTGCTGCGCCCGATGATGCCGAGCTTACAGTTTCGCTTGGCCAATGGTCCCTTCACATAGCTGCGGTAGACCGCCCGATCCAGAATTTGACCTCAGGGGACATGGTACATGTCCAAGCAGTTGATAGCAGCTGACAGGTCTGACGACTCTCCCGTTTCCCGAAAGCTTTACCTCTTCCGGAAAACGAACTGGCGGCCAACCTAGTTGGTCGCCATTTTTTTTGCCCGTAGTCGGTCCGATGATTTAGGCATGGGTCTAAAGGTTGGTAATCGTCGCTTGCCTCGAATTGACCGAATGCCCGTTCACAATCAAGACCGTGAAGATGGTGGCTTGGCCTTTTCCAAATATGCGTCCATTGCAGGTCGGTAAGCCACCAATTCATCGGCAACTACCTCAAAACCCCGAAGACGCGCCGCGTAGTCGGAAACGATGCGTGGCCACACGACGGGTAAATCGCATGCGTCCTGAAATGCGCTGACCCAAGCGAATGTCACGGCAAATCCGCAGTCACAAAGCCATAGCTTTTGCGTGTCTAACGGATTGGCTTCTAACAACAGCGCAAGCGACAACAGGTGTTTGCTGATTGCTTGTCCGCCAAGTTGTACGGCATCTTTGTCGCGCGTTGCGTAGGCCACTTGGGGATAGATCGCCCGTACCGCCGGTTCCAGTCGCGTGTCGTGAAACCTGCTTAACTCACGGGCTTTCGCGCGCAGTTTGATCGTGTCCGGCAACATCGGAACGTCGGGAAATGCCTCGTCCAGATATTCTGCGATTGCTTCGGAATCCGCCAACATGAAACCGTCGTGGATCATAGCGGGTAAATTGCCCGATGGCACGATTGCACGGTATTCGTCAGACCCATAGCCGCCCGGCGGCGGTAACTGTGTAAACGGTATCAATTTATGGTGCATCATAATGCGCAGTTTCGCGCAATAGACTGCTACAGGAACGGAATAGACTGTCAGCATTTTGCGCCTCTCTGACGTAGATATGAAAAGGGCCAACCGCACAGGGTTGGCCCAAAGTAGCTAAAAAATGGAACGGTCAGATTACTCTGCGTTCAGGCCCCATTTTGCGCCTAGTTCTTCAAAGAAACCCTGCTCCTGCTTGAGGCCAATCCATGTGTTCACATAGTTGATCCAAACTTGATCAGCCTGCGGCAACAGCATTGCAACCGGGGTAGGCGAACGGCCAGCTTCAACTGGAATAATCATCAGGTTTTCATATTGCGCGACAAGGGTTGCCGCCTCGATGTTAGACGTGATGCTGGCATCCGCACGGCCTGATAGAACTTCCTGGAAATCGCGAGCAGGTGCTTCGACGATGCGGTGCGTTGCTTCTGGAAAATACTGTTTTACTTGCGCTTCTTGTGTGGTGCCCAGCGTCGCGGCAACGGATACACCTGCAACGTTCAGATCATCCCAGTTTGCGAAACGATCAGCGTTTTCCTTCAGGGTCAATGGAACCGTCACCAAAGCAAAGTAGCTGTTCGAATAGCCAGCTGCCTTGGCGCGCGCAGGTGATACAGAGGCAGAACCGGTAATGTGGTACTGGCCAGATGTCACACCCGCGACAAGTGTTTTCCAATCTGTTGGCACGAATTCGACCTCGACGCCCAGATCAGCGGCCAGCGCTGTCATCACATCGATATCATACCCTTCGTACGCATTCGTCGCGATATTGCGCATCGTCATCGGGTTCCAGTCGCCGGTTGTTCCGACTTTCAGAACACCTTCGGCTAGGATTTCGCTAAGTGCGGATTGTGCTGTTGCTTGAACGGCGCTCGTGGCGAGAATAACCGCAGCGGCGGCAATTTTAAAGAATTTCATGGGTTTCCCTTCCAGTGTATTCGTTAGACATAGAGTGCCAGAGCCGTTTGGAAATGCAAACAGCCCGATAATGTGAAATCCAACAATAAGTCATCACTTTTGTAGGACCAATAGGGGGCCAACTGCCATGTCCATCATCTCAATGCAGAACGTTTCCAAGTATTTTGGAGATTTTCAGGCGCTAAAGAACGTCTCTTTGGACGTGGCCTTGGGGGAACGTGTCGTGATTTGCGGCCCATCGGGGTCTGGCAAGTCCACATTGATCCGTTGCATCAACCGGCTTGAAGCGCATGAGGACGGTCAAATTGTCGTTGATGGCACCGTCCTGAGCGATGACACCGCTGATCTGGAAAAAATTCGCGGTCTTGTCGGGATGGTTTTCCAACAGTTCAACCTGTTTCCGCACCTAACTGTTTTGGAAAACCTTTGCATAGGGCCGCGTCGCGTATTGGGCTTGACTGAAGCAGAGGCCCGCGCGCGTGCGATGAAGTACCTTGAGCGCGTGCAAATCCCCGATCAGGCCGACAAGTTCCCGCGCCAATTGTCTGGCGGTCAACAACAGCGGGTCGCCATCGCACGGTCACTGTGTATGGAGCCGCGCATTCTGTTGTTTGACGAGCCGACATCGGCGCTAGACCCCGAGATGATCGCAGAGGTGCTGGAAGTCATGACCGAATTGGCAATTTCGGGCATGACTATGATCGTCGTGACCCATGAAATGGGCTTTGCGCGCCGTGTCGCCGATAGGATGGTGTTTATGGATAAGGGTGAAATCGTCGAAATTGGCGCGCCGGGCGATGTCTTTGATGCACCGAAGTCACAGCGGTTTGCACAATTCATCAAACAGATTTTGAACCATTAGGGGCATGGGCATGAAGAAACTTTTGATCCTTACACCACTGATCCTGCTCTTGTCGGGCTGCTCGGGGAATTGGGGCTGGTATGTGGTTGATCCTACGACGTCCTCTGGCTGGAGCAATCTGAAATTCATGGCGAGCGGTGCATATTACACCATCGTCATGTCGGTGACGGCAATCCTGATTTCAGTTGTTGTCGGTCTTTTGGTCGCACTTCCGGGGCTTTCGAAAAAACGCGGGTGGCGCATGTTTAACCGGACGTATGTCGAAATCGTGCGCGCAGTCCCGATCCTTGTTTTGATCCTTTGGGTTTATTACGGCCTGCCGGCTTTGTCGGGGATCACGTTGAACGTCTTTTGGGCGGGTGTTCTGGCCTTAGCCCTAAGCGATAGCGCCTTCCAAGCAGAGATTTTTCGCGCGGGCATCCAGTCAATCGCCCGCGGTCACAATCGCCCGCGGCCAATATGAGGCGGCACAATCCATTTCCCTGAATTATCGCGATACGATGCGGTACATAATCTTGCCGCAAGCCATTCGGCGCATCCTGCCTGCTTTGGGAAACCAGCTCGTTTATATGCTCAAGATGTCGTCGCTTGTTTCAGTCATCGGATTGCAGGAATTGACACGCAAAGCAAACGAACTGGTTGTTTCCGAATACCGGCCCCTCGAAATCTATACAGTCTTGGTGCTTGAGTACCTTGTGCTGATCCTCATCGTTTCGGCTGGCGTACGCTGGTTTGAGCGCCGCATGAATGCGAGCGAAATGTGATGCAAAAAGATGACCTAACCAAAGGCGCGATGTCCACGCACTTTCGCGCTCTCGCAATTCCTGCAGCGCTTGGGATGTTGTTTGCCACTTTATACAACGTTGTTGATGTCTATTGGGCAGGACGTTTGTCAACCGATGCGCAGGCCGGTCTGGCGATTGGGTATCAGGCGTTTTTCGTACTGATGGCGATTGGATTTGGCCTAAGTTCAGCGCTCAGCGCATTAGTGTCGAATGCCAAAGGAAGCGGCGACAGCTCGCAAACGCAACGGCTTGCCGCGCAAGGTATTTCCTTTGGTATTGTTGCAACGATCGTATCCATGTTTGTCGGGTGGTTTCTGGGTCCGATGTTGATCAATCTGGTGTCCGAACCGGGAGGATACCGCGATGCGGCGCTTGGCTATTTCAAGTTTCTGATTTTTGCATTGCCTGGCTTCTTTTTGGCCTACGGGGGCAACGGAATCCTGCAAGCACATGGTGACAGCCGCACGATGCAGCGCGCCATGATGGTCGCGTTTTTTGTGAATATCGGTCTAAACCCTCTGTTGATGTTCGGCATTGACGGGCTGTGGGGTGGTATGGGGTTCAACGGTATCGCTGTCGCTACAATCATCAGCCAGACAGGCGTTATGGTCTTTATCATCACACGCATTCTAAAGCTTGAGATGATGCAATCAGTTCGCCTTGAAGTGTTCCGGCCAGAGCTGGACAGCTTCAAGCAGATCATCGCCCAATTGGTGCCTGCCAGTTCGGCGATGATGGTGATGTTTATCTCAGGGTTTGTGGTGCAATTTGCGCTAAAGGAATTTGGCGGTCATGCGGTCGCGGCATATGGCGTCGCACTTCGGATCGAGCAAATTCTGCTTTTGCCGGTTTTGGGTATGACTGGCGCGTTGCTTCCGATCGCTGGGCAAAACTTTGGGGCTAAAGACTTTGATCGCGTCCGCGCGGCATTGTTGTTTTGCTGGAAAACGGGGTTCGCTATGACCCTTGTGGCGACGCCGATCTTGCTGTTCGGCGGCGGCTTTGCGATGTCGCTGTTTTCGGACGATCCAGAAGTGATCCGCGTCGGTTCAAGCTACCTGCGGGTCGATGCATTCCTGTTCCCGATCTACATGATGCTGTTTTCGATCAACTCGCTTCTGCAAGCGTTGAAAAAGCCGATCTGGACGCTTTGGATCAGCATCTATCGGCAGGGTTTCGGTGTCGCGTTCTTTGTCTGGGTCTTTGTCGGCGTTCTGGATTTCACGGTCTGGGGTGTATGGCTTGGTATCGCAACGGCGGTCGTCAGCGGTTGGGCCTTGTCGCTTGCCGTAGTATGGCGCGTGGCACGTACGACAATCGGCGGCTTACTGAAACCAGCACCAGCATGACGACTTGGCTCAATTGTTGCGCTCGTTGGTGCCAACGTAATACAGGTCGTGCGGCCTAAGATTTAAGGACAAGGTGCAACGATGTAAGTGCCGTCACCGCGTGCGTACGCGCATTGCTGCGTGTCTTCATTTTGTGCCACGATCACGCCCGCCGCTGCACCAGCAAGCGCAGAAATCAAACGCCAATCTTTGTTCGCGTCCAAGATGTCGGCAGTAATCAGGCCTGCTGCGGCCCCTCCTGTGGCACCCACAACGGTGCGCTGTTCAGCGGTCAGATTTTCGCAGGCTTGAACCAAGACAAGGCTTGCACCAGCGAGTGTCATCAAAATTACGCGTTTCATGGTTGATCTCCCTTGCTCGTCAATTCAAAATCAAGTGTCACGTGGTGTTTCGATGTGCGCGTGCGTTTTGAACGACCGATCATGACAATTTATGCATGTCATGGGTACGCTGCAGATCTGTCTCGGTTTTGATATTGATCAATGCTCTGCGCCAAACCGCCAAAACGGGACAGGTTACGGTAGCGCAGCCTTCGACGGGATTTGATGTCCGTGGCAAAGTTTGGCTGTATCTAGGGTTCGGCGATGAAGATAGAATTGTCATGAACAAGAGCAAAGTAATGTGCCAATGTCCCGTGCTGGTCGGCTGATTAATTGCCGTCGCGTGCAATGCCCATGGACGCCGTGCCACTTATGACAATGCCACTTTGGATCGTTTCTGTCTCGCGTTCGGTGGTTTCGCAAGCGGCAAGTGCAATCAAGAAAACCGCCAAGACTAGATGCTTCATTTTCGTCCCCTATGAATTGGAATCCAAGACCCCGTCGATGTGACGATTACCACTCGACTGCCTATTTGTCATGTCTCTGACTTTCAGAATCTTGTTACCTTTGCGACGCTCGCTGGCAGATGTGCGCAGGTGCCGATCCACGGCCCAATACCCGCGCCAAGCAAACACTACTTATGATGCTTGATCCGACACCAGCCGCATCCCGAGGTGCGCAGGCGGTGTCCCGACGGCACAGCCACCGCGCGCAGGATCGCGTACCAGATATGACATTGCCGCCACATGTTCGCCGCCCACAAAGAATGCTGGGCAGCGATCTGGTGTCAGCTGACCTTCTGCTGCACCGACATAACAGTCTTGTGTCCATTCCCAAACGCTGCCGTTCAGATCGACAATGCCCTGCGAGGTGGTTTCAAATGCGCCTTTGGGGCGCAATGTGCGTTTGGTCTGCGGCTCCATCAGGTAAGTGGAAGCCCATGTCAGTTCAGGGTCCGTAAAGATCGGATCAGGAGCGGGGGGCAGGACTTCGGCGGCCATCAGTTCCCACTCTGCAAGGGTGGGTAGGCGGAATTGCATCCGCGTTTTCGCGTTGATCCAAGTGACATATTCCGCCACATCCATGAACGAAAGACCTGTGGCAGGCATTTCGGCCTCTGTTTGGCTGCCGGTTGCGCGCAGTGCCAAAGAACAGCCACCTGCCATGTGGCATTTGTTCCACTCAGCGATGGTGACTTCGTATTTCTGTACATGGAGTGCGGATCCGTCAGCAAGGATCACGGGCGCTTCAGCCATTTGCGGCGCGAAGGTCAGGTCGGGGCCGCGTGTGTAGAACGCGCCCCCGATAAGAAAAGCCACTGTTAACACCGTGCCCGTGAGCACCAGAAAGCTGCGGCTTTTGGGTGAGGTGTTGGCATGTGTCATCGCAAATGATCCTGTTTAGGTTTCAAAGGTACGCGGTGCGACGACCTGTTCCATCAGTTCGTTGTTCCATTCGCCCTCAACGACAAAGTGTGCGGCTGCACCCAGCAGCGTCGCTTCGATCAGGTTGTGGTTCACGTAGGCGTAGACGCCGGGTTGTTCGAATGTGTACATCGCGGCCATTGCGGTGCCGCCACGCACGAACCATGTTTCCAATCCGGTCAGGGGCGCGTCGCTGAACGATGTTTCCCAGACGTAGTTGCCGTGTCCACCGATAAGGTGCGGACGGCTGTCGCGGTTGGCTTGGTTGTGGATCATCAGGACGGTTTCGCCGACTTTGGCTGTCAAAGCGTTCTCGCCAGTCAACGCACCTACCGCGCCGTTGAACACACAATGTGTTGGTGTCAGCGTGCGCATCGCATCAAGGCTATCGGCATAGTCATCACCTGCGAATGCGTATTTCTTATAGTCGCCGAATTCGTCCATCGGCAGATAATAATCCTGCTCGCCGATGTAGGCGATGCTGTCATAGGTCAGCGCATTGCCCATACCGTCTTTCAGACCATCGCGTGGCAGAACCATGACCGCACCGTTCATGCCGTGTGTAACGTGGTAAGGGATCATCGCGCCACCGGGGGCACAGTGATAGGTAAAGCAGCCCGGCTTGGTCGCTTTCCAGCGCAGCACGGTTTCTTCACCAGGGAAGACGTGGGTCAAACCACCACCGCCAAGCGCGCCCGTAGAGGCGTGAAAGTCGATGTTGTGTTCCATCTGGCTGTCCACAGGGTTGCGCAGGGTCAGTTCGACCATGTCGCCTTCGTGGCAGATGATCAGCGGACCTGGGACAGAGCCGTTATAGGTCAGTGCCCAGACTTCAGCGCCGGTATCTTCGTCAACAACCATCAGAACTTCGGTTGTTTCCATGGTGATCTCGATGATCTTGGGGCCACCGGTTGCGACCTGCTCGTGGGCGGGTGCAAATGGTGGCGCGACCAGCTCTTGTTTGACACGTGTGTAGCCGGACAGGTCAGCGGAAGGCGCGGCCATCTGGGCCTGTTCTTCGGCGACAAGGAACCGTGGCGCTGGCGGCTGCATCTTTGGCAGTGGCGCGCGGCGTTGACCCGCAAGACCCGCAGTGCCTGCCATCGCAGCAGCACCCGCAAGGACAGAGCCGCGCAGTACGTTACGGCGATTGGTCTGCATCAGACCTGGATTGAATACTTTA